>JAAFIY010000153.1 GCA_013297985.1 Comamonadaceae bacterium | reverse complement strand
TGCTGGGTGGGGTACACCAATTGGTGGGCGCAAATGGCGCTGAAGGCCACCACGCTGCGCTGCGCGCCCACGCCGCCGGGCCAGTCGTAGCTGTCTTTTGCTTGGGTGGCCAGCGTCTGCGGCGGCACGGGCTGGCCCAAGTCCAGCAAAAACACCGGCGTGGCTTCAAACGGATAGTGAAAGATGTAGTTGGTGCGGGCCTTGAGCTGCTTGGCGCGGATGGGGTCACCTTGCTCATTGACCAACAAAGCGCGCGCATAGGCGGTTTGCTTCAAGGCGCCAGCGTGGGCCAAGTTGGGCAGGCCCAGCGACGCGGGCACGGCCAGCCCCAAGGCACCCGCACAGGCGGCCGCGCCACTGTGTTGGCATTGCTGCAAGAAGTCTCTGCGGTCCATGCGGGCTCCGGTGGGGTGCGGTGGCGGCGTTCACCGATGGGTGAAGCAGCCACGCACTGGCTGCATGGTGTCAGCGTGGCGACGTTTTGTCAGCCCCTGGGGCGGTGGTGCGCTGTGCAACCGACTGAGCCGCGACCTGGGCCGCCCGGGCAATGCCGCGCAAGATGTTCACTTCGGCCACCGTGGGCGCGGCGCGCTGCAGCAGCCTTTGCAAGCGGGGCATGAGCTTGCGCGGGGCGCCGGGGTCGAGGTAGCCAATGTCCACCAGCGCCGATTGCCAATGCGTCAACAAACCCGCTTGGGATTGGGCGTCGGCAGGCGCGTCTGCCGCACTCGTGGGTGGCGCCACGGGGGCCGCGCTTTCGGTGGGCCACGCGCTGCGCCATTCATAGGCCAGCACCTGCACCGCAGCGGCCAGGTTCAGCGACCCGAAGTCGGGCGCAGTGGGAATGCGCAGCGCCACTTGGCATCGGTAGACATCGTCATTGGCCATGCCAAAGCGCTCGGAGCCAAACAGCAGTGCCACGCCGCTGGCGGGTGTGAGCGCACCAATGCCTTGAGCCAAATCGGCCTGTTGCGCCCTATTTGATTGCGGAAGATGCTCTTTTTTTTGTAGCACATGCTGCACGATGCCCGCAAAGTGTTCGCGCGGGCTGGTGCACGGCGGCCCAAAGTCACGCGGCACCATCACGGTGGCGCACAGGTGGTGCATGCCGTCTAGCGCTTCGTCTAGCGTGGGCACGATGCGGGCACGCTCCAGCACATCCAGGGCACCGCTGGCGCGTTCAATGGTTTCTTTGCGCTTGAGCACATTGGGCCAGCGCGGGTTGACCAACACCAAGTCATCAAAACCCATGGTGCGCATGGCGCGCGCCACGGCGCCCACATTGCCTGCGTGGCTGGTGTCGATGAGGATGAAGCGAGTGCGAAGCATGCGCAATTAGAACCGCGCCCCCAGCATCGGCGCGGCCATTGCGCAGGCGACACCGATAAAATCGCGCCCTTCTTTGCCCTTCAGCTTACTGCCCGGCGGTGATCGCACCTTGTGCCGTGGCGCTGATGAGCGTGTCTTTTCTAACCGCTGCGCCCCACCTCATGTCTAACGCACCTCATCCGATGATGAATGTGGCCGTCAAGGCCGCCCGTACCGCTGGCTCCATCATCAACCGCGCCGCGCTGGATGTGGACGCTGTGAAGGTGTCGCGCAAGCAGGCCAATGATTTCGTGACCGAAATCGACAAGGCCGCTGAAGAGGCCATCATTGACACGCTGCTCACCGCCTACCCAGACCACGGCATCTTGGCGGAAGAATCAGGCCGCACCCGGGGCAGCAGCAAGAGCGACTATGTGTGGATCATTGATCCGCTAGACGGCACCACCAACTTCATCCACGGCTTTCCGGTTTACTGCGTCAGCATCGCGCTGAGCTTTCGTGGTCGGGTGGAACAAGCTGTGGTGTATGACCCCACCCGCAACGATCTGTTCACCGCCACCCGCGGGCGCGGCGCGTTCGTAAATGATCGGCGCATGCGCGCGTCCAAGCGCACCCAGCTTTCGCAATGCCTGATTGCCACGGGCTTCCCGTTTCGCCCAGGCGACGACTTTGCGCAGTACCTGGCCATGATGGGTGAGGTCATGCAACGCACCACCGGCTTGCGCCGCCCCGGCGCTGCGGCCCTGGACTTGGCCTATGTGGCCGCCGGTTACAGCGACGGTTTCTTTGAAACGGGCCTGAGCCCTTGGGATGTGGCTGCCGGTTCGCTGCTGGTGACAGAAGCCGGCGGCCTGATCGGCAACTTCACCGGCGAGCCCGACTTTATGGACCAGCGTGAATGCCTGGCCGCCCCACCCAAGATCTACGCCCAATTGGTGCAGGTGCTGGGCAAGTACAGCAAGTTTGCGCGGGCCGAAGACAAGGCCGTGGCAGCCCAGGCGGTACAAGCCGTAGCCGCCGCGCTGCCCAAGCAGGCCTAGCGAGCTGCCGTTGCGCGCAGCGGCAAACTACTCGTCCGAGTAGCGCCGCGCAATGTCGCGGAAGTCTTCTGACAGCGCGATGAAAGCGTCCAAGATGTCAGGGTCAAAGTGCGCACCGCGCCCTTTGAGCATGATGCCGCAGGCCACTTCGTGCGAATATGGTTCTTTGTAGACGCGGCGGCTGATGAGTGCGTCATACACATCGGCCACCGCCATCAGCCGCGCTGAAATAGGAATGTTGTCGCCCGCAGTACCTTGCGGATAGCCGCTGCCGTCCCACTTTTCTTGGTGGCTGAAGGCGATCTCTTTGGCAAAGGTCAAAAAGGCCACCTTCAGACCCAGGCGCTCTTCGGCCTTGACGATGGCATCCAGACCCAGCGTGGTGTGGGTCTTCATGATTTCGAACTCTTCGGCCGAGAGCTTGCCGGGTTTGAGCAAGATGCTGTCGGGGATGCCGATCTTGCCAATGTCGTGCAGCGGCGCTGACTTGTAGAGCATGTCGATGTTGCGCTCAGTCAAGAAGGCCTCAAACCGGGGATGGGTGCGCAGCTTGTCGGCCAGGGCCTTCACATACAGCTGAGTGCGCCGGATGTGATTGCCGGTCTCGTTGTCGCGGGTTTCGGCCAGCGACGTGAGCGTCATGATGGTCACGTCTTGAATGGCTTGCACCTCCAGCGTGCGCAAGGCCACTTGGCGCTCTAAAAATTCGTTCTTGTCGCGCAAAAAATCAGCCACTGCCTTGAGCTGCAAATGCGTCTTGACGCGCGACATCAGAATCGGTGGGCTGATCGGCTTGGTGATGTAGTCCACCGCCCCGAGCTGAAAGCCCAATTGCTCGTCTTCCACCTCGGTTTTGGCGGTGAGAAAAATCACCGGAATGTCGCGCGTGCGCGAGCCTGACTTCAGCCTCCGGCACACCTCGTAGCCATCGAGGTCGGGCATCATGATGTCGAGCAAGATCAAGTCGGGCGGCGGCTCGGCATTGGCCACCGACAGGCATTTTTCACCGTGGTTGGCCACCTTCACCCGGTAGCGGTCGCGCAGCAATGCGTTCATCAGTGTGAGGTTGTCGGGCGAGTCATCGACCACCAACACCACCGCGCGATCAGTCGTTTCTTTTGACGTTTCCATGCACCCACAACCTTGGATAGCGACTCACGCCGTGGCGCGGCCCGGGCCCGTACCCGGCACACCCGCCGGTCGCACAATACCCATTTGACGAACTCGGACTCTAGCTTACTGGGCCAGCTACCGCTGCAGCTTCAGCCGGGGCAGTGGCCACCGCTTCGCGCAACAAGCGCAAGGCGGCGTCGAAATCAAACCCAGCCAGGGCGCTGTCAAAAGCCCCCATGCGCGTGCCCAGCACGCCCGTCAAGGCAGGCCGATGGCCACGCACCAACTCGGCAACCGCTGCATCAGACTGCTCAAGCAGAGCAAGCAAGTTGTCAACCAGCTCAGCCTGCTCGTGCGGGGCCATTGGCGCTGCGGGCTCGGCCGACACCGCATAAGCCGCTGGCAGCGCACGCGCAATGCTGCGGGCAACATCCTTGACTTTGGCTTGCAAGGCATCTACCAAGGGCGAAAGCCGCTGCTCGTCGGCTCGCAAGCGGACCGCCGCCTCGACTGCCGAGGCCGCATTGGCCACATCCTGCACGCCTAGATTGCCGGCCGTGCCGCGCAGCGTGTGGGCGGCCCGTTCAGCATCCAGCCAAGCCTGGGCCCGTAGGGCCTGCGGGATTTGCTCAACCAAGCTGACCGCCTCGCTGCCAAAACGAAGCAACAAATCGCGGTACACCCCGCGCTGCCCCATCAGGCGCCGCAGGCCTTGCTGCACATCGACCCCGTCAATCTGATGGGGCAAGGGCATCTCATCGGCGCTGGGCTTGGTCGTGGCCTGGGCCAGTTCCTCAGGCAGCGGCTGGGCATTCACATCGCCTTCAGGGGCGCCCACCCATCGCCCCAGCATGCGCCACAGGTCTTGCGGCTCAAAGGGCTTGGACAAAAAATCATCCATGCCGGCCAGGCGGCACGCATCGCGGTCGGACTGCATGGCGTTGGCCGTCATGGCCACAATGGGCAGCTGTAGCCAACGGGCCTCGGCGGCCCCCCAATCGCGAATGCGCCGGGTGGCCTCAAGGCCATCCATTACCGGCATGTGCATGTCCATAAAGACCAAGTCGTACGTGGTGTCGGCGCGCAGCGCCTCCAGGGCGCGCTGGCCGTTGTCGGCCACGTCCACTTGCAAGCCTGCCAGGCCGAGCAGTTCGCGGGCGATCTGGGCATTGACCTCGTTGTCTTCCACGACCAGCACGCGGGCGTTGGCGCGCAGGCGAATGGAACGCAATTCAGACTCATCCATGGCCTGACCGGTGCCCACCTGATCCAACACCGATTCGGCCTTGGCCACTGGCAGTCGCAGCGATACCCAAAAACGTGAACCCAAACCGGGCTTGCTGTCCACACCCACACTGCCGCCCATCAACTCGGCCAAGTTGCGCGAGATGGCCAAGCCCAAGCCAGTGCCGCCATAGCGCCGGGTGGTGGACGCATCGGCCTGTGCAAAGCTTTCAAACAGGCGCCCGAGCACCTGCGGATCAATGCCAATGCCGCTGTCTTGGACTTCGATGCGCACATCCAAGGCCGCCGATTCGTCTTGCGCTTGAGGCCAATCGCTGCTCTGGCCAGAAACCTGCACCGAGCGCAACACCACTTCACCGCGCTCGGTGAACTTCACCGCGTTGTTCAGGAAATTGATCACCACCTGCCCCAAGCGCAGCGGGTCGCCCACAAAATGGGGCGGCAGTCGGCTGTCGTGCTCCAGCCGCAGGGCCAGTCCCTTGGCCGCAGCCCGCTGTGACACCACCGCCACCGCCCGATCGAGCACGGCGCGCAAGTCAAAAGCAATGCGTTCTACATCCAAGCGGCCCGCTTCAATTTTGGACAAGTCCAGGATGTCGTTGATAACGCCCAGCAGATGCTGGCTGGCCTGCTCAATCTTGGCGACGTAGTCGCGTTGGCGGGTGTCTAGATTGGTGCGCAACGCCAAGTGCGACATCCCAATGATGGCGTTCATGGGGGTGCGGATTTCATGGCTCATGTTGGCCAAGAAGCGGGCTTTGACGCGCGCCGCTTCTTCGGCAAGTTCTTTGGCTTGCCGCAATTCGTCTGCGGCTCGCTTTTGCTCGGTAATGTCCACAAATGTGCCGATCATGCCGGCCGGGCTGCCGTCGGTATGGCGCACCCCTCGGGCGATCTCGATCACAGTGCGCATCGAGCCATCGGCAAAAGGCATATCGACTTGCAGCCGCCGCGTAGAGCCATCAGCAATGGTGCGCCGGTCTGCCTCGTCCCACACGATGCGGTTGCTCATGGGCATGGTGCCCAAGTCCAGCACGCTGCGGCCCAATACGTCAGCCCGCTTGACGC
>JAAFIY010000152.1 GCA_013297985.1 Comamonadaceae bacterium | reverse complement strand
CCGACGAGCTGGTGGCCAACTTGGCGCACGGCCAGCAACGCCAGCTTGAAATTGGCATGGCCTTGGCAGGTGCGCCTCGGCTGATTCTGTTTGACGAGCCCGCCGCTGGCCTGTCGCCCGCCGAGCGCCGAGAGCTGGTGGCGCTGTTGCGATCACTGCCCCGACACATGAGCTTTGTGATCATTGAGCATGACCTGGACATCGCTCTGCGGGTGGTGGAACGAGTCACTGTGATGCACAACGGCCGCGTGCTCAAAAGCGGCACGCCCGACGAGATTGAGAACGACGCGCAAGTGCAAGCCATCTACATGGGAGGCCGGCATTGACGCTCTGGTCCCGCAAACCCAAGGACGCTGACGGCAAAGCCGCCCGCCGCACTGCGGTGCTGGCGGTGGAGGGCTTGGACGTCTACTACGGCCGCGCGCATGCCTTGCAAGGCGTGAGCTTTGTGCTGGACCACGGCGTGTTTGGCATCGTAGGCCGCAACGGCATGGGCAAAACCACCCTGTGCAACACCATCACCGGCTTGGTGCCAGGCAGCGGCAGCGTGAAGTTGCTGGGCGAAGAAATCCTGGGCCGCGCGCCCAACCAGATCACCATGCGCGGCATTGCCTACGTGCCGCAAGGGCGGCGCGTGTGGCCGTCGCTGTCGGTGGACGAAACGCTGCGCCTAGTGGCCTCGCACCGCCGCGAAGTGGATCGGGTCTACACCATGTTCCCCCGGCTGGCTGAGCGCAAAGGTAACGGCGGCTCGCAGCTCTCCGGCGGCGAGCAACAAATGCTGGCCATTGGCCGCGCTTTGTTGCTTGACCCGAAACTGCTGGTGATGGACGAGCCCACCGAGGGCTTGGCGCCCGTCATCGTCGATCAAGTCGCCCAGGCGCTTAAAAACCTGGCAGCCGAAGGCGATATTGCCGTCTTGCTGATTGAGCAAAACCTGGGCGTGGCCATGGAAGTGGCCGACACCATTGGGGTGATGGTCAACGGCCGCTTGGCCCAGACCATGCCCGCACACGAGCTTGCGGCCGATCGCGAGCTTCAAGAACGCTTGCTGGGCGTGCGCTCAGGCGGCCATGGCGAAGAAGAGCCTGAAGCCGCCCCCGCACCCGCCCCCACTAGTGCCACTGAGCCCGTGCGCATCTACACCGTGCAGCGCGCACACGGCGGCGGCGGGCCTTCTTTAGATAGCGCCTTGCCCGGCACCGTGCGCGGCTTCAATCGCTGGAACAGCTCGGGATTGGATACGCCCGCCGACCTCCCGCGAGAAGCGCCTGCTGCAGCCGTGTCGGCGCCCGCACCCGCGGCCAGTCGGGCGGCGCAGGTGTTTGACTTCCCCGTGGCGGCCTCCAGCGGGCGTGCCGCCTATGTGGCGGGCACCTTTGACACCAAAGGCCGCGAGCTGTTCTACCTGCGCCAATGCCTGGAGCGGCGGGGCCTGCGCGTGGTCACCGTGGACCTGTCGACCAGCGGCAAAACATCGCCCGCCAGCGTGCACCCGCGCGAGGTGGCGCGCCACCATCCGCAGGGTGAATCAGCGGTATTCAGTGGCGACCGGGGCAGCGCCGTCACGGCGATGGCGCTCGCCTTTCAGCGCTTTGTGCAAACCCGGCGCGACTTGGGCGGCATCATCAGCGCAGGCGGCTCGGGCGGCACGTCGCTGGCCACACCCGCCATGCAGGCCCTGGCCATCGGCGTGCCCAAGGTCATGGTCAGCACCATGGCCAGTGGCGACACCCGACCCTATGTGGGGCCCAGCGACATCTGCATGATGTATTCCGTCACCGATGTGCAGGGCATCAACCGCATCAGTGAGCGGGTGCTGGCCAATGCCGCGCACGCCCTGGTGGGCATGATCGCCAACCCACTGCCTGAGAGCACCGCCACCAAGCCCGCACTGGGCCTGACCATGTTTGGCGTGACCACGCCCTGCGTACAAGCCGTCACCAAGCTACTGGGCGACACCTACGACTGCTTGGTGTTCCATGCTACCGGCGTAGGCGGGCAAAGCATGGAAAAGCTGGCCGATTCGGGCTTGCTGGCAGGCGTGGTGGATGTGTCCACCACCGAAATAGCCGACGAAATCGCAGGCGGCACCTTGTCAGCCGGGCCCACCCGCATGGATGTGTTTGCCCGCCACGCGCTGCCTTATGTGGGCAGTTGCGGCGCACTGGACATGGCCAACTTTGGCGCCTGGGACAGCGTGCCCGAACGCTTCAAGTCCCGCCGCTTGTACCGGCATAACCCCAATGTCACGCTGATGCGCACCACCGAAGACGACTGCCGCGGCATCGGTGAATTCATCGCCACCAAGCTCAACGCCATGCGTGGGCCAGTGCGCTTTTTGATTCCCGAAGTCGGGGTGAGCGCCATCGACAAACCCGGCGCGCCTTTTCATGACCCCGCCGCCAACCGCGTGCTGTTTGACACCCTCAGCACCGGCTTCAAACCCACCGCCACCAAGAAGCTTGTGCGCCTGCCGCATCACATCAACGACGACGCGTTTGCTCAAGCACTCGCTGCGGCCTGGCACGACATCGCCCCGGCCGACCATCTCACTGGAACCCCCCATGCCGCGCATCGCTAGAACCACCCTGCTCGAACGCCTGCGCGCCAAGGTGGCCGCAGGCCTGCCCATCGTGGGCGGCGGCGCGGGCACGGGCTTGTCTGCCAAATGCGAAGAAGCCGGTGGTATTGACCTGATCGTCATCTACAACTCGGGCCGCTACCGCATGGCCGGGCGCGGCTCACTGGCTGGCTTGCTGGCCTACGGCAACGCAAATGAAATCGTGTGCGACATGGCGCACGAGGTATTGCCGGTGGTGAAGCACACCCCGGTGCTGGCGGGCGTGAACGGCACCGACCCCTTCATGATTCCTGATCAGTTTCTGCGCCGACTGATTGACCTGGGCTTCAGCGGCGTGCAGAACTTCCCCACGGTCGGCTTGATTGACGGCACCTTCCGCCAAAACCTAGAAGAAACTGGCATGGGCTATGCGCTGGAGGTGGAGATGATCGCCGCCGCCCACGCGCTGGACTTGCTCACCACGCCCTATGTGTTCAGCGCCGCCAACGCCGCCGACATGACCCGTGCGGGCGCCGACGTGGTGGTGTGCCACATGGGCCTGACCACTGGCGGCGCCATCGGTGCGGGCACCGCCTTGACGCTTGAAGCTTGCGTGGAGCCCATCAACACCTGGATTGCGGCCGCCCGCAGCGTGCGCCCCGACGTATTGGCGCTGTGCCACGGCGGCCCCATTGCCACGCCCGACGACGCGCAGTTCATCTTGAAGCACTGCCCGGGCTGCGACGGCTTTTATGGCGCCAGCTCGATGGAGCGCTTGCCCACCGAAGTGGCGCTGACCGACACCACCCGGCGCTTCATGCAGATCCGGCGCTAGCCCAGCAAATCACACAGACACTGGTTGGAGACACACCCATGAGCGGTTCACAGTTCGGCAGTTTCATCCTGGGCTTGATTGGCCTGGCGATCGTGGTGGCCATCGTGGTGTGGCTTTTGCATTGGCTGTATTTGCGCAGCAGCAAAGAGCGCGCCTTTGTGCGCACCGGCATGGGCGGCCAAAAAGTGGTGGTGGACGGCGGCGCCTTTGTGCTGCCCATCGTGCACGACGTGATCCCTGTCAACATGAACACGCTGCGCCTAGAGGTGAGCCGCGGCCGCGAGAAAGCCCTGATCACCAAAGACCGCATGCGGGTGGATGTGATCGCTGAGTTTTATGTGCGCGTGGCCGCCCGCCCCGAAGCTGTGGCGGCGGCGGCCCAAACCCTGGGCCTGCGCACCATGGAGCCCGAACAGCTCAAAGAGTTAGTGGAAGGCAAGTTCATTGACGCCCTGCGCACAGCAGCCGCCGAAATGACCATGGAAGAGCTGCACGAAAAGCGCGGCACCTATGTGAAAAAAGTGCGCGAAGCCGTGGCCGAAGATCTGACCAAAAACGGCCTGGAGCTTGAGGCCGCATCACTCACCCAGCTCGACCAGACCGGCATGGAGTTCTTCAACCCCAGCAACGCCTTTGACGCCGAGGGCTTAACCCGCCTGACCGAGCAAATTGAGCACCGCAAAAAGCAGCGCAACGATGTCGAACAAGACACCCTGATTGCCATCCGCAACAAGAACCTAGAAGCCGAAAAGCTGTCGCTGGACATCGACCGCGAGGCCGAACAAGCCCGCCTGACGCAGCAGCGCGAGGTGGAAGTGTCCCGCGCCCGCCAGCGCGCCGAGTTGGCCACCGAGCGCGCCCAGCGCGACCAAGAAGGTGAATCCGCCCAGATTGCTGCCCGCCAAGCCATTGACACCGCCCGCATCCGCAGCGAACAAAGCCTGGAGGCCGAGCGCATCCACAAAGAGCGCGAAATCGCTGGCGCCGAAATTGAACGCCGCAAGGCGCTGGAGTTGGCTGAGCAACAACGCAGCATTGCCGTGGCCCGCGAAAGCCAGGCCCAAAGCCAGGCGCAAGCGGCAGCTGAGCAAGCCCGCGCACTGGCGGTGCAGGCCGAAGAGCAGGTGTTCACCGCCCGCGAGGTGGAAATGGCTCAGCGCAAAAAGCAGATCGACCTGATTGGCGCGGCGCAAAACGCCGAGCGCGAAGCCCTGCGCCTGACCACCGCCGCCAAAGCCGAGCGCGACGCGGCCGATGACCGAGGCGCAGCGGTGCGATCGCAAGCGCAGGCCGATGCCGATGCGGACCGCATTCGCTCGCTGGCGCAGCAAATTCGCGTGGCCATCGAAGCCGAAGGCCTGCGTCTCATGAACGAAGCCAGTAACACCCTGAGCCCCGAGGCCCGCGCCTCGGCCCTGCGCATGAAGCTGGCCGACAAGGCCGAAGCCATCATCCGCGAATCGGTGCGGCCCATGGAGCGCATTGAAGGCATCAAGATCTTGCAGGTGGATGGCCTGGGCGGCGGCGGCAACGGCGGCGGCAGTGAGGGCCACGGCGGCGGCGGCAACTTCTCGGACAACATCGTCAACTCCGCCCTGCGGTTTCGGGCGCAGGCGCCCATCGTGGACCAGTTGCTGCGCGAAATCGGGCTGGAAGGCGGCGACATTCAACGCTTGGTGGCCAATGCATCGGGCGCCACGGCTGCGCTGCCGCCGGCCAGCCCGGCGCCGGGCAGTGGCAACCCCAGCTGATCGCGCTAGGAGCCCAGCGTGATCCGTGTGTATGTATCGAGCGTCATCAACGCCAGCGCCGACACGGTGTGGTCGCGCATTCGGGATTTCAATGGCCTGCCACAGTGGCACCCGGCCATTGCCGACAGCCGTATTGAAAACCAACAGCCGTCTGACCGCGTGGGCTGCATCCGCCACTTTCACACCCAAGACGGCGGCTTGATTCGTGAGCAGTTGCTAGCGCTGTCGGACTACGACTACACCTGCACCTACAGCATCTTGGAAAGCCCAATGGGCGTGAGCGACTACGTGGCCACCATCAAGCTCACACCCATTACCGACGGCAACCGCTGCTTTGCCGAATGGAGCGCTGAATTTGACTGCGCCCCTGGCCGTGAACGCGAGCTCACCGACCAAATTGGCGGCGGTGTATTCCAGGGCGGCTTTGACGCCCTGAAGCGCCACTTTCGCTAATACCTCTCAAAAGATATAGGCCGCTTGCGCCCTATTTATCTGCCTAAGCAGCTACAAATTAGATAGCAAACCCCATGTTGCAACGCGTGGTGCGCTCCACCGTGATCGATGCACCCATTGAACGGGTGTGGGCCGTGCTGCGTGACTTCAACAGCCACGATCAGTGGCACGACGTGGTGGGCGAAAGCCACATTGAACGTGG
>JAAFIY010000151.1 GCA_013297985.1 Comamonadaceae bacterium | reverse complement strand
TGCAATGGCGGGTGATTTGTGGGCCCACCGGCTCGGGCAAAACGCGGCTGTTGCAAGCCCTGGCCAATGCGGGCCAACCCACGCTGGACTTGGAAGCACTTGCGGGCCACCGCAGCAGCGTGCTGGGCTTGCCGCCCGGCACCCAACAGCCCAGCCAAAAGCACTTCGAAATGCGGGTTTGGAACGCGCTGCGCCAGTTACCCGCCGGCGTGCCGATTTGGGTGGAAGCCGAAAGCAAAAAGGTCGGCAACGTCAGCGTGCCCGACGCGCTGATGCAGTCCATGCGCGCCAGCCCCTGTGTGGACTTGCAATTGCCGCGCGTCCAACGCGTGGCGCTGCTTTTAGAAGACTACGGCCACTTTGTGAGCGACAGCGCCCACTTCAAAGCGCGGCTGGACACGCTGCGCCCGCTGCGCGGCAGCGAATGCATCAACCGTTGGCATACGCAAATTGATGCTGGCCAACACGCCCAAGTGGTCGACGAACTGCTGGCCCAGCACTACGACCCAGGCTATGCCGAATCCACCGCGCGCAATTTTGTGCAGTTTGCACAGGCCCTGGCGCTGCGCCCCGCCAGCCGCCGCACCGCCGACCTGTTGGCCGCTGTGGTGGCGCACCCGACGAGTTCATCGTCCGCCCGAGCAAGCAGCCCGAGCAGTGGTGGCTATCCGCCCAATGCGCCGGCAAGCGAGGCGCCCTGACAAGCACCGACCAGCCCAAAACGCTAAACGGCCACGGCTCACTCAGGGGAAATCCGGGTCACTTCACTATGAACCATTCTGTTCAAAAAGTTGCACAATGCCTGTGATGGATACAACAACTCATACCAATTCCACTGATAGCGCTGCGTCGCATCGGGCCGCGCAATGCGGTAGCCCGTGGCGCGGCCGACTGCATGGCGTGGGCATGCGCTGGACCCGCGCGGTGCATGCCATTTGGCACGTGTTGAGCGGCGCCGACCAAGCCCTGGACCATGCGCAGATCATGGAAAGCGCTCAGCGCATGGAAGGTGCGGCGGTGGACCGCGTCACGGTGTACCGCAGCCTGTCGCGCTTGGTAGAAGCGGGCCTGGTGCGCCGTGTGGCCGGTGACGACCGCCGGTGGCGCTTTGTGATTGCGCAGGCCGCTGCTGAGAGCCCCAGCCGCAAAGCCAAGGCCGGTGGGGCGCCGATGGAGTCGTTTCAAGACTGCCCCACGTGTCACCGGGTGACGCCCATGGACGAAGTCCTGGCCCAAGCCCCCGCTAGCGCCCGGCGTTGGTTGACGCAGCTTTTGCAGACCGCAGCGGGGCGTAATGTGGGGGGTGGGGGTAGGGCTGGGGCTGCGCAGAACGCAAGCGGTGTCCAGGCCCACGCCACCGCCAGCGACGCCAAGCTGCGCTTGATGCTGATCGCAGCCTGTGGCGATTGCAGCGGCAGCACGCTCGCCGCCTGAAGCGGGGCCGGTGCCGCGGCAAAAACTGCGAAACAAATCAGCCGATAGCGCTCAATTTGAGCGCCCAAGCAGCTATCAAATACATAGCGAATCTGCAGCGACTTGGTCAGGGCATGCCTGCAGCAGCCAAAGCCTGCTGCAAGTCGGCCACCAAGTCAGCGGGGTCTTCAAGCCCGATTGAAAAGCGCACCAAATGACCCGGCTGCACGCTTTGCGGCCAGGTTGGGCGCATGGTGGCCAATTCATACGGCACCACCAAGCTGATGGGCCCGCCCCAGCTATAGCCCAGCTTGAATAGCTGTAAGCCGTCGCAAAACGCATCCACCTGATCGCGGCTCAATCGCGCATGCAGCATCACGCTAAACAAGCCCGCCGCCCTGCCCTGCGGTCGCTGGGCTGAGGTGCACAAGGCCTGCCAGTGGGCATGCCCAGGTGCTCCCGCCAGCACCGGGTGCAGCACCTGCGACACCGCGCGGTGTTGTGTTAGCCAAAGTGCCAGGTGACGAGCGGCGGCGTCATGCGCGTCATAGCGCAGCGCCATGCTGGGCAGGCTGCGCAAAATGGTTTCGCAGTCATTGGCGGCCACGCCAAGCCCCAGGCGCATATGTGCGAGCAGCAGGCGTTCGTGCAGGGCGTCGTCTACCGTGCAGACGCTGCCCATCAGCACATCGCCGCCACCGCTGGGGTACTTGGTAAGCGCATGGATCGACACGTCCACCGCCAGCCCGGCGCCGTCCAAATCAAAGGGCGCAAATGCCAGTCCGGCGCCCCAGGTGTTGTCAAGCGCACAACGCACGCCCGCGCCATCGTTGGCGGCGCGGCACACGCGCACCAGCGCAGGCAAGTCGGCAAACTCCATGGTGACCGAGCCCGGCACCTCCAGCCACACCAGCGCCGTGCGCGGCGTGATGCGCGCGGCCAGATCGGCCGGGTTCATCGGGTCGTACAGCGCGTGACTAATGCCCCACTGCGCCAATTCGCCATCCGCCAGGGCTTTGTTGGGGCCGTAGGCGTTGGACGGAATCAACACCTCATCGCCCGCCTTCAGCAAGGCCAGCGAAACGTTGGCTATTGCTGCCAGCCCGCTGGGCACCAGCAGGCAGTGGCGCGCGCCCTCCACGCTGGCCATGCGGGCCTCTAAGGTGAAGGTGGTCGGCGTGCCATGCAAGCCGTAGGTGTAGCCCGCCTTGTTGCGCCAATCCCGCGCCCGCATGGCGGCCACATTGGCAAAAAACACCGTGCTGGCCTTATGCACCGGCGGCATCGGCGCGCCGAAGCCGCTGGGCGGCTGGTAGGGGTGGTGGATGAGGTGGGTGCTGGGGTGAGGTGTGGGGTGGGTGGTCGCCATCCCGCCATCGTAGGTCAGCAACCTGCCAAAGGCCGGTCGGCCTATTGCCTCAAACCTTCCACTTCTCCAGCAGCTTCTCAGGCGTCAGGCTGTCGTAGCCCTCAAAGGGCTGGTGAATCCACGGATCGGTGGGCAAAAACTCCACCGAATAGTCGGGTGTGAAGACGCTGAGCGCCTTGGTCCAAATGACAGCGGTGCGCAGCTCGGTGATGGGCGGGTAACCCTCTTTGAGCATTTTGACCACGGCCATCAGGGTGTGGCCCGAATCAGCCAAATCATCTACCAGCAGCACGCGCCCGGCGATTTCGCCTTTGGGGGTGGTGATAAAGCGGGCGATGTCCAAGTGGCCCTGCACCGTGCCGCTGCCTGCGCGGTAGCTGCTGGTGCTCATGATGGCCAGGGGCTTGTCAAACACGCGCGACAAGATGTCGCCAGGGCGCATGCCACCGCGGGCCAAGCACAGAATGGTGTCGAACTGCCAGCCTGATTGGTGCACCTTGAGTGCGAGCTTTTCGATCAGGTTGTGATATTCGTCATAGCTCACATACAAGTGCTTGCCGTCTTCAGTCAACATGCCGATTGCTCCGTTTTTTGTAGCACGTTAGGGCGTATTTATGGGCCGAAGCGGCCGATTCATTTTGAAGCTAAGGGGCCACCCATCATGCGGGCAGAAAGGGGTGGCGCATCAAAATGGTGTGGTCGCGGTCGGGGCTGGTGCTGATCAGGTGAATGGGCACGCCGCAAGTTTGTTCAATGCGCCGCAAGTACAACCTAGCCTGCACCGGCAGCGCATCGTACTGGGTGACGCCCACGGTGCTGGTGGTCCAGCCCTCTAGCGTTTCATACACCGGCTGGCAGCGAGAGATGTCGTCCGCGCCCAAGGGCAAGATGTCAATCGGCTCGCCATCTAGAAGGTAGCCGGTGCACAGCTTGAGTTCGGTCAGGCCGTCCAGCACGTCAAGCTTGGTGATGCACAGGCCGCTTAAACCATTGACTTGCGCACTGCGCTTGAGCAGCGCCGCGTCAAACCAACCGCAGCGGCGTGATCGGCCGGTGGTCACGCCCTTCTCAGCGCCCACGGTGCTCATGTGATAGCCCGGGGTACCCGGCTTTTCCCAATCCAGCTCAGTGGGAAAAGGCCCGCCGCCCACCCGGGTGCAGTAGGCCTTGGTGATGCCCAACACATAGTGCAGCATGCCCGGGCCCACACCCGCACCAGCCGATGCGTTGCCTGCCACACAGTTGCTGCTGGTCACATACGGATAAGTGCCGTGGTCCACGTCAAGCAAGGTGCCTTGGGCCCCTTCAAACAGCAAGTTGGCGCCGTGGCGGTGGGCGTGATTTAGCTCGCTGGACACATCGGCCATCATGGGCCGCAGGGCTTGGGCGTGCTCCAGCGCTTGGGCATACACCGGCTCAAACAGCACCCGGCCGTCGGCCATGAAGGGCGTCAGCGTGGGGCCAAAGTCGAATTGGGCGGAGTGCAAAAAGCTGGTGAGCACATGGTTGTGCAGTTCCAGTAACTCACGCAGTTTGGCAGCCAAGCGGTCGGGGTGCTTGAGGTCTTGCACCCGCAGCGCGCGGCGGGCAATTTTGTCTTCATAAGCCGGGCCGATGCCGCGGCCGGTGGTGCCGATTTTCTCGGTGCCGCCTTGCTCACGAAAGGCCTCGCGCGCCACGTCCAAAGCCTGGTGAAAAGGCAGGATCAGCGGGCAGGCTTCGCTGATGCGCAAGCGGTTGCGCACCTGTACGCCCGCTGCCTCAAGGCCTGCAATTTCTTCAAGCAGCTTGGCCGGTGACACCACCACGCCGTTGCCGATGTAGCACGTCACCCCCGGGCGCATGATGCCGCTGGGGATCAGGTGCAGCGCCGTCTTCACGCCATTGATCACCAAGGTGTGACCCGCGTTGTGGCCCCCTTGAAAGCGCACCACGCCCTGGGCGGTTTCGGTGAGCCAATCCACCAGCTTGCCCTTGCCTTCGTCACCCCACTGGGTGCCGACCACCACGACATTTCGACCACGAACTTGCATCGTCAGAGCTTTCTTGGGCTGCAAAGATTGAAAACGAGCGGGCTGCGCTGCGCTTAAAGCGAGCGCACCACCCATTGGGCAGACGCAGGGCCAGACTGCACCGGCGACAAGACACGGTCGCAACCCAGCTCTGCCACATGGGCGTCATGACCGGGCAGCGCATTCACCACCACTTCACCTTGGCGGCGCAGTGCCGCCACGGCCACGGCCAAGCTGGCTGCCAATGCGGCGTCAGCGCCGTCTAGGCTGGGCGCCAAGATACCTTGGGGCGCCGCTGTGGCGGGCACGGCATCTGCCAGTTGCCGCACATCCAGGCTAAAGCCCACAGCAGCGCGACGGCGGCCAAACACGGCGCCCACTTCGTCGTAGCGACCACCGCGCGCCAGCGCATCGGTCAAGCCCGGCGCATAGATCGAAAAGCGCGGGCCGCTGTAATAGGCGTAGCCGCGCAAATCAGCCAAGTCCACGCTCAAACGCAACTGCGGGCGCTGGGCTTGCACACCCTGCACCAAGGTCGCCAGCGTGGCCAGCGCGTCGGCGCGTTCAGGGTGGTGGGCAAAGCGGGCTTGGGCTTGGGCAATCACCTCTGGGCCACCATACAAATCGATCAGCCCCACAACCTCATCACGCACGTGAGCATCTTGATTGGCCAGCAGTTGCTGCACCGTGCTGCGGTCTTTGGCGGCCAGGGCGTCGTGCAGATCGGCCTGGGCGGCGCGGCTCAATTCAATAGGCTGCAGCACCGAGCGCAGCACGCGGGCGCAGCCCAAATCCAACACCGGCTGGGCCACGCCGACTTGTTCAAGCGCATCAACTGCCAGCAAGAGCACTTCCAAGTCAGCTTGCGCACCGGCGTGGCCATAGAGCTCAGCGCCAAACTGCAGCGGCTCGCGCGTGGCGTGGGGCTGGGCGGGGCGGGTGTGCAAAACGGGGCCGCAATAGCACAGGCGGGCCACGCCTTGGCGATTGAGCAAATGTGCGTCAATGCGCGCCACCTGGGGCGTGGTGTCGGCCCGCACGCCCAAGGTGCGGCCCGAGGTTTGATCAATGAGCTTGAAGGTGGCCAGGTCCAGCGCTTCGCCGGTACCAGACAGCAAGCTCTGCAGATGTTCCACCAGCGGCGGAATCACCAGTTGGTAGCCGTAGCCTTGCGCCACATCCAACAGACGGCGGCGCAAGTGTTCGATGTGCCGCGCCTGATCGGGCAGCACATCGGCAATGTGGTCGGGCAGTAGCCAAGCAGACATGAAGAGGCGCCAAGGGTGCGCTAAGT
>JAAFIY010000150.1 GCA_013297985.1 Comamonadaceae bacterium | reverse complement strand
GCATCGCTCAACAACGCCATCATTGCCCGCCGCGGTGACACGGTGGAGCCGCTGGACTTGCTGGACGCTCGCGACCGCGCCATTCGCGAACTAAACCAGTTTGTGCAAACCTCCACCGTGCCCGACAGCGACGGCTCGATCAGCGTGTTTGTGGCCAACAGCCAGCCGCTGGTGGTGGGTGCGCGCGCCAGCAGCCTGCGGGTGGCCCCTGACGATCAAGACCCGCTGCGCCTGAAGCTCTTGGTGCGCCAAGGCACCAGTGGCGCCGAAGCCGAAGTCAACAAAGAATTTTTGGGCGGTGGCGAACTTGACGGCGTGATGAAGTTCATCAACGAAGACCTGACCGACACCCAAAACAAACTGGGCCGCTTGGCCATGGCCACCACGCTGGTGTTCAACCAGCAGCACCAGTTGGGTCTGGATTTGCAAGGCGACACTGGCACGGATTTCTACGGCATCAGCGCCTTGCCCGCCGCCTTGCCTGACAACACCAACGGCGGCGCGGCCACCGTTACCTTCACCGTGGACGACCCGCGCCAACTGGTGGCCACCGACTACGAACTGCTGTTTGAAAATGGCGCTGACTTGCGCGTTCGTCGCACGGCTGATGGCACCTTCTTTCCCCCCATTGGCAACCCACCGGCTACCGTGCCGCTGAGCATTGACGGCATCACCATTAGCTCCACCGGCGGCTCCGCCGTGGGCGACCGGTTCACCCTGCGCCCTTTTGCAGATGCGGCGCGCAACATGGTGGTGCGCATCACTGCGCCTGAAGACTTGGCCGTGGCCAGCCCGGTGCTGGTGGACGAAGCCACCACCAATAGCGGCGGCCTCACGATTGAAGGCGTCTACACCGTGGCGCCGCAGCCCGGCGGCTGGACCGATGCCGTGGTCACCTTTGACGCCCTCGGGCAATACACCGTGGTCAGCAATGTCAACGGTACCACCGGCCCCTTTGTGTTTGAGCCGGGCGTGCCCATCGTCGTGGATGGGGTCTCGCTCAGCCTGCGCGGCATTCCGCGCAACGGCGACAGCTTCACCTTGCGGCCACCCAATGGCGATGAATCGATGCGGCAAAACTTTGGCAATGCGGCGGCCTTGCTGGCGCTGCGCGACGCCGATGTGTTTGAAGGCGTCACTCTGGCCGAAGGCTATGTGCCGGTGTTCTCGGCCCTGGCGTCACGGGTGCAAACCACCAGGTCGGCGGCTGAGTTCACCACCGAGCAGTCGCAGGCCGCTGAAACCGCCCGCGCCAACAAAGCCGGTGTCAACCTAGACGAAGAAGCCGCGCGCCTACTGCAGTTTCAACAGGCTTATCAAGCCTCGGCCAAAGCCTTGCAGGTGGCGCAAACCACCTTTGACACGCTCATCAACCAGCTGCGTTAATGCGCAACTGAAGGACACCCACTATGACCAGCCTGTACCGCCTGGCCACTGCCAACACCTTTGACAGCACCATTGCCAACATCACGCAGCGGCAGTCTGAGCTGTCGTTTGCGCAAGAGCAGTTGTCGTCAGGCAAACGGGTGATTCGCGCCAGCGACGACGCGGTGGCCGCCACGCTGGCCGAGCGCGCCAAATCGCGGCTAGACCGGGTGCAGTTTGACCAGCGCGCATTGGAAGCCTCACGCACCGCCTTGCAGCAAGTGGATACCGCCATGGGCGAAGGCACCGACTTGCTGCAACAAGCGCGCGAACTCATCGTGCAAAGCGGCAACGCCATCCTGACCAAAAACATCCGCGAAGACTTGGCCCAGCAAATCGAAGGCATTCGTGACCGACTGCTGGACACGGCCAACCGCCAAGACACCAGCAACCAGGCGCTGTTTGGCGCCCTGGGTGGCAGCGACAAACCCTTTGGTGACTTGTACGGCCCACCCAGCCCCAATGTGCAGTTTCGGGGCCAAAACGGCCAATACGCCGCCACCCCCAGCAGCCTGCCGCGCAACCTAGACGGCGAACGCATCTTTATGCGCGTGGCCCAAGGCAATGGCACCTTCAGCATGAGCGTAGAGCCCACCAACACGGGCCAAGTGCGCCCCACCGTCGGCAAGGTGTTCGATGCCTCGGCCTTGAACCCGGTGATGGCGTTTGACCCATCGCTTGCTTTTCAAGGCGGCTACCGGGTGGAGTTTGAAGAAGCCCCGCCTGACAGCAATCAGTTCCTGATGGAAGTGTTCCGAGTTGATCCGGGGGCGGCCTTGCCCTTGCCGGAATCGTCCATCGCGGCGGGCATCCCCTATGTGCCGGGCCAAGCCTTGCAGTTTGAAGGCGTGGAAATTGAGCTGCGCGGCGCACCAGCTGACGGCGACAGCGTGCGCGTCACCGCCAGCCAGCCCGACAACATCTTCAGCACGCTCACCCGCACCATCGAGGCGCTGCGCTTTGACGGCACTAACCAGCAAGCCTATTTGGCCACCGAGGTGGAACGCTCGCTGTTAGAAGTAGACACTGGCCTTGACCGCATGAGCGCCGCCCGCGGCCGGGTGGGTGATTGGCTCAACCGGGCTGATTCATTGGACACGCAGTTTCGTGACCGTGAACTGTCCTACGAAGGCGAAATATCGAGCCTGACCGATCTGGACTATGTGCGCGGCGTGTCCGAGTTCCAGACCAAGCAAACCGGCATTCAAGCCGCGCTGCAGTCGTATGCGCAGATTCAGCGCCTGAGCTTGTTCAACTTCATTGGCTAAGTGGGCGGCGGGCCTGCGGCCTGTTAATGTGCTTGTATGAGCCTATCGGTGCTGGATCACATCACCTTGGGGGTGCAACCCCTGTGGGGGCGCAGCCGCGAATGGCTGGCGCTGCAACTAAGCCTTGACCCCGCCTCGCCCGAGCCCTTTGACGCGGGCCATCTGCTGCGCACCCTGCGCGAGGTGTGGCCTGACAGCGCCCTGCCGCTCACCCTGTTGCCTCGCTCGCGCGAGCTACTGGCCGCGCTGCTGGCCCAGGTAGACAGCAGCAGCCCCACGCTGGTGGTGCAAGGCAGCTGGCTGGCGCAAGACCCCTTGATGATCGACAGCGTGCACCTGGCGCACCGGCGCGGTGCCCCGCTGTGGTGGCGCGGCAGTGCCCACGATTTGCCCGATGCCGACTTGGCAGGCTTCTTTGCCCGCAGCCACTTGGCCGTCGATGAATCTGACGCCCTGGCCGCACTGCGCGCCATCGACATCACCCGGCCTGACCAAAGCCCGCTGCCGCTGGGCCAGGTGTTTGAGCAATTGCCCAGCCAAGCCCTGGCGGCCCACGCGCTGGACCAGCGCAACGCCTGGGCCCTGGCCGATTGGCCGGTAGACGACGTGCTGATGCGCCTGCCCAGCCCCGTGCTGGGCCCCAGCAACAAAGCCACAGCCCGCCTGCAACGCGCGGTGGCCAGCGACCAATCGCCCGAGCAGCTTGAAGACCTGCTGGCGCTTGAGCCAGTGTTGGCCTGGCGCTTCTTAACTTGGTGCAACAGCGCTGCCGTGGGCTTGCGCAACCCGGTGGAAAGCATCCGCCACGGCCTGATGCTGATGGGCACCACCAAGTTGCGCGACTGGCTGAGCGACCAGCACCACGGCGCCAGCACCCACATCGATGTGCTGCCCATCAAGGCCCGCATGGTGCTGCGCGCCGCCCTCACTGAAGCCTTCATCGACGCGGGGGTGGAAGAAGGCCTGAAGCGCGAGGTCTGGCTGTGCGGCCTGGTGGCCGAAGCCGACGCGCTGCTGGGCGAACCCCTCAGTGCCGCCCTAGAGCGCCTGCCCCTGTCGCCCCGCATCGCCGACGCGCATCTGCGCCGCAGTGGCCCCTATGCCAACGCCACCGCCCTGGCCACCGCAGCCATGGGCAGCCACGCCAGCGCCATGCGCAACGCAGCGGCCGAAGACGACACCGGGCTTGAGCACATCAACCGGGCATTGCTGCGGGCGCTAAGTGGCTTGCCTCGGCAGCTTTGGGGTTGAATTTTTGGCTTTGGATTTGCTATTGAAAAGCTAGCTGCTTGCGGCCTGTTTTTGGGTGGTGGCGGCATTTTTTGCTTTAAGGCTGCTTGGGCTTAGTTGACCGCTCTGCCCTGAAGCGCAACAGCCAAGCGGGCAGCCCGATAGCTCCATGTCCCCCGAAGAGTCCACTGGACTCTTCTCCTCCTCTACTTACGCTATCGGGCTACCCACTCGACTGCTGCGCTCACTCACGGCCGTCGAACCTCGGGTGCCGCGACCAACTACCTATCTCACGTGACAAGCGCTCAAACACCACCGCCCATTCGGCTACGGCGCGTCGCGCACCAACAGCCAGCGAGCGCTTGCGGCCCACCAATCCCATGGGTTGAAGGATTGCTCAAGCGGACGCGGGCCTGCCACGATGCAAAACAAACGGTAGAGCCCTGCTGAATCGCCCGGGCCCAGCACAAGCTCAAGCGGTGGGGCGTTGGGAGGCAGCAAGTTCTCTGCACGCAGCGGCCTGTCAATGCTGCCCAGCAGCACCCCTTTTCCCAAGGACGTCGGGTCGGCAACCAGCGGCGCGGCAGGTACCGCGCCGCTGGCGCTTGGTGTTGGCTGCGCCCAGTAGCGAACCGTGCCCTGTGGCGACAGCACACCAATGAGCACGTTCGCCGGCTGAAAGGGTTCGACATCAGGCAAACCGTCCAATCGCACCGTCAAGTTCAGCGGCACCCGCAGCACGGAGGTCGCAGGCCCGGTGCTGCGGGGTCGCACCACCTCATGCACCTGCTGCCCAGCACTGTCTTGGGGGTTCAGATGGCAATGCACGATAAGGCCCAGCAAACCCGCGTGAGCAGGCGCCGCTGCAAGGGCCAGCACCAAACCTGCTGCGGCCTGTCGAGAAAAACGAGTCCAGTGCGCCATGCCGGTCATGGGTCCACCACCAGCAACCATCGAACCGAGCTGTTGCGCCACAGGTTGGGTGCGCTGGCGTCAAGGGGCACGCCCGTTGGCACTACCACGCAGAACAACTCAAGCAGACCAAGCGGCACATCACGCCCAAGCTCTAGCCGCACGCCCAGCGGTCGCTTTCTGAACGGCGCATTACCCCACCAGTTGGGTGTGGCGTCCGCGCCCGCAGGTCTTGCCTCGACATTCACCGCCAGAGGCAAGGCAACAGGCACCAAGGCCACTTCTGGCCCGGTGCTGAGCGATTCGACCCAAAACCGAACGGCACCATTGGGTGCCATGACGCCCGCGTACAAGTCAAACCGAGGGGATGACGCAGTGCGAGTGGTGCGCGGCGGCGGAACCATGTTGAGCGCCACGTTCATCCATTGACCAGGCGCACGCACCATGCGGTGGATTGGCGTTGAGGAGAGTTGCGTGAACCATATCGCGCACTCGTCGTATTCCTCGGCTCGCGCTTGGAGCGTCACAAGGGACATGGCGACTAGCAGAGCGAGGGCACATAGCTGAGCCGTAGTCCGCCGACGTCCGGTGGACACCTTCACGTGGTGAAATAAACGTCTGAGCATCTACAAGTGGCCGTATCGACGAGAGTGAACTACATCCAGATGCTTCGGTTGTTTGTTGCTAAAACTACGTTGTGTCAACCCATGCTTCACGATGCGTTGGCTTTTCTGTAACCAAAGCCTGTATGACCGACAACAGCATGGCACGAAACCATGTAGCGCGGCGTCTCGCTCTGTCACAGCGGCCGCACCCATCGTGCAACACCTCGCAGCCCGCAGCATGCGGCAGGGCCTTCGAAGTGCATCGATGACGCCGAGAAGCGCAGCGGGCGCAGGTTGCCCCGAGAGGGGTCCGCCGCAGCTGTTTGAGGCGACAGCCGAGTTCTGCGGCGGCCTGTGGCCGGGAGCATCGCAGGGGAGTTTGGCCGTGTGCGGCCAAACCGTCATCGTTAAACGCAGAAGGCCCTGCCGCGTGCTGCGGGCGGGCCACTGGGCTCGGTGCTCGCATGGCCCAGCCAGCGGTCAACCTAGCACAGCGCGACCACCGGACACAAATTAAACAGGGCTGCAGCGCCCTATTTGATTGCCTAAGCAGCTACGCTTTCGATAGCGCCACGTCGCTGGCGGGCCCGCCGTTCACAGGCGCTGCGGCTGGCGTCTGCGACGGTGCACTGCCCCCGCCTGCAGGCGGCGCAGCCTTACTGGCCT
>JAAFIY010000015.1 GCA_013297985.1 Comamonadaceae bacterium | reverse complement strand
AGCGCGCTGTTTCAATGCAAATCTCAGGGTGGTAACGCGCACTGGCTGGTGCATGCCCAATCGCATAAAGACTGCACCGACCAGGCTGATTTGGCGCGTGATCTGCGCGCTGCCCTAGCCCAGGGGCGGGTGCGTGCGGTGTACCAACCCATCATTGAAATCGGCACCGGCCGCGTGGTCGGGCTTGAAGCGCTGGCGCGCTGGCGTCACCCCACGTTGGGTGAGGTCTCGCCGGTTCGCTTCGTGCCTATGGCGGAGGCCTACGCGCTCGTGGATCAGCTGGGTGTTTGTATGGTCGAGCGGGTAGCGCGCGACTGGGCGGGCTGGAAGACCGCTGCGCTGCCGCTGCCTGGCACTGTCTCCATCAACATCAGCCGCGCGCACTTGGTGCAGCCCGGTGTCTGCCAGCAGCTGCAGGACATATTGGCCCACCACGGGGTGACTCCTAGTGAAGTGCGGCTTGAGGTGACTGAAACCTTGGCGATGGCTGGGCAAGAAGTGCAGTCGGCGCTACACACTTTGCGCAAAGGCGGGTTTGAACTTTCATTGGATGACTTCGGGACCGGTCATTCCTCTCTGAGCACACTGCACACGTTTCCGATTCATCAGATCAAGATTGATCGTTGTTTTGTGAGCGAGGTCGAAACCAGCGGATATCACCGCGCGCTTGTACAAGCCATCTTGAGCGTCGCCAAGTCGCTCGGCTTGAATGTGGTGGCTGAAGGCGTCGAAACCGAAGGCCAGGCCCTTACCTTGCTGCAGTTGGGCTGTGTCAAGGCGCAAGGTTGGTTCTACAGCCGGGCAGTTGAGGCAGCCGCGCTGCCCGCTCTACTGACGGCGGGTTTCGTGCAAGCGCTGGACGTCTCCGCCGTTGACGTGAGCTCAGTGGCGGGTTTGGTGCATACCCACCAGGTGGTGGTCACCGATGCGCATGGCCGCGTAGAAGCGGTCAACCGAGCCTTTTGCGAAAGCACTGGCTACACCATGCAAGAAATGCGGGGCCGCAAGCCCGGCGAGTTGTTGCAGGGCCCACTGTCAGACCCCGCTGCGGTTGAACGTCTGCGCACAGCGGTGGCTTTAGGCCAAGCGGTCTACGGAGTGGAGCTTGTCAACTATCGCAAAGATGGCTCCAGTTACTGGACCCGCATCGACCTTGAACCCGTGCGTGACTTTCAGGGCCAGGTGATTCGTTTTGTGGCCATGCAAACCGACATCACAGAGCAGGTGCAAGAGCGTCAGAACGCGGCGCAGCTTGCTCATACCCAGAGCAAACTCAACCTGATCAAGACAAGCGGGTACCTGGGTCTATGGGAACGCGATCTGGTCAGCGGTGAAGGCTGGGTTGATGACGTAGCGCGCGGCATGACCGGCCTGAAACCCAACCAACCCGCTCGCACCTGGGCTGAAATGGAGCAGGTGCTACCTGACGATTCATTGGCGGCCTTTCGGGTGTACCAAGAAGAGGTCATGCGGGGTGTGACGCGCGGCACAGTGGCCTACGGTGTGAAGATGCCTGACGGCAGTGTCAATCGATTGATGACCTTGTGGCAGCGCACCGACTCGCGCGTCAGCGGCATCGTGGTGGACGTGACGCAGTTGTACGCCGTTCGAGATGAAGCTTGGCTAGCTACGCATCAGCTCGAAGCCGCCAGCGGAGATGCGTTGCACTATTTTTGGCGGCTGGACTGCGCAGCAGGCCGACTGCACTGGACCCCGCAGCCTGACTGGGCCAACGAAGTCAATGTCGACGGTACGGTCGACCAAGACCTTGCTTTGCATTCGGTGGTACCTGAAGACAGGCCGCGCGTGTTGCTTGCTCGCCAACGGGCCCTGACTGAGACCGGGATGGTTGAGACGGAATACCGAATGATTCGGCGTGATGGCGCGCTGCGCCATGTCCTGACTCGGCGCACGGCAGTCCGCAACGCCGCAGGTCAAGTCACTCACGTAGTGGGTGTCTTGATCGACACCACCGTGCAAAACGAGCGCGAGGCGGAGTTACGCCGTGCGGCCTTGCGTCTGAACCGTGTGCTCAAGGCGGCAGGTGTGGCCGACTTCGAGTTTGACGGCAGCCTGCAACAGTTTCGCTTTAGCCATCGGTTTGCGGCGCTGTACGGCCTACCGGAGGGCGCTTCGCAGTTGAGCTGGGCTGAGTGGTTGGCGCTGGTACATCCGCAAGACCGCGCCTCTGTGCAGATCGGCGCCGAGGAGTTGCTGCGTTCGACGCAGCTTGCGCCACGTCCGAGTCGCTTTCGTATCGTTCGAGCTGACACCGCAGAAGTGCGTTGGGTGGAATCGCGCCGTGTGCTTGAACTCGATGCCCATGGTCAACTGCGATTGGTGGTGGGCGTTCACCGCGATGTCACTGATGACCCCGCAGCTTCTGAGTAACTGAGGCATTGGCGCTGACCCACTGCGTCGATTTGGCCAGGCGGGGCTGGCAACTCAATCCTTGCAAGGCCCATGCCGCTTGCGAAAGTCCCGCGGGCGCTCCGCCTGGGCTTGGGCAAACAGGCCGGTGCGCTGGTTGCGGGCGGCAGTTTCTTCGCGCACATAGGGGCCCGGATCGCGCTTGAAGCGGTAGCTCCAGGCGTGGCCGTTTTGCACCAGCCACGCACCCACGTCTTGCCCCTGGTGGCTGACGTTGGCCAAGAGGCGTTTGTAGTCGTCCCGGCCGGGAGCGTTGACTTGCACGGTTTGGCCCATCAGCTTGGCTTGCAGGGCGCGGCTGGCTTCGGGGCCCCAAGGCTGGCAACGCTCGGGCGCGTCCACGCCCTTGATGCGCAGGCGCTGCGGCTTGCCGCCGTCGGCCGGGCGCACCCACAGGGTGTCGCCATCAGCCACTTTGGTGACGGTGCCGCTGAAGCTGATGGCGTGCGCAGGGGGTACAGCTACGCTGGCGATCAGCAGCGCAAGCGCTATAAAAAATGGAGCATTCCACGCCCTAAGTGCGGGCGCAAGGGCAGACAAAGACTTCATTGCACCAGCGCCCACACGCCCCAGGCCAGCAGCGCCAACAGCACCAGCCAGATGCCCACCACCAGCGCAATGCCCCAGCGCAACTTGGGCAGCTTGTGGGCGTGTGTGGCGGCGCGGGCCATGCAGTCAGCCCACAGCGCGTCGGGCGTGAGCTTGACGACCAGCGTCACGCCCAGGGGGATCAAGATCAGGTCATCCAATTGCCCCAGCACCGGGATGAAGTCAGGAATGAGATCAATGGGCGACAGGGCATAAAGCACCACCAGGCCTGCCACCAGCTTGGGCAGGCGAGGGGTGCGTGCGTCGCGCAGCAGCAGCCACAGGGCAATGAGGTACTGCGCCAGCTTGGACTGGCTCGACAAGGCAACAAGGCGGCGAACGCTTTTGGGCATGGCTCAATGTGGGAACGAATGGGCTGATCATCAAGCCCGGCGCGCCCGGGTGCCGCGCGGGCCAGGTTTGCCCCGCTTGCGTGGCGGGCTGTGCGGGCCGTCCACGCTGTGGCTGGCGCCGGGCGCTGCGGCTTCGCCCGCTTCGGCCAGCAATCGCGCCAGGCGGGTTTGCAACTGCTCGTTGCTCCATTGTTCGCGAAAGCGTTCCACCATCAGCGGCACACACAGGGGGCTGGGGCGCGGCAGTTGCACCCAATCGATCGGCATGTCGGCCAAGCGTTGCAGGGTGGCGTGTAGTCGGTCGGCTTGCAGGTCTTGCAGCAAGGCCTCGCGTTCGGCTTGTGCCAGCAGCAGGTTGCCCGGGTCGTATTTTTTAAACACCTCAAAAAACAAGCCGCTGGAGGCTTGCAACTGCCGCGCCGTTTTTTGCGCGCCCGGCATACCGGTGTGCACCAGGCCGCCAATGCGGGCCACCTCACGAAAGCGGCGCTGCGACAGTTCAGACGCATTCAGGCTGCTGAGTACATCGGCTTGCACATCCCCAGTCTGCAGCGCAGCGGCCAGGGTGGCGATGTCAGCCTGCAGCGGCTGCGCGGCCAGCAGCTCCAAGCCAAAGTCGTTCACGCTCAGGCTGAAGGTATTGGCCGCTTGCTGCGTCAGGCGCCAGGCCAGCAGGTTGGCCAGGCCCAAGTGCACGCTGCGCCCCGCAAAGGGGTAGACAAACAGGTGCCAGCCTTCGGTGGATTGCCAGCTTTCCACCAACAAGCGGCCGGGTAGTGGCAGCTTGGAGGTGGCTTGCTGGGTGTGCACCAGGGGCAGGGCGGCGACGATTTCCGGCTCGGCGAGCGTGGCCGCATCGCCCGCTTGCACCTGCGCCAGCAAGGCCAGTACGGCGTCGGCCAACTCGCCCGACATGCTCATGCGGCTGCCTTGCCAACTGGGCACGATGCCGCGTGGCTTGGTGGCGCGTTGCACCCACACGGTCAGCTCTTGCAGCCGCACAAACTGCAGCACGCGGCCCGCAAAAACAAAGCAGTCGCCCTTCTTGAGCCTTGCCGCAAACCCTTCTTCAACCGTACCGATGGTCTGACCGTTGAGAAAGCTCACCTTCAAGTTGGCTTCACTCACGATGGTGCCAATTGACATGCGGTGCCGCCGCGCCAGGGCCGGGTTGCTAACGCGGTAGATACCGGCCGCATCCTGCGCGATACGGTGGTATTCCGGGTACGCGGCCAGGCTGCTGCCGCCGTGCTCGCAAAAGCCGATGGCCCAGGCCAGTTCATCCGCGCTCAGGTCACGGTAGCAATGGGTGCTGCGCAGCTCGGCCAGCAGGGCTTCGGGCGTGAAGCCGCCACCCAGGGCCACGGTCACGATGTGCTGCACCAGCACATCGAGCGGCTTGTGGGGGCTGCTGCGACTTTCCATGTGGCCCGCAGCCACCGCACGGCGGGCGGCCACGGCCTCAATCAATTCCCAGGTGTGGGCGGGCACCAAGGTGATGCGGCTCGGGCGGCCGGGTGAATGGCCGCTGCGCCCCGCACGCTGCACCAGCCGCGCCAAGCCCTTCGGGCTGCCGATTTGCAGCACCCGATCCACCGGCGCAAAGTCCACGCCTAAGTCCAGCGATGAGGTGGCTACCACGGCGCGCAGGGTGCCGGTTTTCAGGCCCGCCTCGACCCAAGTGCGCACCGATGCATCCAAGCTGCCGTGGTGCAGCGCCAATTGGGCGGCCCAGTTGGCGTCTCGTTGTGGCAATTCGTCCAACAGCATCTGGTGCCAGATTTCGGCCTGGCTGCGCACATTGGTAAACACGAGCGCGGTGCCGCCATGGGCGTCCAACGCGTTGGCCACTGCGCCCACCATGCGTGCGCCTAGGTGGCCAGCCCAGGCGTAGCGGCCGGGGTCGGGCGGGATCAGGCTGTCGATGATCAGGGGCTTGGCCACATGGGCGCGCACCAGTTGCGGCGCGGGGCTGCTGGGCTGCAGCAGCGGGGCGCATAAGGTGGCCATGGCCAGCTCCGCATTGCCCAGCGTGGCGGACAAACCCCAGACGACAGGGGCGCTGCTGTCTTTGGGCCCAATCGGTCTGCTACGCTCATTTTGACTGCCTAAGTAGCTATCAAATGAATAGCGAGCTAGCCGCGCTAAGGCCAGTTGTACCTGCACGCCCCGCTTGGACGCGATGAGCTCATGCCACTCGTCGACCACCACCGCGCGCACGGCGCCCAGGCGTTCAGCGGCGTCGGGGCGACTGATCAGCACCGTGAGCGATTCCGGCGTGGTCACCAGCACCGTGGGCAGGCGTTTGTCTTGCCGGGCGCGCTCGCCGCTGGGGGTGTCGCCGGTGCGCAGGCCAATGGTCCACGTGGGGGCCAAGTCAGCCATGGGGCCGCGCAGGGCCGCCACTGTGTCGGCCGCCAGGGCGCGCATGGGGGTGATCCACAGCACCGTGATGGGCGGCGCGGCACTGCGGGCCGGGGCGATCTGGGCCAAGGCATTGAGCAAACCCAGCCAAACGCCCCAGGTTTTGCCTGCGCCGGTGTTGGCATGCAGCAAGCCGCTGGCGCCTTGGGCAATGGCGGCCCACACCTCGAGCTGAAAGGGCTGCGGCGCAAAGCTGCGCTGGGCCAGCCACGCGTGGGCGGGGCTGGGCGCGGCTGCGGGTGGGGCGCTAGGTGCGGAGTTTGCTGACATAACAGCCCCTAGCATCGCAGCAAGCGTTGCAGGGTGCACGCCAGGCCGAGCGCCAGAAAAGCCGGGCTTCCCCCCGCTTCGGCCGCCTGACGGGGTGCCACCCACTGATAAACTGAAAATGATTGTTTCGCTGCTTGACTAGTCTGCAAACCAAGCCCTGCCCGCCCGCCCGCCCGCTCGCTAGGCCAGCCTGCCCAACTGACCCGCCCTTGTCGATTCGCCGCACCGCCATCCCACATGCCCATGCAGGAGCCTGACGATCTGCGCCTGGATTCCGCCATGGCCCTCTTGGAGCAGGCCGGTATTGGTGCGCCCGTTGTGCCCACCACCGACCGGCGGGCCTATTTGCAGGCGGTGATCGACGGGCTGGTGGATTTGTCGCAGCGCGACCCGCTCACCGGCCTGTCGAACCGCCGCCACTTGAATGCGGTGCTAGAGCGCGAAATTGATCGCGTGGCCCGCTCGGGCGAAGCCGCCTTGTTGCTGATGGTGGACATCGATTACTTCAAGCGAGTGAACGACACCCACGGCCACCTGGCGGGTGACGAAGTCATCAAGCGCGTGTCGCAGGTGCTCAATGAATGCGTGCGGCCCATGGACACCCTGGCGCGCTACGGCGGCGAAGAATTCGGCGTGGTGCTGCCGTGCTGCCAAGCCGCGTTTGGCCGGGCGGTGGCCGAGCGCATTCGCCGATCGGTTGAAGCCACACCCGTGCGCTTGCCCAACGGGCAAGATTTGCGCGTCACCATCAGCATTGGCGGCGCCTTTGCCATGCAGTGGATTCGCACCACGGGCGCGCTGTGGATGGACCGGGCAGACCAGCAGCTGTATGCCGCCAAAGGCGCTGGCCGCAACCGCGTGCACATCGAAGAGCCGCCCGACAGCACCGTCAGCGCCGAAGAAAAAAGCCTTTTGTTCAGCCACCTGAGCCTGGGAGACCCGGCCTTGTGGACGGTCTCTGGCGCCGCAGGCGCCCCCCAGTAAGCCCCCCATGAGCAGCGGCACCAACACCCCCCAAAAGCCCGGGTCAGCCACGCCCAGCACGGGCGCTGACGCCTCGGCAAACAGCCTGGGTGCACGCGTCATTGCCATCACCAGTGGCAAAGGCGGCGTAGGCAAAACCTTTGTGTCGGCCAACCTGGCGGCGGCCCTGGCGCGGCGCGGCCACCGCGTGCTGGTGCTCGACGCCGATTTGGGCCTGGCCAACTTGGACGTGGTGCTGAACCTGCACCCCAAAGTCACGCTGCACGATGTGTTCACTGGCAAAGCCACGCTAGAGCAAGCCATTGTGAAAGCGCCCGGTGGCTTCAGCGTGCTGCTGGCCGGTTCGGGCATGGTGGAGTACAGCCGCCTGACGCCCGAGGTGCGCGAAGAGTTTTTGGGCGTCGTGCGCCGCATCATGCCGCTGTATGACGTGGTGCTGCTGGATACCGGCGCGGGTATTTCAGACGTGGTGCTGTTCTCGGTTTCGCTGGCGTCTGAGGTGCTGCTGGTGGCCACGCCAGAACCCACGTCGCTCACCGACGCTTACGCCGCCATCAAGGTGCTGGCCACGCAGCAACAGCGCGGCCATGTGCGTGTGGTGGTGAACCAAACCGCCCGCGCGGGCGACGGCCGCGCCATCGTCGGCCAGTTGCAGCAGGTGGTAGACCGCTTTGTGACTGGCGCCACCGGGCGCAGCGTGCGGCTGCTGCACCTCGGCGACATTCCGGCTGACCCCAGCGTGCGCGAAGCCGTCATGCGCCGCCAATTGATGGTGCTGCAAACCCCCGGCTGCCCAGCCTCGCTGGCCATTGCGCAACTGGCCGGCAAGGTAGACGAAGCGATCATCGCCCCGCCGCGTTGACTGGCGCAGGGCCGAGGTCTTTTGGGCCTCTTGCGCCCTGTTTGTCTGCCTATACAGCTATCTTTTTTGTAGCTTTTGGCTTGCCTGCTGCCCGCGAGGACGGCGCAAAGTCCTGCGCTGGGCCAGAGGGCGCAACGTCCTGCGCTCGGGCAGCGGGCGCGGTGTCCTGCGCTGATGCAGCAGGCACAGCCGCCGCGCTGACGATCCAGCCCTCTAGCGGGTCTACCTCTGGCGGGAGGCCGTAGCGTGCATCACCTCGCGCATGCGCGCGCTGCGCCCAAGCGGCCTGCAGCAGGCACAACAGCGCATCTAGCGCATCACCGCGGGCGTCGTCAGCCAAAGTGTCGCGCTGAGCGTGGCTGAGCTTGGCGGCCACATTCAGCCGAGTTTGGCCATGCTCCAGCGCGTGCAGCAAGTCTTTGCGGGCAATCAGGCGCTCGGGCGTCTGCTTGGCGATGTCATCGCTTTTGTATGACCGCGCGCCCAGCACTTCGCGCGCCAGCAGGCCTGGGTAGGCTTCCAGCGCTACGCGCTCTGGGTGCGAGCCCGGCCACACGTGTGCGGGCAGCGCGGCGCCGGTTTGCAGCAGCAGCGGCACACCCGCATGCAGCATGAAGGCCACCGGCGGGTTCACCCATTTCATGCTGGGGCTGCTGCCGGCAGGCCCGTCGGTGGTGCGGTGGGCAAACTTGCCGCCTGCGGGGCGGGCATCGCAAAAGGCGGCGAAGGTGGCGCGAATCTGCTCGCGGCTCAAGGCGCCGTAGAGGGCGATGCAAGCGGCCCAGTCGGTGGGCCAGCCCAGGTGCTGCACCAGTTCGCGCGGCAGCCCAAAAGGCAGATCAAAGCCGCCCACCCAGGCTGAGTGCGCGGTGAGTGCGGCGGGCAAATCAGCGAGGTTTTCTACCTGCTGCAAGCTGAGCAGCTTGACGCGGCGCTGCGCCGCATCGGCCCATTCGCCCCAGGCCAGCACGATCGGTTTGCGGCGGCTGGGGGCGCTGGAGAAGTCACAGCCCAGCAGCATCGATGGCGGCGGCCAATGATGGCCAGGTCATGTCAAGAGCGGCCAATGATGGCCGAGTCATGTCAGGAGCGGCCAATGATGGCCGCTGTGGCCATCAACTCTTCCAGCAGCGCCAGCGACACGCGGCCCGAGACGGCGTAGGGGTTGAGCTCGGGCTTTTCGCTGTACTTCAGCACCACGCTGGTGTTGAGCTTGGCCAGGTTCACCAAGCCCATGGTCCAGCTGCCAAAGCGGCGTTCGTGGATTTCTTCGTAGTGCAGCAGCACCACGTCGTGGTGGCGGTCGTCGCGCTGGATGTCGCCGTACAAATCAGACACCGCTTGGCGCCCGCCTTCAATGGCCTGCAAAAAAATACCGCCACCAAAACACAAAATGCCGGTGATGCCGCGCGTGGGGTTCTTCACCTTGGCGGCGGTCATGATTTCTTCAATGGACTTGGGGCTGGTGTCCACCGCGCGGCTGCAATACAAAAGGCGTACCAGCATGGCTTAGGCCTTGTTAGGAATCAAAGACAAAAACTCGCGGCGCAGATTGGGGTCTTTCAAGAACACGCCGCGCATCACGCTGTTGATCATGCGGCTGTTCATGTCTTTCACGCCGCGCCAAGCCATGCAGTAGTGGCTGGCTTCCATCACGATGGCCAGGCCGTCAGGTTGGGTTTTGTCCATGATCAGGTCGGCCAGCTGCACCACCGCTTCTTCTTGAATTTGCGGGCGGCCCATCACCCATTCAGCCAGCCGGGCGTACTTGCTCAGGCCAATGACGTTGGTGTGTTCGTTGGGCAGCACGCCAATCCAGATTTGCCCAATCACGGGGCAAAAATGGTGGCTGCAAGCGCTGCGCACGGTGATGGGGCCGACGATCATCAGCTCATTCAAGTGCTCTGCATTGGGGAATTCGGTGATGGCGGGCGGCGCCACATAGCGGCCGCGGAACACCTCGTTGAGATACATCTTGGCCACGCGGCGGGCGGTGTCGCCGGTGTTGTGGTCGCTTTCGGTGTCGATCACCAGGCTTTGCAGCACGGTTTTCATCTTCACCTCGACTTCATCGAGCAGGGCTTCTAGCTCGCCGGGCTGGATGAACTCTGCAATGTTGTCGTTGGCATGAAAGCGCTTGCGCGACGCCTGCAAACGCTGGCGGATGCGCACCGACACCGGGGTACCTTCGTCATTGGCGTTGGGCATGCTGCCGGGGTCGCCGCCCGCTGATGGATCAAGTGTTTTCATGAGCATGGGCCACTTTATCAGTGCCCGGTGACGCAAGCTGCCAAAAGGCGACATAACCCTGATGGGGGCCAAGCGTCAGATGTCAAGGGCGCCGCGCCACCCAATACAAAGACAGGCCCGCCAAGGCCGCCAAGACCGCCCCCGCAAAACCCAAGGGCGCATAGCCCGCCGCGCCCAGCACTGCGCCGCCAGCGGCTGAGCCCAGCGATGCCCCCACGTAGATGGCCGATGCATTCAAGGCCAGCAACACCGGCATTTGCGCTGCATCCAACTGCGCCAGGCGGGCCTGCTGCGCCACCATGAACGACCACGACAACACGCTCCACAGGGCCACCAGCGCCACGCTGGGTAGCAGCGGCAGAGGCAACACCGACAAGGCGGGCAGCAAGATGACCTGGGCCAGCGCCAAGCCCCCTAAGGTGCGCTGGCTGCCGACATGGTCAGTGAGCCAGCCGCCCAGGGCATTGCCCAGCACCGCACCGGCGCCAAACACCAGCAGCACGCCGGTGACGCCCTGGCGGCTTAAGGCCAAGCGCTGCTCGAGCATGGGGGCCAAAAAGGTGTACAGGGTGTACAGGCTGCCAATGAACAGCGCTGTGTAGGCCACGGCCATCAACAGCCGAGGTTGACGCAGCACCCGGCCCAATGCGCTCAGGCTGGCCACCGGCACCACAATGCCCCGCGGAACTTGCAGGGCCACCACGGCCGTGACCACCGACACCAGCGCGGCCACTGCCACAAAGGCCGCTTGCCAGCCCCAGGTGTAGCCCAGCCAGGCGCCCACGGGCACGCCCAGCACTTGCGCCAAGGTCAGCCCGCCAAACACGGTGGCCAAGGCGGCGCCGCGATTTTCAGGTGCCGAGCGAGCCACGCCGATGGTGGCCGCCACAGGGGTAACGAGGGCGCCGCCCAGGGCCATCAGGCCGCGCGCCACCAGCAACACCTCCAAGCTGTTGGCCCACGCGGCCAGCAAGGCACCCAGGCCAAACACCACCAGCGCGCCCACCAGCAGCGGGGCCCGGTCGATGCGGCCGGTGAGGGCAACGAGCAACGGTGATGTGACGGCGTACACCGCGGCATAGGCCGTCATGGCCCACCCAGCTTGTGCGGCGCTGATTTGCAGGCCCGTGGCAATGGGGCTGATCACCCCCACCACCACAAAAGCGCCCATACCCACCGCAAAATTGGCCAGCGCCAGCACCCACAGCAAGGTGCGGCCAGCGCGCTCAGCCGAGGGTGTCATTGAAGTACTCATCTGCCTCATCATGCCGCGTTGGGCGGCGCCTTGGGCCTTCGTTTGACTGAATGATTCAGCGTTTCAGCCAAGCGCTTGCCGCGCCCGCTGCATCACCACCACACCCCCCACGGCCAATGCGGCGCCCATTAGCAAAGACGCGCTCAGCGCTTCACCCAACAGCAGTACCGAGCTGCCCACCCCAAACACCGGTACTAAGCTGATGTAGGCCGATGCGCCCCCCGCGCCCAGCCGGGCCACGCCTTCAAAGTACCAGGCATAGGCCAGCACCGTGGCGCCCGCGGTCAAAAAGGCCAGCGCAGTCCACACCAGCGCGGACGCGTGCAGGGGCGCTGCCAGGCCAGTGGGCCCTTCAACCGCGAAGGCGGCCAACAGCAACATCAGACCGCCAATGGCACCTGTCGTGGCGCTGGTCGTGAGGCCATCCACCCCGCGCAGCCAGCGGCCCAGTAGGGTGTAGCCCACCCAGCACGCCACGCAGCCCAGCAGCAGCCATTCACCCAGCCCCAAGCCCCCTTGCAGCAAGCGCCACGGCTCACCGCGCGACAGCACCCACAAGGCGCCGCTGGCCGCCATGGCCATGCCCAGCGCGATGCCGGCTGAAAACCGTTCGCGAAACAACCAGGCGGCCACCAGCGTGGTGACCACTGGGTTCAGTGTCACCACCAGTGAGGCGCGGGCGGCAGGCACCTGCTGCAAGCCCAACAAGAAAAAAACGCTGTAGCCCACCACACCCAACACGGACGCCGCCGCCAACAAGGTCCACTGGCGCGGCTGCAGGGCCTTGAGCGGCGCCCAGCCGCGACGCGCAGCCAGCCACCACACCACAAACAAGGCGGTGGCCAAGCCAAAACGCCAAGCCGCAGTGGACAGCGGCGGCAGCGATTGGGCCAGCAAGCGCCCCGCTGGCCACGAGGCACCCCACAGCGCGGCCATTCCGAGCAGCTTCAGATGCACCATCGTCAAACTGCTGGGGTTGGCCGGGGTTTGGGCGGGCGGCGTGGACATAGGCCCTCAAGCCTACACGCCGAGCTGCCCCGGCCTTGATTGCTATCAAAAAAATAGCTGATTGCGCAGTCATTTAGGGCGCTAGAGGCCGATTCTTCTTGTAACTTAAAGCGGTCGCGACAGCGTGACACCCAGCAGTAAGCGCCGCGGCGCGCCGGGTTCAAAAAACGCGCGGTTGCCTTCATTGACGATGACTGACGCGGCATAACGCCGCTGAGTGAGGTTATCCACCCGGGCAAAGGCCCGCCACTGCCAGCCTTGCGCGGGCGGCTGCGGTGGCCACGCGGCTTGCACGCCGGCAGACCACACCGTGTGCGCGGCAGCGCTTTCGGTGTTGGCGTCATTGGCGGCCACGGGGCCTTGGTGGCGCGCTTCCACAAACCAGCGCTGGCTGTAGGCGTCTAGCGCACGCTCCCAGGCCGCTTGCAGATACAGGCTGCGCTCAGCCACGCCCGGCATGCGACTGCCTGCGGCCACGGGCACGGTGGGCGTGGGGCAGGGCGTGCCTGCACAGGTGGCAAATGCATCGCGATAGCGCGCCTGCAGCCAAGTGCCTGCGCCTTGCAGCAGCCATTGGCCCGAGGGCGCAGCCGCGTCGCCCCAGACCTGCAAGGCCGACAGCTCCAGCCCCTGGCGCCGCGTACGCCCCACGTTTTGAAACACCGCACGGCCACCGGCGTTGGTGAGCACCGCGATTTCGTCGCGGGTAGCCACGTCAAACCACGCTGCGCTGACGCTGCCCTGGGCGTGGCGCCAGCGCAGGCCCAGCTCGGATTGCGTGCTGCTGCTGGCGCGCAAGTCGGTGTTCAGGCCGGCGCGAGAGGCGTCGCCGCGATAAGCCACTTCGTTCAAAGTGGGGGACTCCAAGCCGCGCCCGGCGCTGGCCCACAGTTGAAGATCGGGGCTCAAGGACCAACGGGCGCCTAGCATGGGCAGCCAGCCGTCAAAGCGGGTGGCGCCACTGTCGTCGGGGTTGCCGGGGCGCACAAATTGGTCGCTTGACGACAAACGCACTTGGGACCTGCGCAGCCCAGCCGTCAAGCCCAGTTGCGAGGTACTCCATTCGAGCAAACCAAAGGGCTCCACGCTGCGGGCCTGGTTGGCTTCTTGACGGCGCAGCCGGCCTTGCACACCCAGCGAGGTGGGCGTGGCAGAGGGGCCGGTGAAGTTCTCGAAACCGCGGCGATCTTCGTCTTGCTGCTCAACTGCCAGCCCCAGCACCTGGGTGAGCCGACCTGCACCCAGCGGGCTTTGCGCCACGGTGGCATCGCGGCGCCAGCGCAGTTGGGCGCCTGCGGTGCGCCTGTCAAAGTCAATCACGCCGCCGCCGCTGCTGGCCGGGTTTTGTGCGCCAGGCGTGATGCTTTGAAACTGCACCACGCCGCGTTGGCCCGCATAGGCCAGCATTTCAAGCGCCTGGCCCGCGCCCAATGCCCAACGGCCCGATGCGCCCAGGTTATCGGCCTGCACGGTTTTGCGGGTGTTGTAGGCCAGCGCATTGGCGCCGGTTTGAAACGGGTTGGCTTGCAGCTGCGCGCCCGTCAGGCCCTGCGGGTCTTGCGCCACGTCGCGCTGGGTGCTGGCCGACAGGGTGAGTTGGCCCCAATCGCCGGAGCGGTCGAGCTTGAGCCGGGCGCTGCTGCGATCTGCGGCCGATTGCGGTCGAAAGCCGTCGGTGGCAAAGCCGCTGACATCCAAGGCATAGCGCCACTTGGGCGCCTGCGCCGTGCCAGTGGCACCCAGCACTTGGCTAGACAAGCGCCAGAACCCATCACCCCCCACCGCCGCGCCCAAGCGCACCAAGCCGGGGCTGCGGCCGCTTTCAGTGCTGAGCAATACCGCGCCGCCCGCTGATGCGCCAAACAGCGCCGCATAGGGCCCGCGAATCACCTCGATGCGCTCGGCCGCCCCCAAGGCAAAGCCAGCGGTTTGGCCTTGGCCATCAGGTGCGGTGAGCGGGATGCCGTCCACGTACAAGCGAATGCCACGCACCCCAAAACTGGCGCGTGCGCCATAGCCGCGAATGGATAGTTGCAGGTCTTGCGCGTAGTTGCTCCGGTTGCGAATCTGCAGCCCCGGCACGCGGCCCAAGCTTTCGGACACATTGACTTGGGCCTGCCCGTCGCGCACCTCGTCAGCGCCCACCACGTCAATGCTGCCCGGCGCCGTCCAAGCGCGCACCTGGGCGCTGCCTTCGCCCGAAATGAGCACTGGGGCCAGCGTTGGCGCATCGTCAACCCGGCTGGTCTGGGCCAGCGCCAGCGGTGCCCAAGCAGTCAGCGCGCAAGCCAGGGCGACTGGGCCCAGCCACACGCTAAAGCGCGCGGGCTGACGAGGCAAGCGAGTCGGCGGTTGGCTACTGGCGCGGCGTGGCGCCAGTGCTGCTGGTGGTGGTAGGAGCGGCGGCAGGCTTGGGGCGAATGGCATCGGCAGTACCGAGGATGAAGGCCTTGATTTTGTCGACATCCGCCGCAGTGAGCTTGCCAGTGAAGTCCGGCATGCCGCGGTCATTGGCCGGCCCTTTGAACACAAAGTTCTGCAGGTTCTCGACGTAGCCCGCCCCCATGTAGGCCAAGTTGGGAATGTTGCCGCCGCGGTCTACGCCCGGCACGCCGTGGCAGAACACACAGTTGCTGACATACAGCAGGGTACCCGCTTGCACATCAGCCGCGTTGTAGGGCACGCCACCCACCAGCTCTTGCATGCGGTAGTTCACAAACGCGGGCATGGGCGCATTGCCGCCCACCGCAAAGGTGTACACGGTGCCCGGGCCTTGCCGGTCGGTGTGGCGCATGGCCTTGCCGTACACGCCGCCCCAGCCCACGGCAATCGACACATATTGCTTGCCGTCCACCATGTAAGTCATGGGTGCCGCCACCACGCCGGTGCCGGTGGGCGTTTCCCACAACTTGGTGCCGCGCCGGGCGTCATAGGCCACAAAGCGGCCGTCAGACGTGCCTTGGAACACCAGGTTGCCCGCCGTGGTGAGCGTGCCGCCATTCCAGGGCGCCACATGCTCTTGGCGCCACACTTCTTTTTGCGCCACAGGGTCCCACGCGATCAGGCGGCCGAAGGGGGCTGTTTTGGGCGGTTCGACGTTGGCAAACTTGCCGGTGTTCCAGCCCAGGCCGCTCATGGGTTGGCCCGGGCTGTTGCTGTTCATGCTCCAGGCCTTGTCGTCCATCAGCGTGAGGGGCACGCCCTGCACCGGCATGTAGGCCAAGCCGGTTTGCGGGTTGAACGACATCGAATGCCAGTTGCGTGCGCCGTAGGCTGAAGGGATCACTTCAAAGGGCTTGGAGCCGTCACGCGCTTCGGGGTTGACGATGGCGCGGCCCTTTTTGTCGTAACCGCTGGCCCAATTCACATCGACAAAATTCTTGGCCGAGATAAAGCGGCCATTGGTGCGATCGAGCACATAAAAGAAGCCGTTCTTGGGCGCATGCAAGATCACCTTGCGCGGCTTGCCGTTGATCTTGAGGTCGGCCAAGATCATGGGCTGCGTGGCGGTGAAGTCCCAGTTGTCGCCGGGCGTTTCTTGGTAGTGCCAGCGGTATTTGCCAGTCTTGATGTCCAGCGCGACGATGGAACTCAAATACAGGTTGTCGCCGCCCTTGGGGCTGCGCTTGGCGTGGCTCCAGGGCGAGCCGTTACCGGTGCCCACGTACATCAAACCTAAAGCCGGATCAAAACTGAGCGTGTCCCACGCGGTGCCGCCGCCACCGGCTTTCCAGTACTCGCCGCTGGGGTCCCAGGTTTTGGCAGCGCGGCGCATGGATTCGTCTTCAAACGGCTTGCTCGGGTCACCCGGCACGGTAAACCAGCGCCACAGTTGCTTGCCCGTTTTGGCGTCATAGGCGGTGATGTAGCCGCGCACGCCCAAGTCAGCGCCGCCGTTGCCGATGACGACCCGGCCATTGAACACGCGCGGCGCGCCGGTGATGGTGTAGGCAAAGCGCCGATCAATGATGGTGTCTTGCTCCCACACCTTTTGGCCGTTGGCGGCGTCCAGCGCCACCAAGCGGCCGTCAAAGCTGGCTACATACACCCGGCCTTGGTACAGCGCGACGCCACGGTTGACGACATCGCAGCAGCCCTTAGACGCATGTTCTTTGGGCACTTGGGGGTCATAGGTCCAAAGGCGTTTGCCGGTGCGCACATCAATGGCGTGCACCACGCTCCATGCGGCAGTGACGTACATGATGCCGTCTACCACCAGCGGCGTGGCTTCTACCCCGCGCGTGCTTTCGAGGTTGTACGACCAGACCAAGCCCAGGTCTTTCACATTGCCTGCATCGATTTGCGTCAGGCGGCTAAAGCGGTCTTCGGAGTGGTTCAGGCCGTAGCTGGGCCAGTCGACTGTGGTGCGGGCATTGGCGGCAATGCTTTGGGTGTTCACCCGCTGCGTGACTTGGGTGATGTGGGCAGCGCTGCCCTTAGCCGGGCGCTGCGGCTGGGCCACGGCGGCGCCGGCCAGGGCCACCAGGCAAAGCGCGACGCCCGCGCGCAAAGGCAACAGCCATCGGGCCGGGGCTGCAAGGCGAAAGTTCATGGCAAGTCTCCTCGTAGGTATGAACGAAGCGCCTCGCATCGTCTGCTCAAGCGGCGTGGCTCGCAGCATCGGGAAATCCCTCCCGAAAAGTGTTCCATTTGTGAACAGGCTTGTATCTGTTTGCGCTGCAACATGGCTTGCGCTGAGGGGAAGCACGGGTTGGTGTCTGCGCTTGGGCTGCGCACACTGGGGTTTTGGCCTGTCGCCCAGGTTTGTGTGAAGAGGGTCGCCAATGTCCCACGCCACCACCGCCCGCCATTCGTCTGAACTGCATCGCTTGGCGCCTGCCCAGCGCGTGGCGCTGGCGCGGCAGCGCTTTTTTGAAGAAGGCCTGCGCCCGGCGGGTTTGGTAGCCGACGTGGTGCTGCAAAGCTGGAGCCGCTGCCAGGCCGCCCAGCACAACGCCGCCGCTGCGGTGGTGTTTGATCCGGTAAGCGCCAGCGGCCTGCGCCAGGCCTTGGCTCACAACGACGATGTGTTGCAAGCCGCCCAAGACGAACTGCGGCGTCTGCAAACCACCTTGAGCGCTACGCCCTGCAGCGTGCTGCTGACCGATGCCCACGCGGTGGTGCTGCATGCCAGCCTGCCGCGCAGCGGGCACTACCCGTTGCTGCAGTTGGCCGCGCGCCATGGGGTGCGATTAGATGAAGGCACGCTGGGCACCAATGCACCAGCCTTGGTGTGCCAAACGAAGAGCGCGGTTTCTATCCACGGATCAGAGCACTACTACAGCGCGCTGGGCCAGGTGCATTGCGCGGCTGCACCCATCCACGACAGCACGGGCGCCCTGCGTGCGGTGCTGGATGTGACCAGTGAAAACGGCCCGTTCGCGTTTGATATCCAGTCACTGGTAGCCCTGCACGCCACCGCCATTGAAAACCGCTTGTTGCAAGCGCAATCGCGCCACGATGTGTTGGTGCAGGTGCACGCCGATCCCAGTTTTTTTGACACCCCCATGCAGGGTCTGCTGGCCTTGAGCGAAGACGGTCAGGTGCGCTGGGCCAACGCGGTGGCCCAGAACCTGTTGGGCCTGCAAGGGCGACCCACGCGGGCCAGTTTTGGCGGTTGTTCCGCCGTGCTGGGCTTGGAAATGTCGCGCCTGACGCATCTGGCCACCCACACCGCCTGGGCCGATGTGCCCACGCCCGGTGGCCTGCGGGTGTGGTTGCGGCCACATTTGCCAGCGGCGCATGTGGCCGCGCACGGGAGCGCTCAGGTCGCGCAGCGCGTACCGCCGACTCCGCTCACCCAGGCAGCCACAGCGACACCCCCCGCGGCGGCGCCAGCGGTGTGGATTGACAGCGCGTCGGCGCCGCCCCTCGATGCCACCCGTGCGGCGACTTTGCATGAGCATGACTTGCAACTGATTCAACGCACCGTCGATGCGGCGGGCGGTAATGTGTCGAAGGCTGCGCGGCAACTGGGCGTATCGCGCGGCACGATCTATCGCAAGCTTCGACAGGCGCACGATGAGTCTGCGCAACCAAGTCGCTCAGCGCAGCCGCGCTAAATACCAGCCGCAATCCAGCGGGCAGCCTTCTCGGCAATCATCAAAGTGGGGCTGTTGGTGTTGCCGCTGGTGATGGTGGGCATGACGCTGGCGTCCACTACCCGCAGGCCGACCACGCCGCGCACACGCAAGTGCGGGTCTACCACCGCCTGGGGGTCGTCGGTGCGGCCCATGCGGGCGGTGCCTACAGGGTGGAAGATGGTGGTGGCAATGTCGCCCGCCAGGCGCGCCAATTCATCGTCGGTCTGGTACTGCACGCCGGGCTTGTATTCCTGCGGCACATAGGGCGCCAAAGCGGGCTGCGCCGCGATCTGGCGCGCCACCCGCAGGCTGTCGGCCGCCACTGCACGGTCTTCGGATGTGCTGAGGTATTGGGGCGCAATGGCGGGCGCGTCGTCCGGGTTGGCGCTTTTGATCTGCACCGTGCCGCGGCTGGCGGGGTTCAAGTTGCAGACGCTGGCGGTAAAGGCCGCAAAGTCGTGCAGCGGTTGGCCAAAAGCGGGCAGGCTCAGGGGCTGCACATGAAACTGGATGTTGCTGTGCGGCAGATCGGGCCGACTTTTGGTAAAGACGCCCAACTGCGAAGGAGCCATGCTCATGGGGCCGCTGCGCTTGAGCGCATATTCAGCTGCAATGGCAGCCTTGCCCCACAGGCTGTTGGCCAGGGTGTTGAGAGTTTTGACCCCTTGAACTTTGAACACCGCACGAATTTGCAAATGGTCTTGCAAATTGGCACCCACCCCACTCAGGTCGTGTTGCACGGTGATGCCGTGGCGTTGCAGCAGCGCCGCCGGGCCGATGCCCGAGAGCTGCAGCAACTGCGGCGAGCCAATGGCGCCTGCGGCCAGCACCACTTCGCCGCTGGCGCGCACTGTGAGCTTTTGCGTGCCGCGCACCACCAGCTCCACACCCGTGCAGCGCAGTTGGCCGTCAGTACCGCGCTCGATCAATAGCCGCTGCGCCTTGGCATGCGTCATCACCTGCAGGTTACGGCGGCTTTTGACGGGGCGCAAAAAGGCCTTGGATGTGTTCCAGCGCCAGCCCGCGCGCTGATTGACTTCAAAGTAACCCACGCCGGTGTTGTCGCCGCGGTTGAAGTCGGTGGTGGCGGGGATGCCCGCTTGCACGGCCGCTTGCGCGAATGCGTCCAAGATATCCCAGCGCAGGCGCTGGCGCTCGATGCGCCATTCGCCACCATGGCCGTGGTACTGAGCTGTGGCGGCCGCTGCGCCCGTCAATGCTGAGGAACCAGCTATGAAATTGATAGCGCCGGGCGGTGGGCTCACGCCTGCACGATCCAGGCCGTGATAGTCCTCATGGGCTTTGAAATCAGCCAAAGCTGCATCCCAACCCCAGTCGGATTCACCGGTGGCAGCGGCCCACGATTCATAGTCGCGCTGCTGGCCGCGCATGTAGATCATGCCGTTGATACTGCTGCAGCCGCCCAGGGTTTTGCCGCGCGGGTACAGCAGGCTGCGGCCGTTCAGGCCCGCGTCGGGCTCGGTGCGAAAGCGCCAGTCGGTGCGCGGGTTGTCAATGCAATACAAATAGCCCACCGGGATGTGAATCCAGGGGTAGTTGTCGGGGCCGCCGGCTTCCAACAGCAGCACGCGCTTGCTCGAATCGGTACTGAGTCGGTTGGCCAGCAGGGTGCCTGCGGTACCTGCGCCCACCACGATGTAGTCAAAAGAGGAATCGTTCAGGTTCATATCAGGCCAGATGGTAGATCGGTCGCCCCAGACCGGTGGGCCTGGCCGGTAGAGCCCATTAGCGCGTGCAACTCGGCCACGGTAACGGCTTCGTGCAGCGGCTTGTCAGGCCGCAGCCGCGCTAGGCGTGGAAACCGCAGGGCCAGACCGCTTTTGTGGCGCGGGCTGGCGCCAATGCCTTCAAAAGCCAACTCCATCACCAGCGTGGGCCGCACGCTGCGCACCGGGCCGAATTTTTCTAGGGTGGTGGCGCGCACCACGCGGTCTACCTGGGCCATTTCAGCATCCGTCAGGCCCGAATAGGCCTTGGCAAAGGCCACCAATTGCAGCGCGCCGGGCACGGCCGGTGTGCGCGCGGCGATGGCGTCGCACACGGCTTGCGCTTCGGCCGCGTCGTGGGGGCTGCGGCTCCAGGCGGCGAAGGTGTAGTCAGTAAATAAATTGGCACGGCGGCCGTGGCCTGCTTGGGCATAGATCAGCACGGCGTCCACGGTGAAAGGGTCGAGCTTCCACTTCACCCAGGCACGGGGTGCTGCGCCAGCCACACCTGCGCTGCCCGCTTTGCTGCGACCGATGCCATAGGGCGCTTGGGCGTGTTTGAGCATCAGGCCTTCGGCTTGAATGGCGCGGGCTTGGGCCCGCTGCTGCGCAAGTTGGGGCCAGTCGTCAGCCGCCAGTAGGGGCGACAGTTGCAGGGGTGTAGCCCATGGTGCGGCCAGCGCTTGCAGCGCTTCGCGGCGCTGCTGTTGGGGTTGCGCTCGCAGGTCTTGGCCCTGTTGTTCCAGCAGGTCATAGGCCACAAAGGCGGCGGGCAGCCGCGCCAGCAGCGTGCGCGGCAGCGTCTTGCGGGCAATGCGCTGCTGCAATTGCGCAAAGGGAGCCGGGTGCGATTGGCCGGGTGGCCAGACCAACACTTCGCCATCGAGCACGCAGCCGTCAGGCAGTTGCGCCAAAGCGGCTTGGGCCAGTTCGGGGAAACGTTCGGTCATCAGTTCTTCCCCGCGCGACCACAGCCACACCTGGCCGCCGCGGCGCACCAGCTGGGCGCGAATGCCGTCGTACTTCCACTCGGCCAGCCACTGCTGCATGTCACCCAGTGCATCCGCCGGATTTGTACCGGCAGCCAATGGATGGGCCAGAAAGAAGGGGTAGGGCTGGCCGCCGGTGGCAGGCACTGGGTCTGCAAGGCTTAAAGCTGAATCGGCCGCTTGCGGCCTAGGGACGGCGCAGATAGCTATCAAACTTGTAGCGTCTGGCAGGTGGCGCGCGTCGGTGTAGCCCATCATGCGTTCGGCCACCAAGGTGGGCGCAATGCCCGCGTGTTCGGCCAGGGCGCGCTGCACCAGCGCACGGCTGGCGCCCACCCGAAAACCGCCGCCCATCAGCTTGATGAGCAAAAAGCGCCCAGGGGCATCCAGGGCGTGCAGCCATTGCACCAACAGGGCTTCGCGCTCGGGCGGGGGCAGCGCAGCCAGCATCGGCAAGCGCTCGCGGCCCCAAACGTGCAGAGGCACATCGGCATCAGGCGGCGGGTGCGCGGCGTCGGGCCACAGCAGCGCCAAGGTTTCGGCCAAATCACCCACGGTGGCATAGCACTCTTCAAACAACCAATCGGCCACGTTGGTGGCTTGGGCGGCCAGTTCGCGCACGCGCGGTGTGCTCACGCTGCGGCGGGTTTTGCCGCCACACAGCCAGTAAACGGCCCATGCGGCGTCGGCGGTGTCGGCATCGGCCAGGTAGCGCTTGAGGGCGTCGAGCTTGGCGGTGGTGGCAGTGGCCGCATCAAGCTCGGCGTAGAGCTGGGCGAAGCGCTTCATGGCGCAGCGTCGGTGGCTGTAGCTGTGGCATCGGCTGTGGCAAGTGGGGCGGCGTCGCCATCGCCGTGCCCGTCGCCGTACTCCGTCTCAAAACGATCCGCTTGCAAGCCCGTTTCACGCAAGTGGCGCACCATGGTGGCCACGCTGCCGTGGGTGACGATGACGCGCTGCGCGCCAGTGGCACCAATGGCGCGGTGCAGGCCGGGCCAGTCGGCATGGTCGCTCAAGACAAAGCCGCGGTCATGCCCGGCGCGTCGGCGTGCGCCGCGCAGGCGCATCCAGCCGCTGGCGAATGCCGTTTGCTGTTCGCCAAAGCAGCGTGCCCAGGCGCTGTCCAAGGCCGATGGGGGGCAGAGCACCAAGGCGCCGGGTGGTGGCGTGGCGGCGCTGCGGCTGCGTGGGCGGTCGTTTACCGCAGCCCACACCGAGGTGTCGGGCAGCGCCACCCCTTCGGCGCGATACGCGCGGTTCAGCGGTTCTACCGCCGGGTGCACCACGATGGGCCCAATGGATGCGTCCACGCCAGCCAGCAGCCGCTGCGCCTTGCCAAAGCTGTAGCAGGCCAGCACGCTGGCGCGGCCCGCAGCCGCATTGGCGGCCCACCAAGAGTTGATATCAGCCATCACCTGCGCCACTGCGGGCCAGCGGTAGATGGGCAGGCCAAAGGTGCTCTCGGATATGAAGGTGTGGCAGCGCACCGGCTCAAAAGCGGTGCAGGTGGGGTCGGCGTCGAGCTTGTAGTCGCCACTGGCCACCCACACTTGCCCGCCGTGCTCCACGCGCACCTGGGCCGAGCCCAGCACATGCCCAGCCGGGTGCAGCGACACCTGCACGCCATGGATGTGCACCACCTCGCCATGGCGCACCCCTTGGATCGACACCGCGCCCAGCCGCGAACGCAGCACCCCTAGGGCAGACTGCACCGCCAAGTAGCTGCCGTGGCCGGTGCGGGCGTGGTCGGCATGGGCATGGGTGATCACTGCCCGCGCCACCGGTCGCCAGGGGTCAATAAAGAAATCACCGGCGGGGCAATACAGCCCCTGGGGGCGTTGCACGATCAGGTCTTCGGGCATGGTGGGCGCCGTGTTCAGTAGCGATGACCCGTTAAGAACAGCGCCAAGCGCATCAGGCCATAGGCCAGCCAGTCGGCGGCGCGCTCCAAGCGGGGGCGCTGCTGGTAGCGCAGGGCGCTCAAGGGCTCAGCGCCGTCTTGCATGGCGTGGTTAAGTTGCGCCGCCAATTGCTGCGCAAAGGGTGCGTCACGCAGCACCACATTGGCTTCACGCGCGAGCAGCAGGCTCAAAGGGTCTAGGTTGCTGGAGCCCACCGTGGCCCAAGGTTGGCGGCCTTGGGGGTCAATCACCGCCACCTTGGCGTGCAAAAAGCTGGCGCGGTACTCGAGCACCTCTACACCCGCCTGCAACAAGCTGCCCAGCAGCGGCTGGGTGGCGTGGTACTGCATGAAGTATTCATAGCGGCCCTGGATGAGGATGCGCACCTTCACCCCCCGTCGTGCGGCGCGGATCAGCGCCCGCCGCAAACGGCCGCCGGGCATGAAGTAGGCGTTGGCAATCAGCACCTCGTGCTGCGCCTGGCCGATGGCGCGGCGATAGGCGCGCTCAATGCCCGCGCGGTGGCGCAGGTTGTCGCGCAGCACCAGGCTGGCTTGGGGGGCGCTGGTGCGCGTGGCCTGGGCGGCTGTGGAGGCGGCCTTGCGTTCGCGCAAAGCGCTCAAGCCCGCAGCCACACGTTCGCCCAAGGGGCCTTGGCGCAGGCCTTGCGACACTTTCAGCCGCCACCACAGTTGCGCCAGCGCGTCGTTGATGGCTTGCACCGTGCGCGTTTGCTCAGGCGCGTTCAAACGCACCGCAAAGTCCAAGCGTGGATGGGTAAGGGCGCCGTGGTTGGGGTCGTGAAAATCATCCAGCACATTGATGCCGCCGCAGAAGGCCACACGCCCGTCGATCACACACAGCTTGCGGTGCAAGCGCCGCCAGCCGCTGGGCAGCGCCAGCCCCAGGCGGCCCAAGGGTGAGTAGGTGCGTAGCTGCACACCAGCCTGGACGAGCAAGTCAGGCCATTTGTCGGGCAGATCAGCGGGCCAATGTTGGGTGCCCACGCCATCTACTACCAAGCGGGTGTCTACACCGCGCTGCGCAGCGCGCATCAGGGCGTGGGCCACTTGGAGGCCGGTGGCGGTGATGTCAAAGATGTAGCTCTCAAGCGCCACAGTTTGCTCGGCTGCGTCAATGGCCGCCACCAGCGCTGCAAAGTACTGGCCGCTGCCTTGGAGCAACAGCACGCCATCGTGCGGGCTTGGGTCAGATGGCATGCGGGGCGCTTGGCTCATGTCGGCCCCCATTGGAACTGCCCCACCAAGGGCAAGTGGTCAGACAGGCGCGCCAGCCGCCCGCCTTTGGGCACATGCACCGCCTGGGCCTGCAGATGCCGTGCATAGATGTGGTCCAACTGCACCACCGGCAGCCGCGCCGGAAAGGTGCGGTGGCGCCCCGCTTCATGCGCGTGCAGGCCTGCGCGCGCCAGGGTGTGGGTGAGGCCCCGCCCCCAGGCGTTGAAATCACCCGCCAACACCAAGGCGGCCGCGGCGGGCACCTGTTGGCGCAAGTAGCTCAACACCGCTTGAATTTGCCGTGCACGGCTGCCCGGCACCAAACCCAGATGCAGCACCAGCACATGCAGCGGCTGCGCTTGGTGGGGCGGCTGCAGTTGCACATGCAGCAGGCCGCGTTGCTCCAAGCGGTGGTCTGAAATGTCGTGCTGCTGCACCTGCAGCACCGGCCAGCGCGACAGCAAGGCGTTGCCGTGTTCGCCGTCGCGGGTAAATGCGTTGGTGCGGTACACCGCTTGGTAGCCAGGTGGTGCCAGCACGTCGGCCTGGGGTTCGGCGGGCCAGTGGGCAAAGCGGCGGGCTTCGCGTTGGCTGAAGGCACGCACCTCTTGCAGGCAGACCACGTCGGCATCCAGCGCGGCCACGGCGTGGGCAATGCCGTGAATCTCAAGCCGCTTCAGGGGCCCCAGGCCGCGCACGCCTTTGTGGATGTTCCAGGTAGCCAGACGCAAGCCAGTGGCAGCACCCGTGGGTGTGGCCCCCACAGGGCTGGGGCTAAGGTTGCGATGCGGCATGGGGCTAATACGGAGGCGGTGCCTGGGTAGCGGTTCGGATGTCATTGTCAGCCCACCTACACTTGATTGGTTCTGACTTGTCGGCCACACGCCCGGGCCTGCATCAACCGTATCGACGATTTCTGCGCCCATGCCCGCGACCATTGATCGCTATGTTGAACGCGACCTGTCCCAAGCCCACGCGCTGGTGATAGACAGCAACGCTGCGTCGCGCACCTTGATCGTGTCGCAGTTGCGTGACTATGGCGTGGGCCGGGTGGCGCAGTGCGCGCGGGTGCAAGACGCGCGCAGCAAGCTCGAAAACGCCACCTATGACTTTGTGCTGTGTGAGCACTATTTCAGCGAAACCAACTACTCCGGCCAAACGCTGCTAGACGACCTGCGCCGCGCGCAGTTGCTGCCCTTTTCCACTGTGTTTTTTATGGTGACGGGCGAGGCCTCGTATGCCTCCGTGGCCGAAGCGGCTGAATCGGCCTTGGACGGCTACTTGCTCAAGCCCTTTACCCCCGTGTCGCTGTTTGCGCGCTTGGATTCGGCCCGTACCCGCAAGGTGCACTTGGGGCCTATCTTTCAAGCGATCGAGGGCAACGACTTTGATACCGCCACGGCGCTGTGCAAAGAGCGCTTTGACAAGCGCCAGCCCTTTTGGCTATACGCCGCGCGTATTGGGGCTGAACTGTTGTTACGCCTGAACCGCCAGCCCGAAGCCAAGGCCTTGTTTGAAGCAGTTATTGAGACCCGCGCCCTGCCCTGGGCCAAGCTGGGCATTGCCCGCGTGCAGCTCGAAACCGGCCAACCATCCAAAGCCATCAACACCCTAGAAGCCCTGATCGGCTCTGACCCCAACTTTGGCGACGCCTATGACGTGATGGGCCAAGCGCAGGTCGAAACGGGCAGTTTTGCCGCTGCGCTGGAAACCTATCGCATGGCCAGCGGCTTGACGCCGGATTCGGTCACGCGCCAGCAAAAGTTCGGGATGATGGCCTACTACATGGGCGAGAAAGAGGCCGCCAACCGAGCCCTGAGCCGCGCCTGCATCTTGGGCTTTGAGTCCAAGATGTTTGACTACCAAAGCCTGGTGCTGCTGGCCTTTAGCTGCTTGGCTGCGGGTGACCGCAAAGGTCTTGACCGCTGCGTGACTGACTTTGGCCGCGTGCAGCAAATCGAAAGCAACCGCGGCAGCGTGCGGGTGGCGCGGCTGGGGGCGGTGGTCAATTTGATCTCGGCCATTGCCCGGCGCCAGTTTGCCGAGGCAGTGGCCGGCACCAAGAAGTTGGCCGACGACGTGGAGCAGCCCAACTTTGATTTTGAAGCCGCCTGCAACTTGGCCGGTGTGCTGTCGCTGCTGGCCGCCACCTCCATCCAGCTTGACCCGGCCGAAGGCTGGGTGCGCACCCTGGGCCGCCGCTACTGCAACACCCGGGGTTTAAGCGAAATGCTGGCCAACGCCTGCAACGCCCACGAGCCCTACGCCGCCTTGGTGCGCCAGTGCTTGAGTGAAATCAACCAGATGGCCGAACAAGCCGTGGGCCTGACCTTGGGCGGTGACCCGGCAGGCGCCGTCAAGATGCTGCTAAACGAGGCGGGCAACACCCTGAACATCAAGCTGGTGGACATGGCCCAGCAGGTGCTCACCCGCAACCGCGCCAAGCTCACCAACCCAGACGCGGTGGCGCACCAAATTGCGGATTTGCGCGAGCGCTGCGGCGGCGCCGCCGCCCGCCCCGGCCACAGCGCCGATGCGGCACGCCAAACCGGTGGCGTGGCCCTGCGCACCGGCGGCGGGCAATTGGCGCCGCCCAAGCCAGCGATGCCCGAGCCCGAGGTGACGGCTCAAACCGCCAAGCCGGGTGACTTGCTGCGGCTGCGGCCGGATACCGAGCCGTTGTAGCCAGCTCCGCCATCAATGGGGGCTAAATGTACCGTTTGGATGCCATTTGACCCGCTGGGTACAATGCCGCCCGAATTTCAACCTCCCACACTTGGCGTTGTGGGGCTTGACGAGCATCGCCAGCGGCAAAGTACTCCGGTTCGCCATGAAATGTTTGCTTCCTTGCATTGCTAGGGCAGGCGCCCTATGCGCTGTTGTATGGGGGTGCGCTACCCCAGCACAAGCCCAGACACAACCCCTGAATGACACCGGACAAACCGCTTGCTTTGACCTGAACAACGGGATAGCTCCGTGTGACTCAGCCACGGTGAGCAACCTGGGTGTGGTCCCTCACCAAGATGGCCGGTACGGCCGCGATGCTGCGGGCATGGCCAAGTTGGGTGGTGGCGCCGCGGGTTTTGATCTTTCTTGTGTGCGGTTTGACGGTATCGTGGTCAACACTTCAAGCTGCACAACCAGCTTGGCGCCCAACACCGGAAGCAGCCCCAGCGGCACACCTTCCACCGACTGGGCGTGCACCAAAGACAACGTGACCGGCCTCACCTGGAGCCTGCAAAGCCAGGCCAGGATGAGCTGGGCCGATGCAGGCACAGCCAACGCCAGCGACAACACTGCTTTGCGCTGTGGCCACAACGACTGGCGCCTGCCCACGCGGCGTGAGCTGTGGGGCTTGGTTCACAAAGGCGCGGGCTCGGCACCGCGCATTGATACCAACTACTTCCCGTCAACCGAAATACTGGGTTACTGGTCGGCGGACGCCTACGCTCCACGTCAAAGCCTCGCGTGGTTCGTCGACTTCAACACTGGCGTGCCTGTGGCCGCAAGCAAGAACGAAACCGCCCGAGTGCGGCTGGTGCGAGGTGGACCATGATGGTTCTAGGCGCGTTGCCTTCGCTCTCGCGTACAGATGCGAATCACCCCTGTGTGTTTGACCGGCAAGGCTTTGCGCTGAAGGCGTTGATTGCTGCCTTTGTCCACCGGCTTTGCCACCGGTTTGTAGTTGCCGTGTTGGCCGCCCTGGGCGCCACCACCACCGTGTGGGCGCAGCCCTACACCGTGCATGACAACGGCACCGTGACCGACGCCGCTACCGGCTTGACCTGGGATCGCTGCGTGCTTGGCCGTACTGGCCCCACTTGTACAGGCAGCCTCGTACGTCTTAGCTGGGTGGACGCCCTGATCGAAGTCACGCAGCGCAACCGAGCCAACCACTTGGGCTTCAGTGACTGGCGGCTGCCCAATGTGAATGAGATTGAAAGCCTGGTGAACATCAACGCCGCTTACCCCGCCATCGACACGACGGCTTTCCCCAACACGCCTATGAGCCCAAGCGTCTGGTCCTCCACGACCACCCCTAACCCAAATGCAGCTTGGCGTATTTCGTTCGACGATGGCACGTTCTTTCAGGGCTCGAAGGACCGCAGTTCGGTTAGTCAGCGTAGTGCGGTTCGGCTCGTGCGCGGTGGACAAGCGCATGCATCTTTTGACACCTGGCTGCCGGTGGCGGGCGTGTGCGGTAGCGCCCACAGCACGAACCCCGTAGTTACAGCGCCAAGCGCCGGTCTGTGCTTGCCAGGTACGCCCTCCGGCGTCACCACCAGCGCCGCCAATTTCACTTGGACCTGCGATGGCTTCAATGGTGGGGCTGCAAACAGCTGCAGCGCCACGCGCGGCTACACCGTCACGCCCAGTGCTGGGGCCAACGGCAGCATCAGCCCCGGCACGCCCCAAGTGGTGGCGTTTAACGCCACTCGAGCCTTCACAGTCACGCCTGACAGCGGCTTTAGCGCAAGCGTGGCGGGCAGCTGTGGCGGCAGCCTGAACAGCGGCGAATACAGCACCAACGCGGTGACGACGGATTGCACCGTGTCCGCCACGTTCTACGACAGCGCACCTGAGCCCTTTGGCTTCACACCGCTCACGGGCGTGGCTACTGGCACCGTGGTCATGTCTGCCGCCTTCTCCGTGATGGGCATCGCTGGCCCCAGTGCCATCAGCATCACCGGGGGTGAGTACAAGGTCAACGGCGGTAACTTCACCAACACCCCTGGCACCGTAGTGGCGGGTGACACGGTCACGGTGCGCCACACCAGCAGCGCCGCAGGCAGCAGCTTGACCACCACAACGCTGACGATTGGCGGTATCACGGCCAGTTTTGAAAGCACCACTGGCGCGCCCGTGTTTGGGCAGTGCGGCAGCGCAAGCAGCGCGGCCCTGCGCCTGGCTGCACCCAGCGCCGACCTGTGCGCGGCGGGTGTGGCCACCGGCGTGAGCACCAGCGCAGCCGATTTCAGTTGGACTTGCAACGGACTCAATACCGGCATGGCTTCTGGCACCTGCACTGCCAGCCGGGGCTATACCGTCACGCCCAGTGCTGGGGCCAACGGCAGCATCAGCCCCAGCACGCCCCAAGTGGTGGCGTTTAACGCCACCCGAGCCTTCACAGTCACGCCTGACAGCGGCTTTAGCGCAAGCGTGGCGGGCAGCTGTGGCGGCAGCCTGAACAGCGGCGAATACAGCACCAACGCGGTGACGACGGATTGCACCGTGTCCGCCACGTTCTACGACAGCGCACCTGAGCCCTTTGGCTTCACACCGCTCACGGGCGTGGCTACTGGCACCGTGGTCATGTCTGCCGCCTTCTCCGTGATGGGCATCGCTGGCCCCAGTGCCATCAGCATCACCGGGGGTGAGTACAAGGTCAACGGCGGTAACTTCACCAACACCCCTGGCACCGTAGTGGCGGGTGACACGGTCACGGTGCGCCACACCAGCAGCGCCGCAGGCAGCAGCTTGACCACCACAACGCTGACGATTGGCGGTATCACGGCCAGTTTTGAAAGCACCACTGGCGCGCCCGTGTTTGGGCAGTGCGGCAGCGCAAGCAGCGCGGCCCTGCGCCTGGCTGCACCCAGCGCCGACCTGTGCGCGGCGGGTGTGGCCACCGGCGTGAGCACCAGCGCAGCCGATTTCAGTTGGACTTGCAACGGACTCAATACCGGCATGGCTTCTGGCACCTGCACTGCCAGCCGGGGCTATACCGTCACGCCCAGTGCTGGGGCCAACGGCAGCATCAGCCCCAGCACGCCCCAAGTGGTGGCGTTTAACGCCACTCGAGCCTTCACAGTCACGCCCAACGTCGGTCTGGACGCCAACGTGTCGGGTTGCGGCGGCACGCTGACGGGCACCACCTTCACTACCGCCGCGATCACAGCCGATTGCACGGTCGCAGCGAGCTTTGTAGACAACTCTGTGCCTGTTGCTCTTAGTGTGCCCAGCGCGGGCGGCTCGGTCAGTCCAAGCCCTGGCACGACGCTCATCATCGCCCCGCCCGCTGGTGGTGCCAGCGGCCCGCCCACGGTGATCACCCTGCCACCGCCCACCCCAAACGGTGCACCCATAACCCTACAGTTTCCCAGTGGCGTGGTGGTGCAAATCAGAGCCACCAGCCTCGACGCCACCCTAAGCGTGATCAACCTCCTCATTGGCAACACCCTTGTGCCCGTGATTGAAGTGCGCGGCGGCAGCGTGGCCATCAGCGGCAGCACCGTGCAGGGCCCCCAACTGCTGGTGGGCGGCACACTGCTGAGCAGCGCAGGCAACACCTGCCCCGGCGCGCCCCAGCTGCAAGTGGTCACCACCACCGCAGGCAGCCGCACCCTGGCGGTCACTGGCCCCAGCGGCTGCGCACTCAGCTTCGGCCCCAGCACGCTCGGCCGGGCTAGCCCCTCCACCAGCGGCACCCTGCGCCCCGGCCAACTGGCTGAATTTGATTCCGACGGCCGCCTTGCCCGGGTGCGCCTAGGCAGCATCGACGGCAAAGGCGAACTCTCCGGTGACCCCCAAGCCCTCGTCAACCGCTTCTTTGGCACCGCAGACCTCAACACCCAAGCCTGGGTCAGCCGAGTAGACAAACCCGCCCCCGGCAGCACCACCGCAGTCCTGAACACCCTGATTGCCGGCCTGCCGCCCGAAGTGCAATCGGCGCTGCGCTACCGAGGCACTGACTTCGTCAGCGGCGTGCTGCGCTTTGTCAATACCGACAACGCCAGCATTGATCTGGTGGCCTGGCCCCTGGGCGTGATCACCGTCAGCCCCGGCAGTGCAAGCGCCAGCCTGGACGTGGACGGCACCGCTCTCATCCAACAAGACGGCCTAGGCCTGCGGCTGGCCCCAGCGCCCAATGACCTGGGTGATTTGACGAACCGCATCACCCAAGCCGGTGGCAAAGTGACGCTGCAGGCCAACGGTATCTTGCGCATTCAACTCACCGCCAATGCGGCACCCCTCGTCGTCAGACCCGATTGGTGGGCGCCCACAGCCACCACCCCAGCGGGCGTCGTCCAAGACACCAATGGCATCACCCACACCGCCCAGAGTGGGCGCAGCCAGCGTTTGAACGGCGCAGCAGCAGACACCCAGGCCTTGCTGAATCTGCTCAAAGCAAGCGATGCCCAAGCGGCCATCGCCACGCAAGCCAATGCAGCGCTGCAAGTCACGCTGAACGGCCTGCGCTACACGCTGGCCCCGCAAGCCCAGGTCATCGCGATGCCAACAGCGCAAGCAGGCCGACCGTGGTGGATCAGTGGGGGTACGCTGTACTTACCGCTGACCGAAGCCGATGGCAGCACGCCCAAGTGGGCGCAGGGGTTTGGCTTGCGTTGAACGAGCGATCGCAACCTTAAGCCAGATTGGCCTGAAGCGCCCTGAAATAGGGCGTATAATGCTACAAAACATGTAGCAACCTCCGAGCCTGCTGGATTTCCTATCTCCAGCTGCGTATCAGCCAGTCAATGGCCAAGGCATTCGATGCCGATCCGCACCATTGCGTGGCCTCATGCGCGGGCAGCCAGATGTGATGCGTGTGCTCACGCGGGCTAAGCCGCACCGGCACGTGGCGGGGCACTTGCAGGCCAAACACATGTTCGGCGTTGCGGGTGATGCCTGCGGGGTAGCGATGGCGGTGGCTGGGGTAGATGTCGTAGTGCTGCTCGATGCGCCAATCGGTCAGCGAGTGGCCGGGCGCTCGGCTGTCGATGCCAGTTTCTTCCCGCACCTCGCGGTGGGCGGTGTCGGCAAAGGCTTCGTCCAGTGAATCCACACTGCCAGTGACTGACTGCCAATAGCCAGCAGGCAGTTGGTGTGCGGCCAAGCCCGCCAATTGCGCGGCGCTGGGCGGGCGGGGCGAGGTCATGACATCAGCCCGGCGAATCAGCAGCACCTGCTGACACGGCGTATGCACCACTACCAGCACCGACCAGGGAAGCTTGGGCGGTTTGGGCGGAGCTGGGTGTTGCATTCAAACGGCCTGCAGCGCCCTATTTTAGAGTGCAAGCAGCTACTTATTTTGTAGCAAACGCCTTGTTGGAAGGCTCTAGGCTACTTGCAGGTTGCGCAGCTTGATGTGCAGTTCACGCAACTGCTTTTCATCCACCGCAGACGGCGCTTGCGTGAGCAAACACTGGGCGCGCTGCGTCTTGGGGAAGGCGATCACGTCGCGGATGGATTCGGCGCCCGTCATCAGCGTGACGATGCGGTCCAAGCCAAAGGCCAGGCCGCCGTGGGGCGGGGCGCCGTATTGCAGGGCATCGAGCAGAAAGCCAAACTTGATTTGCGCGTCTTCGGGCGAAATCTTCAGCGCGTCAAACACCTTCTTTTGCACGTCAGCGCGGTGAATACGCACCGAGCCGCCGCCGATTTCCCAGCCGTTCAAGACCATGTCGTAACCCTTGGCCAAGCACTTCTCGGGCGCGGTGACCATCCAGTCTTCATGCCCGTCTTTGGGGGCGGTAAAGGGGTGGTGAACGGCCGTCCAGCGGTCTTCGGCTTCGTCGTGCTCAAACATGGGGAAGTCCACCACCCACAGCGGCGCCCAGCGCGCTTCAAACAGGCCGTTGGCGCGGCCCAGCTCACTGTGGCCCACCTTCAGGCGCAGGCCGCCAATGGCGTCATTGACCACCTTGGCCTTGTCGGCACCGAAGAAGATCAAATCACCGTCTTGCGCGCCGGTGCGTTGCAGCACGGCGGCCACGGCGGCGTCATGCAGGTTTTTGACGATGGGTGACTGCAGTCCATCGCGGCCCTTGGCCACTTCATTGACCTTGATCCAGGCCAGGCCCTTGGCGCCGTAGATCTTGACGAACTCGGTGTAGGCGTCAATTTCGCTGCGCGGCATGCTGGCACCGCCGGGCACGCGCAGGGCCACCACACGGCCGCCTTTCATTTGCGCGGGGGCGCTGAAGACCTTGAAGTCCACATCGGCCATCACGTCGGTGAGTTCGGTGAACTCCATCTTCACCCGCAAGTCAGGCTTGTCCGAGCCAAAGCGGTGCATGGCTTCGCCATAAGCCATGACGGGGAAGGCGCCCAAATCAATATTGAGCACGTCTTTGAACACGCCCACGATCATGTTCTGGAACAAATCGCGGATGTCTTGTTCGCCCAAGAAAGACGTTTCAATATCGATCTGGGTGAACTCGGGCTGGCGGTCTGCCCGCAAGTCTTCGTCGCGGAAGCACTTGGTGATTTGGTAGTAGCGGTCAAAGCCCGCCACCATCAGCAACTGCTTGAAGAGCTGGGGCGATTGCGGCAGCGCAAAGAACATGCCGTCGTGCACGCGGCTGGGCACCAGGTAGTCGCGCGCGCCTTCGGGCGTGCTTTTGGTGAGCATCGGGGTTTCAATGTCGATGAACCCGTTGGCGTCTAAAAACCGGCGCACCGCCATCGCCACCTTGTAGCGCAGGCGCAGGTTGTTTTGCATGTAGGGCCTGCGCAGGTCCAGCACACGGTGGGTGAGGCGGGTGGTTTCAGACAGGTTGTCGTCGTCAATCTGAAACGGCGGCGTGACAGACGGGTTAAGCACCGTCAGGCTGTGGCACAGCACTTCAATCTTGCCGCTGGCAATGGTGTCGTTGGTGGTGCCTGCGGGCCGGGCGCGCACCAAGCCGTTGATTTGCACACAAAACTCATTGCGCACTTCTTCGGCGGTTTTGAACATGTCGGCGCGGTCGGGGTCGCACACCACCTGCACGGTACCTTCGCGGTCGCGCAGGTCAATGAAGATGACTCCGCCGTGGTCGCGCCGACGGTTCACCCAACCAGCCAGGGTGACCATCTGGCCCGCCAGTGCTTCAGTGACCCAACCGCAATAGTGGCTACGCATGGACATGTTCAACAACCTTCTGCAAACAAACTCAAGAGAAAAGCGGCGGGTGCGAGCCGAGGCCGCCAGTGGGCCTATGCGCTGTGCTGCCGCTGGCGTTGCGCGTCTAGCAGGCGCTGCATTTGCGCCGACGGCGCGTTGCCCTCAGGCGTGCCTGCAGGCAAGGGCGGCGCTACCACGCCCATCGACACGATGTACTTCAGCGCTTCGTCCACGCTCATGTTCAGCTCGACACACTCGTCGCGCGGCAGCATCACAAAAAAGCCGCTGGTGGGGTTGGGCGTGGTGGGCACATAGACGGTGAGGTAGTCGGCCCCCAAGTGGTAACCAGCGTCGCCACCGGGCACACCCGTCACAAACGCAATCGTCCACATGCCCGGGCGCGGCCACTGCACCAATACGGCGGTGCGAAAGGCATTGCCCTTTTCAGAAAACAAGGTGTCCGACACCTGTTTAACGCCCGAGTAAATCGAGCGCACCACCGGAATGCGGTGCAAGAGTTGGTTCCAGCCCTCAACCAAGCGACGACCCACAAAGTTACTGGCCGCCGCACCCACAATGAGCAAAATCGCCAGCGCCAGCAGTACCCCCAGGCCGGGGATGTGAATGCCCAACAGGCGATCGGGCTGCCACGTTTTGGGCAGGATCAGCAGGGTTTGGTCCAGCAGGCTGACCGCCCAGTCCAGCACCCACAGCGTGATGCCAAGCGGCACCAGCACCAGCAAGCCGCTGAGCACCCAAGTGCGCAGGCGCGCCATCAGCGAAGGTGCCATATCAGTGCGTCACGCGGCAGAAGGGGGTGTGGGCGCGGCTGCTGCGGGCGCAGGCGAAGGTGCTGCAGTGGGCGCCGCGGCCCCAGCCGATGTCGAAGGGCTGGCGGCCGATGCGCCACTGTCACCCGCGCTGGGTTTGCTGTCCGTTGCGGGAGCGGCGCCGTCGGCCTTATCGCCCTTATCGGCTTTGTCGGCTTTGTCGGCCGCTTTGGCGGCAGCGCCGCCGTTGTTTCGGAAATCGGTGACGTACCAGCCCGAGCCCTTGAGCTGAAAGCCAGCGGCGGTCACTTGTTTTTGCAAAGCCGCAACTCCGCAGGCCGGGCAAATGGTGAGCGGCGCGTCAGAGATTTTTTGCAGCGCTTCGTGGTCGTGACCGCACGCTGCGCATCGATACGCGTAGATCGGCATGGTGTGCAAAGCCAGGATGCAGGCTGCCACCTGCGAAACAAATCGGCGCGAGTTGGCCCGCGCCACGGGCGCCCAACAGCGCCGTGGGGTGCTATTGGGCAAAGCCCTCGATTATAGGCCGCGCGAGTGAAAAACCGCTGGCCCGCCCGGCCCGCCCGGAGTCTCAGGCAGCCGAGCCCTGGTAGTGGTGCACGTGGCCCTTGGTGTTGCCAATCCACTGCGGCAGCAAAGAACCAGCCACCATGCCCAAGGCCGCGGCCAACAGGCCCGCCAACTGCTGCGGGAACAGGTCATTCAGCACGCCTTCACCATAAGGCACAAAGATAAAGGCCAGCCACACCGTCAGCCCGCCCACAATCGACCAGACCGCGCCTTGCGTGGTCGCCCGGCTCCAGTACAGCCCGGCCACCAAGGGGATGAAGGCGCCCACCAGCGGGAACTGATACGCACCCGACACCAGCTCATAAATCGGCGTGCCCTGCATGATGATGGCGTAGGCCAGCACCATGGCGGTGAACACCACCACGCTGATGCGCATGGCCTTCAGGGTGGCGGCGTCGCTCATGCCGGGTTTGATGTTGCGCAAGATGTTTTGCACAAACGAGGTGGACGGCGCCAGCAAGGTGGCTGAAGCCGTGGACATGATGGCCGACAGCAGCGCCCCAAAAAACGCAATCTGCAGCGCCAGAGGCATTTTTTCCATCACCAGCGTGGGCAGCACTTTTTGCGGGTCATCAGCCAGGAGTGTGGTGGTCACCTCCGGCATGATCAGCAGCGCAGAAGTCACGATGAACATCGGCACCAGCGCGATGATGAAGTAGAAGGTGCCGCCCAAAATGGGCCCGCGCACTGCGGTCTTGGCGTCCTTGGACGACATCACCCGCTGAAACACGTCTTGCTGGGGGATTGAGCCAAACATCAGCGTAATGCCCGCTGCAATAAACGCCAGCCACGCGTGCAAGCTCACCTCAGCCGGGAAGAACTGAAACTTGCCTTCTGTGGACGCAAACTCAATCACCCTGCCAGCGCCGCCAGCCATTTCGGCAGCGAAGACGGCGATCAGCAAAAGGCCGATCACGATCACGATCATCTGCACAAAGTCGGTCATGGCCACTGACCACATGCCGCCAAACAAGGTGTAGGTGAGCACGATGACCGTGCCGATCACCATACCGATGGGCAAGCTGATGGCGCCTTGGGTGAGCAGGTTAAACACCAAGCCCAGCGCGGTAATTTGTGCGGCCACCCAGCCCAGGTAGCTGATGATGATCACCACCGTACAGAACATCTCAACCCCACGGCCATAGCGCTGGCGGTAGTAGTCGCCGATGGTGATCAGGTTCTTTTGGTACAGCTTGTAGGCGAAGAACAAGCCCACCAAGATCAAACAAATCGAAGAGCCCACCGGGTCTTCCACCACCGCGTTAAAGCCGCCTTGCACAAACTTGGCGCTGACACCCAGCACCGTTTCAGAGCCGAACCAAGTGGCAAAGGTGGTGGCAATCACCACCGGCAGCGCCAGATTGCGGCCCGCCACTGCGTAGTCGGCCGTGTTGTGAACGCGCTTGGCGGCCCACAGGCCAATGCCGATGGACGCCAGCAGGTAAATGGCGATGAAGGTCAGCAACATGGGGCAGGCTCCTGATGTCCAGAGTCGGTGAGCAATTTGTTGTGTGGGTTGGGGCGCGCCTATTGGCACAGCACAAAACAAGCAAAGACCCTGCCTGCCTTGCCCCCAATGGCAGCCGCATTATTTGCAAGCCCGGTCCGCTGCGGTGTGGCCACCAGGGGCAACCCCATTGGCCATGTCGGGATAAGGCCTAGGGTTTTGTCAGGGCGGGCGCTAGCCGATGCGCACGCGCACCAACCACTGCATGACCACCAGCCCCAAGGCAAAGCCCACGCCTGCCCAGATCAGGCCCTGCAGCAGCCGGTTAGTGCGACGCTGTTCGGCCAACAGGGCCAGGAGTTCTTCGCGCTGGTCATCTGGGTGGCGGCGGCGCAGGGCTTCGTGCAGCAGCAAGGGAAGTTCTGGCACCAAGCGGGCGTAACGCGGGGCTTGATCGCGCAGGCCTGCGATCAACTTTTGCGGGCCCAATTGTTCGACCATCCAGGTTTCCAAAAATGGTTTGGCGGTATTCCACAAATCCAGGTCAGGGTCTAGATCACGGCCCAAGCCTTCGATGTTGAGCAGGGTTTTTTGTAGCAGCACCAACTGCGGCTGAATCTCAACCTGAAAGCGGCGCGAGGTTTGAAACAAGCGCATGAGCACCATGCCCAGTGACAGCTCTTTCAAGGGGCGGTCAAAGTAGGGTTCGCACACCGCGCGGATGGCAGATTCAAGCTCATCGACCCGCGTGTTGCTCGGCACCCAGCCCGATTCAATGTGCAACTGCGCTACGCGCTTGTAGTCGCGCCGAAAGAAGGCGGTGAAGTTCTGCGCCAGGTACTCTTTGTCGAATTCGGTGAGGGTGCCGACGATGCCAAAGTCCAGCGAGATGTAGCGGCCAAACGTGTCAGGTGCCAAGCTCACTTGGATATTGCCCGGGTGCATATCGGCATGAAAAAAACCGTCGCGAAACACCTGGGTAAAGAAGATGGTGACGCCGTCGCGGGCCAACTGCTTCAGGTCGACACCCGCTTCGCGCAAACGCTCGGTTTGGTTGATGGGAATGCCTTGCATGCGCTCCATCACGATCACATCGGGCGCGCACAAGTCCCAGAACATCTCGGGGATCAGCACCAGATTGAGCCCGGCCATGTTGCGCCGCAGTTGGGCAGCGCTGGCGGCTTCGCGCACCAAATCCAGCTCATCGTGCAGGTACTTGTCGAACTCGGCCACCACTTCTTTGGGCTTTAAGCGTCGGCCATCAGCTGAGATGGCTTCAAGCCAGCCAGCCATCATGCGCATCAGATCGAGGTCTTTGTCGATCACCGGCAGCATGCCCGGGCGCAGCACCTTCACGGCCACCTCACGCGATTTGCCCTGCCGGTCACGCACGACGGCAAAGTGCACTTGTGCAATCGACGCGCTGGCTACCGGGGTGTGCTCAAACTGCTCGAAGAGGTCGGCCAAGGGGCGCCGAAAGGCGCGCTCAATGGTGGCTACGGCAATGGCTGAATCAAAGGGGGGCACGCGGTCTTGCAGCAGTGCCAATTCATCGGCCACATCTTGGGGCAGCAAATCGCGCCGGGTGGACAACACCTGGCCAAACTTCACAAAAATCGGGCCCAGGCTTTCTAAGGCTTGTCGCAAGCGCTGCCCACGCGGCGCATGCAGCGAGCGGCCGATGGTGAGGATGCGGGTAACCGTGCGCAGCCAGGGCTTGTCCAGACTGGTCAGCAGCAGTTCGTCTAGCCCATAGCGCAAGACGATCCAAACGATGAACGCGCTGCGCAGCAGCCGCGTCATGGGCGGCCCTCAGTGTTGGGGCCTTGGCCGCCCGGTGTGCCCATGGGCATGCGCTGCACCAACCCGCGCAAGGCGGCACTGGCGCCGCCCACCACCCGGGTGATTTGGTGCGCGGCTACATCGCCCACCACACGGGCCAGGTCAGCCTGCATGTCCCAGCGCACATGGTCAATCAGCCAATTGATTTCAGCGGCCAACTGCACATTGCCCTCGATGTGCACGGGCGGCTTGTCGCCACGCAAGGCGGTGGCCAGCATGTCCAGAGGTGATGCGCTCATGACGGTGAGCGTGAGGTCGGGCAGGGCTTCAGCGGGTGCGACGTCGAGTAGGCCCGCGGGTGTCGCGGTCAGGGCCAGCGACCAGTTTTGCCACACCAGTCGCGCCACTTGGCCGCGCTGGCGTTCAATGCGTGCCATGGCCTCGGGCTCCTGCTGCAGCACATGGTTGAGCAACAAGACGATGCGGCCTTGCGCTTCGGCCACCAGCCATTGCGGCGGGGCCAGCGCATGGAGCCAAGGGGGGATGGGCGACTGTGGCGTGCTCATGTGGCCTGTTCAGAAGCCAAAAAAAATGGGGGCTGCGTGTGCATGCCCCCATTGTGTCCGATGGCCCGATTAGGGCCCGTGGCGCGGTGGTTTAGTGCAGAGCTTGCAAGCCCGCGACCAACCAACCCATGGAGCCGTCCTTGGGCTTGGTCATGTTCCACACCTCGCGGAACGGGCTGGGGCCCGCTGATGCGTCTTCGCGGATCAAGCCGGTGAACTCGACACTGGCCATGTAGTCGTGACCCAGGTCTTCGATGCCCAGCAGTTTGGCTTCGAGCATGACGACTTCGGTGCGGTTGGCTTTGCCCGAAAGGTTGTCGCGCTCGGCCAGTTGGCTGCGCACTTCAGACAGCATGTTGTCGGTCATCATGGCGCGCAAGCTGGCCAGATCAGCCTTGTCCCAAGCGGCTTGCAGGGCCACAAAGCCGCCCTTGGCGCCTTCAAGGAAACCAGCTTCGTCAAAGTCAGCCGGCACGCCCCAGCGTTGCTCTGGCGCAGCTTCGCCGGCGGCACCAGCGGCGGCCAAACCAGAACCCACGCGAGCCCCGATGCGCGAACCGCCCACGGGGGCTGCGGGCGTATCCATCACGTTGCTGCGCTCAAACGGGCGGGCAGAGGCGTCGTTGCCCACGTTCTCAGGCCGATAGCTGCGCGGCACGGGGGCGGCGGCACCACCGGCGCCCGCACCCGCCATGGCGTAACCGCCAGCTTGCGCGTTGTTCATGGCCCGTTTGCGCAGGAAGAAGCCCACCACCGCCAGCACCACCATGGCCAGCAAGGCAAACATCATGATGTTGGCCAGTTCTTCACCAAACCCCAGCGAGCTGGCCAACCAGGCCAGACCCAGACCAGCCGCCAGGCCGCCAAGCATGGCGCCCCAGGGCTTTTTGGCGGCAGTGGCTGCGCCCGCGGCAGCGGTGCCTGCGGCTGCGGGCGCAGCGGCGTTTTGGCCGGGTGCGGCGTTGGGCTGAGCAGGTTGTGCGGGGCGTGTGGCTTCGCGTTGCGTCACGTTGCTGGACTGCTGCCCTGCGGACTTGCCGCCGCCCAAACGTTTCGCGTCAACCGCCGACACACTGGCCAAGCTGATGGCCGCGGCCATGAAGATGGCGAGAAATTTCATACTGCCTCCAAGATCAACAAACAACAAACCAAATTGCCTAAACACAACCCGCAAACTCAAACCGTCTCAATCCACTGCTTCGTACCGGTCTGCACAGTGTGCGCCCTCAACACTTGATGCCCATGTGCAGGGCCACGATGCCCCCGGAGAGGTTATGCACATCCACATGTCCAAACCCGCTTCGCTGCATCAGGGCTTTCAGATCGGCCTGGTTGGGATGCATGCGAATGGACTCGGCCAGATAGCGGTAACTGTCTGCATCGCCCGCCACGCGCTGGCCCAACACGGGCAGCACCCGAAATGAATACCAGTCGTAAGCCTTGCGCAGCGGCTTGGCCACTTGGGAAAACTCCAGCACCAGTAAGCGCCCACGCGGCTTAAGCACACGGGCCATTTCCCTGAGGGCGGTGGATTTGTCGGTCATGTTGCGCAGGCCAAAGGCCACCGACACCACATCAAAGCGGCCGTCTTCAAAGGGCAGGTGTTCGGCGTCAGCCACCACGGTGGGCAATGACAGGCCCGCGTCAGCCAAGCGCTGTCGCCCCTGAGCCAACATGGCTTCATTGATGTCGGTGGCCACCACGCCGCCGCCGCCCAGAGACTGCAGCTCACGCGCGAAGGCCAGCGCCAGGTCGCCCGTGCCGCTGGCCACATCCAGCACTTGGTGGCCCATCTGCAAACGGGCCACCTGCAGCGCATAGGCTTTCCAGGCGCGGTGCAGGCCGAGCGACATCAGGTCGTTCATCACGTCGTAGCGCGATGCGACTGAATCAAACACACCGCGCACGCGCTGCGCCTTGTCGGCAGCGTCGACGGTTTGAAAGCCGAAGTGGGTGCTCGTCATAGCGGGTCTTGCAATGGAATGTAGGGACGGCTGCGGCGGTTCAAGGGCACAGCCCTGTAAGCCCACAGGCTATTGCGCAGCAGGTGACTGGGCAGTCTTAAACCAAACAGGCCGATTACGCCCTGAATACGGGCCTATTAAGCTATCAAAGTAATAGCAAATAGGTTTGGTGAGCCGTGATGGCTTCAGTGGCCGCAGGCGTGCCCGGCGCCGCCCGCGTCGGGCATGGGGCCGTCTCGGTCGCGCCCAGCGGCTTGCAGCCGGGCTTGGTAGTCGGCCCAAAGCTCTGCTTGGCGGCTACCCAAAAAGTACAGATATTCCCAGCTGAACAGGCCGCTGTCATGGCCGTCGGAGAAGGTGGGCTTGATGGCGTAGTTGCCTACAGGTTCAAGTTCCACCACATCCACTTCGCGCTTGCCGGTTTGCAGCACTTCTTGGCCTGGGCCGTGGCCTTGTACTTCTGCGCTGGGCGAGTAGATGCGCATCAGTTCAAACGGAATGCGAAAGCTTGCGCCGTCGGCAAAAGCAATTTCAAGGATGCGCGATTGGCCGTGCAAGGTGATGTCTTGCGGCGCGGGGGTTTGGGCAACGGGTGAGGCCATGGAGCTTTGGAGTGAGTGACAGCAGATGCGTGGAGCCTTCAGGCCAGTGCCTCGCGCAGGGCTTCGTCCACATCAGACAAACGCCGTTGCAAGGCTTGCACGGCCATTGGATCTGCGGGCCGCTGGGGGCTTGCCCACACGGGTTGGGGAAAATGTGCGTCATTGGCAAACCGCGCCACCACGTGCCAGTGCAGATGCGGCACCACATTGCCCAAGCTGGCCACGTTGATTTTGGTGGGCTTGAGCTGGTGGCGCACGGTGCGCTCCACCATGGCTACGGCGTCCATGCAGGCGATGCGCTCGGCGCGGGGCAGGTCGGTGAACTCGGCCACGTGGGTGTTCCAGATCAGCCGCCAAAAGGCAGGATGTTGGGCCACGGTAACGGCGTCGTCTACCCGCACTACGCGCCACAGCGGCTGTCGCGCCACCAGCAGCCCACCCAAGCCGTCGCACAGCGGGCAGGGCGCCGCAGCGGCTGTGCCGCTGCCTGGCGCGGTCACACGAGCACCCGCTCGATGCCGCCTTGGTTGGCCGCAGCGACGTAATCGGGCAGCCAGTCGGGGCCTAAGATTTGCTGGGCCATCTCCACCACGATGTAGTCGGCCTCTAGCAGACCGTTGGTTTGGCCTTTGAGGTCATCTTCAAAGCGTTTCAGACCCTGCAGGCAGCTGGGGCAGCTGGTCAGGATTTTTGTCGGTGCGCCGCGGGGCGCCTCGGCCTTGCCTAGGCTGCTGGCCAGTGCGGCCAGTTGCGTTTGGTTTTTGCGCAATTCTTCTTCTTTGCGAAAGCGCACTTGGGTAGAGATATCGGGCCGCGTTACGCCGAGGGTGCCGCTTTCGCCGCAGCAGCGTTCTGCTTTCACCACCGATTCGCCCACTAGCGCCTTCACCGTCTTCATCGGGTCTTGCAGCTTCATGGGGCTGTGGCAGGGGTCGTGGTACAGGTACTGGCCATCACCGGCCAGGGTGATGCCTTTTTCAAGCAGAAATTCGTGGATGTCGATGATGCGGCAGCCGGGGAAGATCTTGTCGAACTGGTAGCCCTGCAATTGGTCGTAGCAGGTGCCGCAGCTGACCACCACGGTTTTGATGTCCAGATAGTTCAGCGTGTTGGCCACGCGGTGAAACAGCACCCGGTTGTCGGTAATGATCTTGTCGGCTTTGTCAAACTGGCCGCTGCCGCGCTGGGGGTAGCCGCAGCACAGATAGCCTGGTGGCAGCACGGTCTGCACACCGGCGTGCCACAGCATGGCCTGCGTGGCTAGGCCCACTTGGCTGAACAACCTTTCTGACCCGCAGCCGGGGAAGTAGAAGACCGCTTCCGAGTCGGCCGACGTGCCCTGTGGGTTGCGAATGATGGGCACGTAGTCGCGGTCTTCAATGTCCAACAGTGCGCGCGCGGTTTTCTTGGGCAAACCACCCGGCATCTTTTTGTTGATGAAGTGAATCACCTGCTCTTTGATGGGTGCGGCACCCGTGGTGGCAGGTGGCTTGGCGGTTTGCTTGCGCGCCAAAGACTTCATCAATTCATGCGCCATGCGCTGGGCTTTAAAGCCCACGTCCACCATCGCCGAGCGCATGACTTTGATGGTCTCGGGGTTGGTGGCGTTCAAGAACAGCATGGCCGCCGCATTACCCGGGCGGAACGATTTCTTGCCCATCTTGCGCAGCAGGTTGCGCATGTTCATCGACACGTCGCCAAAATCGATCTTGACGGGGCAGGGCGATTCGCATTTGTGGCACACCGTGCAGTGATCGGCCACATCTTCGAACTCTTCCCAGTGGCGAATGCTGACGCCACGGCGGGTTTGCTCTTCGTACAAAAACGCTTCAATCAGCAGGCTGGTGGCCAGGATCTTGTTGCGCGGGCTGTAGAGCAAATTGGCGCGCGGTACATGGGTGGCGCACACCGGTTTGCACTTGCCGCAACGCAAGCAGTCTTTCACGCTGTCGGCGATGGCGCCGATGTCGCTCTGCTGCATGATGAGTGATTCATGCCCCATCAGGCCAAAGCTGGGGGTGTAGGCGTCGCTTAAATCGGCGGCATACACCATGTCGTCAGGGCCCTCAGCGGCGCGCCCCGACTTGTGGGCGCCATTGGCCTGTAGCGCCCTATCCATGGGCGAAAGCTGCTCTTTATTTCGTAGCAACTTGCCTTTGTTGAAGTGACCGTTGGGGTCCACTTTGGCTTTGTAGGCGGCAAAGGGGGCCAGCTCTTCATCGGTCAAGAACTCGAGCTTGGTAATGCCGATGCCGTGCTCGCCGCTGATGACGCCGTCCAGGCTGCGCGCCAGCTTCATGATGCGTTCGACCGCTTCATGCGCGGTTTGCAGCATGTCGTAGTCGTCGCTGTTCACCGGGATGTTGGTGTGCACATTGCCGTCGCCCGCATGCATGTGCAGGGCCACCCACACACGGCCCTTGAGCACCCGCTTGTGAATAGCGTCGCACTCAGCCAGCAGCGGTGCAAAGGCCGCACCGCCAAACAGCTTGGCCAGCGGGGCCTTCAACTGCGTTTTCCAGCTGGCACGCAGGCCGTGGTCTTGCAGCTGCGCAAACAGGGTATCGACCTGATCTAGCCACCCTTGCCACAAGCCACGCACTTCGGCCACCAGCGCCAAGGCTTGGGCCACACGGTCTTCCAGCAGTTCGGCGCTGGCAATTTCGTGTGCGTCGTCGCTCTTGCCCAGCGGCAAGTTGCCGGCGGTGAAAAAGGCGCGCAGCTCGTCGCACAGGCGCAGCTTGTTGCGCAGGCTCAGCTCAATGTTGATGCGCTCAATGCCGTCGGTGTACTCGGCCATGCGCGGCAGAGGAATCACCACGTCTTCATTGATCTTGAAGGCGTTGGTGTGGCGGCTGATGGCCGCAGTGCGTTTGCGATCGAGCCAGAACTTTTTGCGCGCATCGGCGCTAACGGCGGTAAAGCCTTCGCCGCTGCGGCTGTTGGCCATGCGCACCACTTCTGCGGCGGCGCGGGCCACGGCGTCGGCATCGTCTCCAGCGATGTCGCCAATCAGCACCATCTTGGGCAGGCCTGATCCACCCATCGCCGCCCCGCGCTTGCTTTTGGTGGTGTAGCCCACGGCTTTCAGATAGCGGTCGTCCAGGTGCTCAAGCCCCGCCAGCAGGGTGCCGCTGCGTTTGGCCTCGGCAAACATGAAGTCTTTGATTTCCACAATGCTGGGCACCGCATCGCGGGCGTGGCCGAAAAATTCCAGGCACACCGTGCGGGTGTGGCTGGGCATGCGATGCACCACCCAGCGCGCGCTGGTGATGAGACCGTCGCAGCCTTCTTTTTGAATGCCGGGCAGCCCCGCCAAAAACTTGTCGGTGACGTCTTTGCCCAGGCCCGCCTTGCGAAAGCTGGGGCCTGGAATATCCAGCCGCTCGGTCTTGATCAGCGTGCGGCCGTCAGCCTGAAATGTGCGCAGCTCAAAGCTGGCCAGGGGCGCGTCGTGGATCTTGCCCAGGTTGTGGTTCAGGCGAATCACTTCGAGCCACTGCGCATCAGGCGTCACCATGCGCCAGCTGGCCAGGTTGTCCAGAGCGGTGCCCCACAGCACGGCCTTCTTGCCGCCGGCGTTCATGGCAATGTTGCCGCCAATGCAGCTGGCTTCAGCACTGGTGGGGTCTACCGCAAACACAAAGCCGCCGCGCTCGGCCGCGTCGGCCACCCGCTGGGTGACCACGCCTGCTTCACTCCACACCGTGGGCACGGGGTGATCCACGCCGGGCAGAGTGGCCATTTCCACTTCGGTCATGGCTTCAAGCTTTTCGGTGTTGATCACCGCGCTCTTCCAGGTCAAGGGAATGGCGCCGCCGGTGTAGCCGGTACCACCGCCTCGCGGCACGATGGTCAAGCCCAGATCGATGCAGCATTTCACCAGTGCAGCCATTTCGGCTTCTGAGTCCGGGCACAGCACGACAAACGGGTATTCCACCCGCCAGTCAGTGGCGTCCGTCACGTGCGATACGCGGCTCAAGCCGTCAAACTTGATGTTGTCCTTGGCGGTGACTCGGCCTAGCGCTTTGCTGGCGTGGCGGCGCAGGGCTGCAATCTGGTCAAGCCGGTCAGCAAAGCGCTTGACAGCCACTTGGGCGGCAGCCAAGAGCTCGCCCACGCGGGCGTCGCGTTGGAGGTCGCTGGCTGGATCACGGCGCTTCTGAATTTCGCCCAAGCGGTGGTTGAGCGCATCAATGAGCTGACCGCGCCGACGGCGCGAATCCAGCAAGTCGTCTTGCAGGTAGGGATTGCGTTCCACCACCCAGATGTCGCCCAGCACTTCGTAGAGCATGCGGGCTGATCGGCCGGTGCGGCGTTCGCCGCGCAAGTCTTGCAACATGTCCCATGCGCGGGAGCCCAGCAGCCGCATCACGATCTCTTTGTCAGAGAACGAGGTGTAGTTGTATGGAATCTCGCGCAATCGCACGGCCTCGTCGGCCTGGGCGATCAAATGGGTAAGGACGGCTGGCGCATTCATAGGGCAACAACGTCCACCGTTGCTGCCGCTGGCCGCCCGTCGCAACCGTGCGCGGGAAGCCCCACGAAAATGAGAC
>JAAFIY010000149.1 GCA_013297985.1 Comamonadaceae bacterium | reverse complement strand
CCTGGCCCGCCGCACCGGGGCCGGTGTGGCCTTCGAGCAGCACCACGCGGGTGGACGCCACGTTGAGCGACAAGCGCATCAAGGTGGTGAGCAGCAGCACGGTGGGAAAGATCGCAAAGTCCAGCGGTCGCACCATGTAAGCGGCCACCATCATCACCATCAGCGCGACAGCAATGTTGACGGTGAACAAAACGTCCAGCAGCCAGGCGGGCATGGGCAGCACCATCATGGCCAAGATGGCCATGACCACCAGCGGAGCGGCCAAGGCGGTGAGCGCATTGCCCGTCAGGCCCAGGCGCGCGGAGGTGCGCTTAAGGAAATCGTTCATGCGCGGCCTTCGACCGGGCTAAGCGGCTCAGGTGCGCCCGCAGATGAAGCGGTGTGGTGCGGATCCAGTTCGGGCGGCACCTCGGGGTTAGGCGCTTGCGCGGGCGCAGGCCCCTGGCCACGCCAAGCGGCACGCAGCCGATACACATAGGCCAGCACCTGTGCCACGGCGGTGTACAGCGCCTGTGGCACTTCGCGGTTGAGTTCGGCGTGGGCATACAGCGCCCGTGCCAGTGCAGGCGCCTGCACCACGGGGACCTGGTGCGTTTGCGCCAGGTCTCGAATGCGTTGGGCCAGGAGATCGGCCCCCTTGGCAATGACCTGCGGCGCAGCCATGCTGCGGTCGTCGTACTTCAGTGCCACTGCGTAGTGGGTGGGGTTCATCAGCACCAAATCAGCCTTGGGTACGGCCTTCAGGCTGTGGCGATGGGCCATGTCTCGCTGACGCTGCCGAATGCGGGCTTTGATCTCGGGGTTGCCGTCGGCTTCTTTGTGTTCCCGTCGAATCTCGTCGTGCGACATGCGCAGTTGCCGCTTGTGAAAAAACCGCTGCACTGGGACATCAATGGCAGCAATCACCAACACTACCAGCAGCAGCCAAGCCACGCCGCGCACCACCCAGTCGGCAGCATGGGGCAAGCTGGCGGCTGAGGGCTGGCGCAGCAAATGCCCCAGCTCTTGCCAGTGCGTGGCGATGAAGCCATAGGTGATGGCCAGCATCACTCCGGCGGTGAGCAGCAGCTTGGCCACATCCACCAACTGCTGCATGGAAAACAGGCGCCCCAAGCCGCCCAATGGGCTGATGCGGTTGAACTCGGGCTCAAGTGGCTTCAGGCTCAACACCCAACCACCAGCCACGATGGTGCCCAACGCGGTCAACAAGGCAATCGACAGGCCAAAGGCGCCAGAGGCCACGGTGCCCCAAATCGATAACTGCCCAAAACGGTTCAAGGTGGCGGCCACATCACCCACCATGGCGGCATCAAACCGCAAGGCCTGCGCCATAGCCACTTGCATGCGGCCCAACACCCAAGGCCCAAACGCTAATAGAAGCGCGCCGCCCGCGCCCAGCACCATCAGGTGGTTGAGGTCGCGCGAGCGAGGGGCTTGACCGTCCCGGCGCGCTTGCTGAAGCTTGCGTTCGGTGGCCGGTAAGTGGCGATCTTGGGAGGAGCCGTCCATGAATTTGGGTGTGCGCGAGGCAGACCCAAATTGTGAAAAATGGCAGGGCTTTCTAAAGCGAGAACAGCGCCCGGTTTGGAGCGCTGTTCAGGGGGTGACGGGCCCGTTTCGGCGGGTGAAAACGCCTAAAAGCCCAAACTCGCCAGCAGATCATCGACGTCCGACTGATTGGTGACCACGTCGGCGCGCGCATTTGGGTCAACCACGGGGCCCTGCAGGCCTTCGGGCTCTTTGGGCTTGGCGCTGGGTTCTGCGGCGGCTTCTGCTTCAGCGGCTGTGCCACCGCCAGGCGCCGTCTGAATCAGCAGCTGCACCAGTTGGTTTTCAATGTTGGCGGCAAGATTGACGACGCGCGCAATGACCTGACCGGTCAGGTCATGAAAGTCTTGCGCCATCATGATCTCGGTCAGATGGACGTCGGCCTCTTTGGTGACCCGCTCCACATCGTGGGCGAAATTCAGCACGCGCCCTGACGCCACAGCACGCACCGGATCTTTCAGCAGATCGGCCACCATGCGCTGGGTTTCTTGCGCAATAAAGTCGTGTTGCGCCTTGGCTTGGTCTACCCGGTTCAGCACCTTCTCAGCCGCTTCGCCAGTGAGGCGGGCGATATAGGTGAGTCGGCTTTGGGCGTCGGGTAGTTCGTTGGCCGCGCCCTGCAAGCGATCGGCGTAGCCCAGTTCTTTCAGCGAATCGTGCAGTTGTCGGGTCAGCAGCCCGATCTTGGTATGGACCTCGGCAACCGGGCCGCCTGCTTCGGGCTCGTGCGCAGCGTCGCTCATGGTCTACAGCCCCAGTTTTTTGAGGATGTTGGCCACCTTGTCTTCTAGCGTCGCCTTGGTGAAGGGCTTCACGATGTAGCCCGCCGCACCTTTTTGGGCGGCCAGCACGATATCTTCTTTGCGCGCTTCGGCCGTGACCATCAGCACCGGCAGGTGTTTGAGTTTTTCATCGGCCTTGATTTCAGTCAGTAACTGAAAGCCGTTCATATTGGGCATGTTGATATCGCTCACCACGAAATCAAAGCGGCCCGAGCGCAGTTTGTTCAGCGCCACCACACCATCTTCGGCCTCATCGGCTTCGGCGTAACCGCTTTCTTTGAGCAGGTTGCGCACAATGCGGCGCATCGTCGAGAAGTCATCGACGATCAGAAAACGCAGTTCGTTGGCCACGACGGAAACCTTTCGCTCACTGATAGGGGGCGTAAATGCGATGGGCGGCGCTTGGCACAGGCAAGCTCTTCGACACACTCACAGACAGTACGCACGGTATGACAAAAGACTTTAACCGAAGCGGCCGGGTGCAGGACCAGTGTCGCCTAGGCAAAAGGGGACAAGCCCCCGCTTTTGCCTAAGAACGTGGCTGCAGCCCGATAAGGTCAGGCCGCTGGGCTGGACGTTGGGCAGGCGTGGGCACGAGCACCGGCGGGCTGGTTGCCGCAGCTGGAATGCCCGGGGCGGCGGGGGCGGGTGCGCTTTCATGCGCCTCACGCCCGCCCAACAGGCGGTTTTCAGCCTCACGCGTCATGACGGTGATGCTGATGCGCCGGTTGATCGGCGCGCTGGGGTTTGTTTTGTCCAATAACTCGCTGGCAGCCAAGCCCACCACCCGCGCGAGCTTGTCGCCGGGCATTCCGCCCGAAATCAATTCGCGGCGCGTGGCGTTGGCTCGATCAGCCGACAGCTCCCAGTTGCTATAGCCGCGATCGCCGCCGCCATAGGGCGTGGAATCGGTATGCCCGGCCAGGCTGATGCGGTTGGTCACACCCACCAGGGCGCTGCCGATTTCGCGCAAGATGTCCCGCATGTAGGGTTTGACCAGGGCGCTGCCTGAATCAAACATGGGTCGATTTTGGTCGTCCACGATCTGAATTTGCAGGCCATCGGGGGTCACATCCAGCCGGATCTGGGATTTGTATTCTTCCAGGCGCGGGTTTTGGGTGATGAGTTGCTCGATCTTTTCTTTCAGATCAGAAATGCGCTGGGCTTCAAACCGGGCGGCGTCGGCGCGGGCCTGATCGCGCGCGCTGCGCGACAGCGATTCACCCTCTGAGCGGCGCTCTTGCCCGGCAGAGCGGGTGAGATCGGTGCCGCCGCCGGTGATGATGCTGGTGCTGTTGCCCGCACCGTCGCCACCGGACAAAGCCACCTTCAGCGGCGAATGAAAGTACTGGGCAATGCCTTGCAGATCACCCTTGGCGGTGGAGCCCAGCAGCCACATCAGCAAGAAAAACGCCATCATGGCCGTCACAAAGTCGGCGTAAGCGATCTTCCACGCGCCGCCGTGGGCAGCATGGCCGCCCTTTTTGACGCGTTTGATGATGATGGGTTGAAGTTTTTTGTCGGCCATGGGGTGGTCCGCACAGGTCGCCTAGCGGCGGGCAGCCGCTGGCGCTAACGCATTACTTCTTGCCTTTGACGTGCCCTTCAAGCTCCGAAAAGCTGGGCCGGTCGGCTGAATACAGCACTTTGCGGCCAAATTCGATGGCCGTGGTCGGGTTGTAGCCCTGCATGCTGGCCAGCAAGGTGGTCTTGATGCATTGGAACTCTTTGGCGTGCTCGTCGTTGCGCTGCTCCATCAAGCCGGCCAAGGGCTCAGCCACGGCGTAAGCCAAGAAGATGCCCAAGAAGGTTCCGACCAGGGCCGAGCCGATCATGCCGCCCAGCACCGCCGGGGGCTGGCCCACCGAACCCATGGTCTTGATCACGCCCAACACGGCCGCAACGATCCCGAACGCCGGCAAGGCGCCGGCCAAGCGGGTCATGGCGCCTACGGGCATATGCGCTTCATGGTGGTGGGTCTCGATCTCACTGTCCATCAGTGACTCGATCTCATGCGAGTTGAGGTTGCCCGACACCATCATGCGCAGGTAGTCGGTGATGAACTCCACCACATGGTGGTCGCTGCCCACGGCCGGGTATTTTTTGAAGATCTGTGATTCGTGTGGCGCTTCGACGTCTTTTTCAATCGACATCAACCCGTCTTTGCGGGCCTTTTGCAAGATGTCGTAGAGCAGCGCCAGAAGCTCCATGTAGCGCGCTTTGTTGTAGTGCGAGGGCTTGAGCAGTTTTGGAATAGCGCCAAAGGTCGCTTTGACGACGCCCATCTGGTTGTTCACCAAGAAGGCGCCAAGTGCACCGCCGCAGATGATCAGCATTTCAAGGGGCAGCGCCTTCAGGATCACCATGATGTTGCCGCCCGCGATGATGTAGCCGCCAAAAATGCAGCCAAACGCGACGACGTAGCCAACGATGACAAACATGGTGAATCCAGATGGTGTTGAGGCGCATCACGCCCAAGGCGGCGCAGCGCTGTCACTTGCACAAAAAGTGTAAGGGACGATCCCGCCTAGGCAAGCCGGTGAATAGGCCCTGGCAGGCGCACCATTTCAAGCGATCTACCACCAAAGTGGGCGCTAACGTGCAGTGGTTTTGATCATCCACCCAAGCCGCCATGCGTTCAGAATGCGCCGATCCCCCCACGAGCCCGATCCCGGTGGAATCTGAAGACGATCTGCTGCAACGCGCCATGCGCTGCCACCAAGCATGGCAGTTCGACGACGCGTTGCGTCTGTATCGCGAGCTGCTGGCGCGAGAGCCCGACCACGCCGACGCCCACCACAACCTGGGTGTGCTGCTGGCCCTGCAGATGCATTCGCCCGAACAAGCGGTGCCGCACTTTGAGCGGGCCGTAGGCTTGCGGCCGGATTTGCCGCAGTTTTGGTTTAGTTATGTCGATGCCTTGATTCGTGCCAACCAAGGGGCGCTGGCGCAAGCCGTGTTGCCCCTGGCACAGGCCCATGGCTTGCGGCCAGTCGATGTCAATGCCTTGGCGCGGCGCGCTGGGCAGGCCACTGGCGCACCAGATGTGCCGGTGCAAACGGCGCCACCCAGCCAACCCACGGCCAAGCCATCCAGCTCTGACACAGATGTTTGGCAGACCCAATTGATCGCGCTGTTTGACAAGCGCGATTGGCCCGCATGCGAAGCAGTAGCCCGCCAATGGCTGGCGGCTGACGACCAAGCCGCTTTTGCTCACAAAGCACTGGGCAGCGCGCTGCAAGCCCAGGGCCGATTGGAAGAGGCCTTGCGGGCCAAGCGCCGATCGGCCGAGCTGGCACCCGACGATGCAGAAGCCCAAGCCAACCTAGGCAACGCGCTGTATGAACAAGAGCGCTTTGACGAAGCCCTACAGGTGCTGCAGCGTTTGGTGCAGCTGCGGCCAGACTGGGCGCAGGGCTACGTGAACTTGGGGCTTACGCTGGCGCGGCTGTACCGCCAAGACGAGGCGCGCACCACGCTAGAGCGCGCGCTGCAGCTTGACCCTAGCAACGCCTACGCCTGGAATTTCTTGAGCGGCGCCTACCAAGACCTGGATGAGCGCGAAAAAGCACAGGCCGCTTTGCTCAAAGCGGTGGAGCTCAAGCCCGACTACGCGGTGGCGTTTAACAACCTGCTGTTTCACCAAAACTATTCGCCCGAAGAGAGCGCCGAGAGCATCTACGCCTGGTACGAGCGCTACGACCAGCGTTTTTGCGCGCCGGTGAAGACAGCGCTGGAGACATCTGGCCAATGGGGCGGCTGGACCAATGCCCCCCTGATTGGCTCTGACGGCGTACGCCGCAAGTTGAGAGTGGGCTACGTCAGCCCTGACTTTCGAGTGCACAGCATGAGGC
>JAAFIY010000148.1 GCA_013297985.1 Comamonadaceae bacterium | reverse complement strand
AAGCCCCACGCCCACCACCCTCAGCGCCTGGCCGCTGTGCAGGCGGCGCATGCAGCGCCCAGCTTGTACGACTTGGCTTTGCAACTTTTGGCGCAGCGCGGCCTGCCGGTGCCCGCCAGCCACACCCAACGTGATTGGACGCAGCCCTACACCGCCAGCGACGCGGTGCAAGCCGCCTGGCTGCAGGTGTACCAAGCACCAGATGCCCACTGGGAGTTGTATCAACTTGCCGAAGAACTCATTGACCTAGAAGACGCGTTTCGCCTGTGGCGCTTTCGGCATGTGACCACGGTGGAACGCATCATTGGCCACAAAGGCGGTACCGGTGGCACCGGCGGCGTGAGCTATTTGCGCCGCATGCTCGACGTGGTGCTGTTCCCCGAACTGTGGCGCTTACGCACCGAGTTGTAGGCAGTTGCTATATTTTTTATAGCTTCTTAGGCTGCTAAATCGGGCGCAGCAGGCCGATTGCGTTCAAAGCCTCGGACAGGCTTGTCAGGCGCCGTACAGCCAGTCGTTAGCCATCAGGCGTGGGCCGGCCCAACGTAAGGCCGTATCGCGCCCCCAGGCCACCAAGCCAGCGGCATGAAAGATGCGCCCGTTGCGCCACGACGCCGCTTGTACCCGGCCCACGCGGGCTGCGCGGGCCTGCGCATAGGCCTGTAGCGCCAAAGGCACCGCCTGCCAACGTTCGCGCGCCACAGCGCGGCTGTGCTGAGTGACTTGGCCCAATTGGCGGCCCAACTCGGCGGCGTCTTCTAGCGCCATGGCGGCACCTTGGGCCAGATAAGGCAGCATGGGGTGCGCCGCATCACCGAGCAGCGCCACCGGGCCAATTCCTTCAGGCGCCAACTGAAGGGCAGAGCTGACCGGCGGGCGTGCCCGCAAGGGCCACTGCGCCCAGCGCGGCACAGCGGCCACTAGCGCTTGCAGGGGCTGGCACAGCGGCGCTACGGCCTCGCGCAGGGCCAGCGCTTCGGTGGGCGCATCGTCCCAGCTGCTGGCATGCAAAGGCCACCGTTCACGGTCGGTCACGGGGACTTCCACGAAGGCCGCGATGTTCAAGAAGTCGCCGCCTCGAATCGGGTAATGCACCACATGCATCCGCGGCGCCAGCCAGGCCGTGACGCCGTCGCGCTCTAGCCCGTCGGGCAGCGCCGCCATCGGCAACACCGCCCGAAAAGCCACATGGCCGGTAGCGACCGGCGCGGGTTCGGCGGGCAAGGCGCGCAGGCGCAGGCTGCTGGCCACCCCATCGGCCAGCACCAGAGCGTCACCCGTCAGGGTGCCTGCCGTGGTGCGCACGGCCACCCCTGCTTTTTGCACCACCCCGGTTTCGCCGCCCATCCAGTCCAGAACGGCGGCATCGGTCTCGATTTGCACCATCGGGTGCGACTGGGCGGTTTGCAGTAGCACCCGGTGCAAGTCCGCCCGGTGCACGCTGACATAGGGGCTGCCCCAGCGCGCTGTGGCGGCCTCAGCCAGCGGTAACACGGCTAAGCTGTGGCCGCCCCCCCCGTGGCGCACCCGCACCCGCTGCGGCACCGTGGTGAAGGGCTGCAGCGCTTTCCAAACGCCTAGTGCTTGCAACACCCGCGTGGCGTTGGGGCCCAACTGCACCCCCGCGCCCACTTCGCCCAGCTGCTCAGCACGCTCACACACCTGCACCTGCCAGCCCGCTCGCGCGGCGGCCAATGCCAAGGCCAGTCCGCCAATGCCAGCGCCTGCCACCAGCAAGCGTGGCGGGCCCAAAACAGTGGTGGTGGTGCTCACACAAAGCAAGCCAAAGCCGCCGCAACAGATCGCGCGGCGCGACTGCGCAGGGCAAGGTTCGGCGGACGCAGCCGACCGAACCCGGCCGCTCTCACGCGGCCAGCAGTTGGCGCAACACGAAAGGCAAGATGCCGCCATTGAGGTAGTAATCCACCTCAATCGGCGTGTCGATGCGCAGGGTGGCAGTCACCGTCTGCTGGCTGCCATCAGCGCGGGTGATGACGATTTTTGCGTCGCTCTGCGGCGTGAGCTTGGCGTCGGGGATGACGTCAATCACTTCGTTGCCGGTGAGCTTCAAGCTTTCCCACGACTCGCCCGCCTTGAACTGCAGCGGCAATACGCCCATGCCCACCAAGTTGCTGCGGTGGATGCGCTCAAAGCTGCGCGCCACCACGGCTTTAACGCCCAAGAGTTGCGTGCCCTTGGCAGCCCAGTCGCGGCTAGAGCCAGTGCCGTATTCCTCACCCGCAAAAATCACGGTGGGCGTGCCAGCGGCCATGTAGGCCATGGCGGCGTCATAGATGAACTTTTTCTCGCCGCTGGGCTGCATGAGGGTGAGCCCGCCTTCTTCGCGGCTGCCGTCGGCTTTGGCGGGAATCATCAGGTTTTTGATGCGCACGTTGGCGAAGGTGCCGCGCATCATCACTTCGTGGTTGCCGCGGCGCGCGCCGTAGCTGTTGAAGTCCGCCTTGAGCACGCCGCGCTCTTTGAGCCACAGGCCCGCCGGGCTGCTGTCTTTGATAGAGCCTGCGGGCGAGATGTGGTCAGTGGTGATGCTGTCGCCAAACAGCGCCATGATGCGCGCGCCTTTCACGCCAGGGGCTGCCAGGGCCGAACCGTCTTCATTGGCTGCTGCAAGTTTTGTAGCAAAGCCATCAAAGAAGGGCGGCTGGGCGATGTAGGTGCTGGTGGGCCAGTTGTAGGTTTGGCCGTCGACGCCGCTGATGGCTTCCCACAGCTTGCCGGGCTTTTTCTTCACCTTGTCGTAGTTGGCGGCATAGGCCTTGCCGTTGAGCGCGGCCTTCATCAGCTTGTGAATTTCGTCGCTGGTGGGCCAAATGTCGCCCAGGTACACCGGCTTGCCGCGCTTGCCCAGGCCCACAGGCTGGCTCATCAAATCCACCCCCACATTGCCGGCGATGGCATAGGCCACCACCAGCGGCGGGCTGGCCAAAAAGTTGGCCTTGAGGTTGGGGTGAATGCGGGCTTCAAAGTTGCGGTTGCCCGACAGCACAGCGGCGCAAATCAGGTCGTTGTCTGTGATGGTTTTGTTGAGCTCGGCAGTCAGATCACCCGCGTTGCCGATGCAAGTGGTGCAACCGTAACCGGCCACGTTAAAGCCCAGCTTTTCCAAGCTGGACAGCAAACCGGTTTCTTTGAGGTATTCGGTGACGATGCGCGAACCAGGCGCCAGGCTGGTCTTGATGTGGGGCTTGACCTTCAGGCCCGCTGCCACCGCCTTCTTGGCCAACAAGCCTGCGGCCAAGAGCACGCCGGGGTTGCTGGTGTTGGTGCAGCTGGTGATGGCGGCAATCAGCACGTCGCCGTTCTTGACGTCGATGCCGCTTTCGGTGGTGAAGGTCTTGTCGAGCTTGTCGGCCGGCTGGTTGAAGCCGTTGTTGGCCGCGCCTTCGGAGAACAAGCGCGAAAAGGTGCTTTTGACATGGCCCAGCTCGATGCGGTCTTGCGGGCGCTTGGGGCCTGCCAAACTCGGCGCCACCGTGCCCAAGTCCAATGACACCACGCTGGTGTAGTCCACCTCACCGTTCTTGGGCACACCCCACAGGCCCTGGGCGCGGAAGTAGGCTTCAAACGCCTCCAGGTCTTTCTTGGTGCGGCCGGTGCCCTTGAGGTACGCCAGGGTTTTGTCGTCCACCGGGAAGAAGCCCATGGTGGCGCCGTATTCAGGGGCCATGTTGGCAATCGTGGCGCGATCGGGCAGCGCCAGCGACGCAGTGCCTTCGCCGAAGAATTCGACGAACTTGCCCACCACTTTGTGCTTGCGCAGGATTTCAGTCACGGTCAGCACCACATCGGTGGCAGTGACCCCTTCGCGTACCCGGCCTTTGAGCTCAAAACCCACCACGTCGGGGGTGAGGAAATACACCGGCTGGCCCAGCATGGCGGCTTCGGCCTCAATACCGCCCACGCCCCAGGCCACCACGCCCAGGCCGTTGATCATGGTGGTGTGGCTGTCGGTGCCCACTAGGCTGTCGGGGTAGTAGGTTTCTTGGCCGCGCTTGCCGGTTTTGAATACGCCGCGCGCGAGGTACTCCAGGTTGACCTGGTGCACGATGCCAAAGCCGGGCGGCACCACACCAAAAGTGTCAAAAGCCTGCATGCCCCACTTCATGAATTCGTAGCGTTCGCGGTTGCGCGAGAACTCCAGCTTCATGTTCAAGTCGAGCGCGTCTTTGCTGCCGTAGTGGTCAATCGTCACCGAGTGATCCACCACCATGTCTACCGGCACGAGTGGCTCAATTTTCTTGGGGTTGTGGCCCAGCTTTTCAGCCGTGCCACGCATGGCGGCCAAGTCGGCCAGAAGCGGAACGCCGGTGAAGTCTTGCAGCACCACACGGCTCACCACGAACGGGATCTCATTGGTGCGCGTGTCAACCGGCTTCCAATTGGCCAGTTGGGCCACATGCTCCGGGGTGATTTTCTTGCCGTCGCAATTGCGCAAAACGCTTTCCAGCACGATGCGAATCGAATGGGGCAAGCGCTTGACGTTGGGGTAAGCCTTGGCGAGGGCCGGCAATGAATAGAAAGTGCCTTCGCGGCCAGAGGAGGTCTTGAACGGTTGGCGTGTCTTGGCAAGGTCAGGGGTCATGTCGGCTCCGCAAATCAAGGGGCGGGCCCACTGGCCCGGCGCTCTACAAAAAATACTGGCGCAGCCCAAGGATAGCGCTGCTGACTTGCACTGCCGCGTTTTGGGCATCTTGGGCGCCGGAACTTGGGGTTGGGCTCAGGGCCAGCCCCAGCCGACTGGCGCGGTTGGATGCACCACAATGGGGTTTGTCTGGGCACGCCATTTGCGTTGTTCTGAAGTCGGATTTCCTCTTTGCCAACCCTGGAGAAACTGCATGACTGCATCCTCTCACCGCCCATCTGCTTTGCGCCGCGCGCTGGCCAAGCTGGCCTTGGCCGCCAGCACTGGCGTGGCCGCCCTGGCTGCCCACACCGGCGCAGTCGCTCAAGAGCGGTTTACCTACCTGACCAACTGGTATGCCCAGGCTGAGCACGGGGGCTTTTATCAGGCCCTGGCCAGCGGTCTGTACCGCCGTGAAGGCCTTGACGTCACCATCCGCATGGGTGGCCCACAGGTCAACATCATGCAAATCATGGCCGCCGGTCAGGCTGACTGCGTGATGGGCTATGACACCCAAACCATGAAGCTGTGGGAGCAAGGCATTCAAGCCGTGACGGTGGCTGCCGCTTTCCAAAAGGATCCGCAGGTCATCATTGCTCACCCGCACATCAAACGCATTGAAGAGCTGCGCGGCAAAACCATCTTGATCAGCAGCGCGGCCAACAGCACCTATTGGCCGTGGCTAAAGGCCACCTATGGCTTTACCGATGCACAGGCACGCCCCTACACCTTCAACATCCAGCCGTTTATTGCCAACAAAGAAATCGCGCAGCAGGGTTACCTGAGCAGCGAACCCTTTGCCATTGAGCAAGAGGCCAAGTTCAAGCCCACCGTGTTTTTGTTGTCTGACCTGGGCTGGCCGCAATACAGCACCACCATCGTGTGCCTTGAGAAAACCGTGCGTGAGCGTCCGCGCCAAGTGGCCGCCTTCGTCAAGGCCAGCATGGAAGGCTGGCGCAGCTACTTAAAGGGTGACCCGGCCCCGGGTAACGCGCTCATCAAGCGCGACAACCCCAACATGACCGATGAGAAAATCGCCCACGGCATTCGGCTGCTGAATGAAACCGGCATGGTGTTTGGTGGCGACGCCGCCCGCCTGGGCGTGGGCGTGATCACCGACGCACGCATGAAGGCGGTGTACGACATGATGGTGAGCAACAAGCTGCTCGACCCCACCAAGGTGGACTTGAGCAAAACCTACACCACGCAATTTGTGCGCGACCTGCGCGTGATGCCCTAAGGGCCACGCCAGGCAAGCTGAACCACCCGTGCTGCCACTGATCGATCTAGGCCCCACCTGGGACGAAGGCGCTGAGCGCACAGCGTGCGCGGCCGAGCTCGATGCAGTGTGCCGACAGCACGGGTTTTTTATGGTGCGGGGCCATCGGGTGCCCCAAGCCGTTTGGTCGGCGGCCTTTGGCGCCGCCCAGCGCTTGTTTGCGCTGCCTGAGGCCACCAAGGCGCGCTGGCACATCGAACACAGCGGCATTCACCGCGGCTGGGACCCAGTGGGCTGGCAAGCCCTGCAGCCGGGGCACCCCCCCGATTTGAAAGAAA
>JAAFIY010000147.1 GCA_013297985.1 Comamonadaceae bacterium | reverse complement strand
TAGGCGCGGCAGTTGGGGATGGTGGCCGCCACCACATGGCTGCTGCCGTCTTGGTGCTGCAGGCCTTCGCCGCCCAGGGTGGTACGGCCCGAGGTGGCCCCCAGCAAAAAGCCCCGCGCGCGTTGGTCAGCCGCCGCCCAAATGGCGTCGCCCACCCGCTGAAAACCAAACATGCTGTAGTAGATGTAGAAGGGCAGCAGCGGCAGGCCGTGCACGCTGTAGCTGGTGGCAGCGGCCGTCCAACTGGCAATGGCACCGGCTTCGCTGATGCCTTCTTCCAAGATTTGGCCGTCTAGCGCCTCGCGGTAGCTGAGCACGCTGCCGATGTCTTCTGGTGCATAGCGCTGGCCCACGCTGCTGTAGATGCCCACTTGCTTGAACAAATTGGCCATGCCAAAGGTGCGCGCCTCATCGGCCACGATGGGTACGATGCGCTGGCCAAACGCCGTGCCAGCGGTGGCGGTGGTGTCTTTTAGCAGCGTGCCCAGCATGCGCACAAAGGCCATGGTGGTGCTCATTTCTTTGCCACCGGCTTGCAGGGCAAAGGTGGCCCATTGCTCCACTGGCGGCACCGCCACCACCGGGCACTGGCTGTGGCGCTGCGGCAGGTAGCCGCCCAGCTCAGTGCGGCGGGCGTGCAGGTACTGCATCAAGGGGGTGTCAGGTGCCGGGCGCACAAAATCCATGGCGGTGGCTTGCGCATCGCTCAAGGGCAGCTTGAAGCGATCCCTAAACGCCAGCAGCTCGCCCGCGTCCAGCTTTTTTTGGCTGTGCGTGGTCATCTTGCCCTGGCCCGCTCCGCCCATGCCGTAGCCCTTTTTGGTGTGCGCCAAGATCACCGTGGGCTGGCCACGATGGTGCACAGCGGCGTGGTAGGCGGCGTGGATTTTTACCAGGTCATGCCCGCCGCGCTTGAGGCGGTCAATTTGCTCGTCAGTCAGGCCTTGCACCAATTCAGCCAACTCAGGCGTTTGGCCAAAGAAATGGTCGCGGTTGTAGCGGCCGTCTTTGGCGGCAAAGGTTTGCATCTGGCCGTCTACCGTGGCGGCCAGCGCGCGCTGCAGCGCGCCGCTGGTGTCGCGCGCCAGCAGGCCGTCCCAGTCGCTGCCCCACAGCAGCTTGATGACGTGCCAGCCCGCACCGGCAAAAAAGCGCTCTAGCTCATCCACGATGCGGCCGTTGCCGCGCACCGGGCCGTCAAGCCGCTGCAGGTTGCAGTTGACCACCCACACCAGGTTGTCCAGGTTCTCGCGGGCGGCCAGCGTCAAGGCGCTCATGGATTCGGGCTCGTCCATTTCGCCATCACCAAACACGCCCCACACGGTGCGCGCTTGGGTATTGGCCAGGCCTCGGTGCTGCAGGTAGCGCATCAACCTTGCGTGGTAGATGCTGCTAATGGGCCCCAGGCCCATCGAGCCGGTGGGAAACTGCCAAAAATCCGGCATCAGCCACGGGTGCGGATAGCTGCTCAAACCCTGCGCGCCCGCGCGCGGGCCTTGGATTTCACGGCGGTAGTGGGCCAGGTCAGCCTCGGTCAAACGGCCTTCCAGAAAAGCCCGGGCATACACACCGGGTGCGCTGTGCGGCTGAAAAAACACCAGGTCTTGCTGGGCAGCCTCACCGCCTTTGAAGAAGTGGTTAAAGCCCACCTCAAACAAATCGGCCGCGCTGGCATAGCTGGCAATGTGGCCGCCCAGTTCGCCATAGGCTGCATTGGCGCGCGCCACCATGGCCAGAGCGTTCCAGCGCATCAGGCTGGCCAGTTGTTCTTCAAGCGCCAAGTCACCGGGAAAGCGCGGCTGAGCGTGCGCCGCAATGGTGTTGACGTAGGGCGTATTGGCATCGGGCTGCCACTTCAGGCCCAGCCCCCGGGCCTCGCGCGCCAGCGCATCCAGCACAAAGCGGGTGCGCTCGGGGCCTGCTTGGGCCAACAAGGTGTGCAGGCCTTGCAGCCATTCGGCGGTTTCTTGCGGGTCGGTGTCGGGCGTCAGATCGGTGCCTTCGGGCGTGGGCATTAGCATGGCGGTGGCCTTTAGAAATCAAGCGCAATCGTGCCCCCGATGCGCCCGCAGGTGGTGCTGATTGCGCTATCAAACCCGCAGCATTCAGCACAAAATGCCGCCATGGATCAAGATGAAAGCACACCCAAGCTAGATGCCACCGATTTGCGCATCTTGGCCGAGCTGCAACGCGACGGCAGTTTGAGCAATGTAGAACTGGCCCGCCGCGTGCACCTAAGCCCCAGCCCCTGCCTGGCGCGGGTGAAGGCGCTCGAGCGCAGCGGCGTGATCGAACGCTATGTGGCGCTGGCCAACGCCGCCAAGCTGGACTTGGGCGTGACGGTGTTCATCAGCATCAGCCTCAAAGAGCAAAGCAAAGCCGCCCTGGCCGAATTTGAAGCCCGCATTGCCGAGCGTGACGAGGTGATGGAGTGCTATTTGATGACCGGCGACAGCGACTACTTGATCCGCGTGGCGGTGCGCGACCTGCCCGCGCTGGAGCGCTTTATCTTGGAACGCCTGACGCCAATTGCGGGTGTGGAGAAGATCCGCACCAGTTTTGCGTTGAAGCAGGTTCGGTACAAGACGGCGTTGCCGTTGGCGGGTGGAAACAATGCGTAAATCAGCCTGACGGGGTGATGCGGCGCACCATCCATTTGCTGTGCAAGGCCTACGCTTAGCTTATGTGCTACTTGGCTGACCACCGCGCTGGCCCGCCTACGTGCTGCAACCCAGACCATGAAAACCGCGCCTTCCCGTTGGCCGCTGATCCTGCCCCCTGGCGGCAGTGAGGCCCAACTGCCACTCTCGGAGGCCGCCCGGGTAGCCGTGTTGGAGACGCTGGCCTCGGTGCCAGCCAACCCCTTTGGTACCGGGCCAATCCTGTCGGCTGCATTGAATGCGACTCAGTCCATTGTGGTCAACACCCAATGGTCCAACACAGCGTGGATCGTCGAGCACAACGCGCCCGGCACACCGTGGCGCATGGTGACCGACTGGCCATTTGCAGTGGGCACCCGCATCGTGGGCTTGCAAAGTCAGGCCGAGCAAGGCCGTGCGGTGCTCAGCACCATTGACCCCGGCGGCAACACGGGCCAGTGGATCACCAACGGTGCCGCAGCTCAAACGGTGCGTGTGGCCTCGGGCTGGGTCAACCAGATTCAAGACACCCGAGGCAATCCGGATTTGCTGGCCGTTTTGGCTAACGGCACGGTGCTTTTTCAGGCCAGCACCCCAAATCAGGGGCGCGAGCTTTGGGTTAGCGATGGCACTGCAGCGGGTACCCGCTTGTTGATTGACGCTGTGCCGGGCCCCTTAGACGGCATGCGATATTTGCAAACTGCCACAGTGTTGCCCGACCGCAATCAAGCCGTACTCGACTTGGGTGACCGTTGGCTGGTGACTGACGGCACACCGCACGGCAGCGAGATTGCGTTCAAGACCGCACACCTTGGAACACCGATTTTGGCGCTGGTGGGTGGCCTTGAAGCGGTATTGCCTAGCGGCATGCCCAGCGCTGAGCTGCTGTTTGACGTCACCCGCAGGCAAAGCGAACTCTGGGTGACGGATGGCACCACGCCCGGCACACGCCTGGTAAGTGCGCCACTGGATGCGCGCTTGAATCCCGACCCTGTCGGGCAACTGGCGAACGGGCGAGCGCTTGTGGTGCAGCGTTCAGAGGGTCGTTGGTCGCTGTGGGCCACCGACTACACCAGCGCCGGCACCCAGCTGTTGGCCAGTGGCGGTGGCGGTGACGGAGCGGTGGCTTTTATGGTGAGCAGCCAGCTAGCGGCCGTGGGTGTGGAGGGCCGCTTCGTGTTCAGCGAGCTGCGCCTTGGCGCGCTCGGGCTCGGTGACACCAACTCCTATCGCCTATGGGTCACCGATGGCACTGTTGCAGGCACCCAAGTCGTCGCAAACGGCGGTTTTCAGGTGGGCCCGATTGCCAGAGGCGATTTGGGTACCGTCCCCCACAGCCTGTTGTACCTGGACCCGGTAAGCGGGCAACTCTGGACCACAGACGGCACTGCGGTGGGCACACGGGTGTGGGTGGCCCCGCCTAGTGGCGTGACGCCAGTACAAGCCCCGATCTTTGATTTTGGCGATGGCCGAGTGGTGTTCACCGCCCGTGACGCCGCTCATGGCGCCGAGCCCTGGATCAGCGACGGCACCGCAGCAGGTACCTATCTACTGGCTGATTTGGTGCCTGGGCCTGTGGGTTCGCCGGACGGCAGAAGTTTTGTGGGGCCATACCCGGGGCAGTACCAATTCACCTTGGTCCGCCCGGGTTTGGCGCTTTTCATCACCCTCAGCGGTTACGGCAATGACTTGTGGTTGACTGACGGCACCACCGCAGGCACCCGCGTCCTGCTCAGCGCCGTGCGCGTCAACGAGATGCGCTCGACAGGCAATGGCCAAGTGCTGCTCAGTCTCGACCCCAGCGGCGGCTTAGACATGCAGTTGTGGGTAAGTGATGGCACGGTGGCAGGCACCCACGTGGTCACCCAGCTCAACAGCACGGTCAAGATCGGCCAGGCCACTCTGGTGCGCGACAGCTACACAGGTGTTGACATGAGCACGCCCAACGGCGAGCCCGGCTGGTTTGTGCCAGAGCGCCTAAACGCCACCGTGCGCGGAACGGATCAAGTCGACACGGTTGCAATTGGTGCCACCGTGCAGTCATTGCGGCTCAGCGTGAGCTGGGACACCCTGCTGCGCGGGCCATCGCCCGAGGTCTTGGTGATCCAAGCGACGCCACAGCAGTCGGTTGACAACACCTTCTACCTGCGCGGCGTGGATCGTCTGCAAGCGGCAGATATGCTGGTCGCGTTAGACACCCGTGTGCCCAACCCCAGCCATGAGGGCGGCCACACCGGCCAGGCGCTGGCCGTGGCGCACGCTTGGCTGGGTCATCTGCCCGACGCGGCCGTGTTGAGCCGCGTGGTGGCAGCAGCCGATGCCGCCCCCAGCCTCGCTGCACTGTCGCAGTTGGCGTTGAACGCCATAGCCCCTGGCATCAGCACTGCAGACTTGTTGCGCCACCTGCACCTGACTCTGCTGGGCCTGCCCATGCCCGAGAGGCAACTGGCCAGCCTGATTGCGCTGGTGGGCCCCGGCAAGCCGTACGAAGACAACGGCGAGGTGCTTGCCGCAGTGGCAGCGCTGCCGCTCAACACCGAAGCGGTAGTCGTCAAGCTGGCTGGGCAGCCGGTGCGCCTTGATCCGACTGCGTTCGGGTACTAAACGTGGTTGGCTGCTTCAGCATGGCAGACTTGCCCGACGGCAGTGCTCAGCACGAGACGCTTGCTGCTCGGAGAAATGAACGTGATCGACGCAAATTGGTGGTTCTTTGTTTTGGCTTCGGTGCTGGTGATTGCCACCCCCGGCCAAGACATGGTGTTGGTCATGTCGCGCGCCATCAGCCACGGCACGCGGGCGGGGCTGGTAACGGCTGCGGGTGTGAGCGTGGGGCTTGTGGGCCATACGCTGCTGGCCACGCTGGGTTTGGGCGCTGTGCTGCGCGCTTCTGAATGGTTGTTTACCGTGCTCAAGTTGGTGGGCGCGGCCTACCTGTTGTACTTGGGTGTGCAGTTGCTGCGCACCCGCAGCGCCGAGCTGGCCACCGAAGCAGGTGCGCCGCAGTCAATGGCGCGGCTGTTTGCCAACGGGGCGCTGTCCAACGTCAGCAACCCCAAGATCGCCGTGTTTTATCTGGCGTTTTTGCCGCAGTTTGTGGTGCCAGGCGCGGGCAGCGTCACGCTGACCGTGTTGGTGCTAGGCCTGCTGTTTGCCGCGCTGACCTTCGCCATCAAAGGGCCGGTGGCGCTGTGCGCCGGGCAGCTGTCGGAGTGGTTTCGCGCGCGGCCCTCGGCCTTGCTGGCGCTGTACCGCACGAGCGGCTTGCTGATGGTGGGCCTGGCTGTGCGCTTGGCTTTGTCGCCGCGCGAATCAAGCTGATCTGCTGCCAGCAACGACGAACGCTTGGGCGAAGGCGCCAGCTCGCTCCTCAACGAAGGTCGATAAACCGGCCTAAACCACCTGTCGCACGCGGGGTAACGCGTGCGCGCTTGCGGCGCCGCACGGCGTGGTGGCTGACACTTTCGCGCTTGTGTTCTGACCAGGCAGCTGCCCGAGAGCGTTCCCATGACCACCCGCATCCCCGTCCTGACCAACGCCGCCACGCGGCCTGTGCAACCTGTGACTGCTGCGCCGCCGGGCTATGTGGAGATCGCGGGCT
>JAAFIY010000146.1 GCA_013297985.1 Comamonadaceae bacterium | reverse complement strand
CGTGGCTTGAATGGCACGCGCTTTTGGGTGGGCTATGGCGTGGCAGATGCTGCAGGCGGCGCTGCCAGCGCCTGGGCCGACATGCTGCGCAATCAGCGCTATGAATCGGTGCACACCTTGGGGCAAATTACCGCGCCTTGGCCGTTGGTGCCTGCCACCGCGCAAACCCTGCGCGATGCGCTGCAGGCCGGGCTGCTGCGTGACAGTCGACCCATTGCGTTTGGGCCACCCGATTGCGCGTTTTGCATGGTGGGCGGCGTCACCACGGCCACTGCCGCGCCGGGTGCGCCTACGCCCGCGCAGCGCACTCCCAACTTCTCAGGCACCACGCTGCAAGAGGCGGCGGTGGACGAGGCGGACTTGATCAAGTCCAACGGCCGCGTGGTGTTTTCGCTATCAGGCGCCTATGGCAACCCGGTAGGGTCGCGCGGCGACGCCAGCGGCATGCTCTTGCGCCGCAACGGCTTGAATGAAGCCACGCCCAACCGCCTCAATGACGGCGATGCGCTCACGCTGCCCTGGTCCGACGGCTTTCGCGGCCAAGGCTTGTTTTGGGACGGCGAGCGTAACCAAGTCATCGCCCTGGCCAGCCCCAGCAGTGGCTGGGCGGGCTATGACCGCTGGTTTGCGCCCAGCGCCTGGGTGGGTGGCGCCACCGAGGTGCTGTGGGTGGCGGCGGCCGATGCGCAAGCCCTGCAAGTCACCCGCCGCTTAAAGGTGGACGGCCACCTGATCGCGTCGCGCCGTTTGGGCTCTACGCTGGTGCTGGTGTTGCGCCACAGTCCGCCGCTGGCCAGCGCACCGGTGGCCAGCCGACCGATATTGGCGGCCAACTTCATGCCCACCGTCAGCCTGGACGGCGCTGCGGCCCAAGCCCTGTTGTCGCCTGAACAATGCCTGCTGCAGCCCGACAACGCCAATGCCACCGGCAGCCTGATTACGGTGGTGGCGGTGGATTTGGCCGCACCGCGCAGCGCCAGCTTGCAGCAGCAACTGGGTGCGCGTTGCTTTGCAGGCGGCACCGAGGCTTTCTACATGAGCGAACGCGCCCTGGTGCTGGCCACCACCCGTCAGGGCTACACCGTGGGCACTGACGGCTTGGTGCAGTACCCCGCGCGCACCAGCACCGATCTGCATCAGTTCACGCTGGACGGGCTCAACATTGGCTATGCGGGCTCGGGCAACGCGCTGGGCCATTTGGGTTTTGATCAAAACCGCAAGCCCTGGCGCATCAGCGAATTCGATGGGCATCTGCGCGTCATCACCCAAACCGAACCCAGCTTTGGCCGCTGGTTTGGGCCGCCAGTGATCTTGCCCGCCGCGCTCACCCCCCCCGGCGCACCTGCCGTGGCCGCGCCGCAGCAAACCCTGCCACCGGCGCCTGATGTCGATTCACCCGGCCGCTTGACCATCTTTAGACCCCAGGGCGGCGAACTGGTGCAGGTGAGCACCTTGCCCAATGCACAGCGGCCCGCTGCTTTGGGCAAACCCGGCGAGCAGTTGTATGCGTCGCGCTTTACCGGGGCGCGCGGCTACTTGGTCACTTATCGGTTGATCGACCCGCTGTACGTGCTGGACTTAGCCAACCCGGCAGATCCCAAGATCACCGGCGAGCTCGAAGTGGCCGGCTACAGCGACTACCTGTTTCCGCTATCTGACAAACTGCTCTTGGGCGTGGGCAAAGACGCCATTGCAGACAGCAGCGTGGGCGACGGCCGCATGGCCTGGTACCAAGGCGTCAAGCTCAGCTTGATTGATGTGACCGACCCCGCCCGTCCCACCGAAGTGGCCAAACAAGTCATTGGCCAGCGCGGCACCGATGCAGGCGTGCTGCGCGATCACCACGCCATTGCGCTGCAGTGGGTGGGTGGCACCAGCACGGTGGCGCCCAGCCGGGTGCGCATTGCGCTGCCACTGTCGCTGCATGAGCAGTTCAGTGCAGGCGCGCGCGAGCCTTCGCAGTGGGCCACCTTCAGCACCAACCAACTGCGCCGTTTTGAAGTGGATCTGGGCGCCAAAACCCTGGCAGACCGCAGCCCTGTGGCCCCGAGCGTGCCAAGCCAGCGCGCCACCGACCGCGATCGTGCCCTGCTGTGGCAAGAGCAATCGCATTGGTACCAAGACGGGCGGTGGGTGTCGGCGCCGTGGTAGGGCTGTGACTTGCAGTTGCTACTAAAACTATAGCTGCTTAGGCTGATAAATAGGCCGCAACAGGCCGATTTGGTAAAGATGGCTTGGTGCAGCCGCTCACACCGGCGGCCGCAGCAACACCACCAGCGCTCCGGCGCCGCCTTGCATCGGGTTGGCTTGCACAAAGGCCAGCACCTGGTTTTTTTGCACCAGCCAGCTGTGCACCTTGTTTTTAAGCACCGGCGCCTTGCCGGGTGAGCCTAAGCCCTTGCCGTGGATCACCCGCACGCAGCGCACGCCACGGCGGTGGCTTTGGCGGATGAACTGGCCCAGCGCTTCGCGCGCTTCGTCGCTGCGCAGGCCGTGCAAGTCCAGTTCGCGCTGAATGCTCCAGCGCCCGCCGCGCAGGCCGCGCACCACATCCACGCCAATGCCGGGGCGGCGAAAGCTCAGGTGTTCGTCAGCTTCCAGCAGGGCGCTGGCGTCAAAGCCGTCGCTTAAGGCTTCGCGCAGCACGGCTTGTTCATCGGCGGCGTGCTGCAGCGCCAGTGGCGCGGGTGGATCGGGTGCCAATGAACGGCGCGGCGTGCTCTTTAAAGGCCGCACCGGGCCCACGCTGCGGGCAAACAGCTCGGCGCGGTCGCGCTGGCGGCGCAAGGCGGCTTGGCGCGCACGCTCCGCCGCAGCAGCCGCTTCGCGCTGGGCCCGCAGGGCCTGCGCCAAGGCGCCCAGCTCTTTGAGGTCATGCGCGACCATGGGCGCTGTTTGAGTGCCGGTCTGCGTCACAGTAAGCCCCGCTGCGCCATCGATGTGCACAGGCCCGGCGCCACCACCAAGTGGTCGAGCACTCGCACGTCCACCAGCGCCAAGGCGCTGCGCAGTTGCTGGGTGAGCGCTACATCCGCCGCGCTGGGCTCGGCCACGCCACTGGGGTGGTTGTGCGCCAGCACCACCGCGGCCGCGTGATGGCGCAAGGCAGTTTGCACCACTTCGCGGGGGTACACACTGGCTTGCGTCAGCGTGCCGCGAAACAGCGGCTCCAGCGCAATCAGACGCATCTGCGCATCTAGCAGCACCAGCGCAAACACCTCATAGGGCAGGTGCGCCAGGTGCAACTGCACATAGTCGCCCACTGCTTGTGGGGTGTTTAGCGCGGGGCGCTCAGATAGCTGCTGGGCCAAGGCGCGGCGGGCCAGTTCGGCCACGGCGGCCAACTCGGCCCGCTTGGCGGGGCCCAGGCCTTTGATGCGCTTTAGGCTGTCTGGCGGCGCATGCAGCAGGCCTGCGATGCCGCCAAACCCCAGCGGCGGCGGGGCCAGCAAATCAGTGGCCAAGTCCAGCACGCCCTTGCCCGCCAAGCCGGTGCGCAGCAGCAGCGCCAGCAGCTCTGTATCGGTCAATGCCTGCGGCCCGCGCGCCAGCAGCTTTTCGCGCGGACGGCTGTCAATGGGCAGTTGGTGCAGGGACATGGGGCCAAGTTTTTACAATCGGGGGGCAGTGTAAGAGTGGGTGTGTGTCACTTGGTCGCTGCGCCTGGGAGAGCCCCAGGCAGCGTCGGACTAACCGGAAGCCTTTTTGTGTCTGCCCCCACTGCCCCCGCGCTTGCCACTGTGCAGGCCGATTCGTTTCTGACCTTGCACTACCGCTTAGGCGGCCCGGCAGGCGATCTCATCAACACCTTTGGCGGCCAGCCCGCCACGGTATCGCTGGGTACCGGCGAGCTATCACCCGCGCTAGAGGGCTACCTCATTGGCTTGGCCGAAGGTGCCCGCCAAATCTTTGAAGTGCCCGCAGGCGACGCCTTTGGCCCCCGCGACGCTGAACGCCTGCAATGGGTGGCCCGCAGCTTGTTAAACCAATTGGGTGACCCGCACGAGCGCTATGCCGCGGGCGACGTGGTGCAGTTCCCCACACCCGATGGCTTGGGCCAGTACGCGGGCACGGTGGTCAAGGTGGGGCGTGAGCCGCAAACAGGTGAGGCCGCCGCCGAGGCGGCCGAATCGGTGTTGTTTGACTTCAACCACCCGCTGGCCGGGCAGCCCGTCACCTTTGAGGTGTGGGTGATAGGGGTGCTGTGATGAATCCGCTTGCCCCCACCGTCGCCGCCCCCGGCGCTGAAGTTTTGCTGGCCGAGCCGCGCGGCTTCTGCGCGGGAGTGGATCGCGCCATCGACATCGTGGAACACGCGCTGGCCAAATTTGGCGCGCCCATTTATGTGCGCCACGAGATCGTGCACAACACCTATGTGGTGGATGACCTCAAACGCAAAGGCGCTGTCTTTATTGAAGATCTAGACGACGTACCCCCAGGCGCCACGCTGATTTTTTCAGCCCACGGCGTGAGCAAGGCCATCCAGCACCAAGCCCACGAGCGCGGCTTTCAAGTGTTTGACGCCACTTGCCCGCTGGTCACCAAAGTGCATGTCGAAGTGGCCAAGCTCGCGCGCGAGGGCTACGAATTTTTGATGATTGGCCACAAGGGCCACCCCGAGGTCGAAGGCACCATGGGGCAACTGAGCGAGGGCATTCACCTGGTGGAAGATGTGGCCGACGTGGCCCGCGTTGAGCCGCGCCAAACCGACTTGCTGGCAGTGGTCACACAAACCACGTTGAGCATGGACGATGCGGCAGAAATCCTGGCGGCGGTCAAGGCCCGCTTCCCCAAGGTGCGCGAACCCAAGCAGCAAGACATTTGCTATGCCACGCAAAACCGGCAAGACGCGGTCAAGGTGATGAGCCCGCAGGTGGATGTGGTCATCGTGGTGGGCAGCCCCACCAGCAGCAACAGCAACCGATTGCGCGAAGTGGCTGAGAAACTGGGCACATCTAGCTACATGATTGATAGCGCTGACGAGTTGCAAGCGCATTGGCTAGAGGGCGCGCAGCGGGTGGGTGTCACGGCGGGGGCATCGGCGCCCGAGGTGCTGGTGCGCGACGTGGTGCAGCGTTTAAAGGCCCTTGGGGCAGTGTCGGTGCGTACCTTGGACGGCATTACTGAGACCGTCAAATTCCCCTTGCCCAAAGGCCTGCGGCTGGAGCCGGGCACGCCTGCTGATCCTTCGATGCCTTTAGCCTGATGAAATCCCCGCCTATCGACCGCGCCACCATTGCCGCCACCGCCGAGCAAATTGCTCAGCGCGCTCCCCATTTTTTACGGCCCACACCGTTGTTGCGGCTCAGCGGCCAAGCCGTGGGCGTGGCCTGCGACCAAGTCTGGCTCAAGCTCGAACACCTACAAACCAGCGGTAGCTTTAAAGCCCGCGGGATGATGGCGCGGCTGTTGGCGCACCCCATTCCTGCGGCGGGCGTCATTGTGGCCAGCGGCGGCAACGCGGGCATTGCCACCGCGCAGGCGGCACGCGCTTTGGGCGTGCCATGTGAAGTGTTCTTGCCGGAAGTCTCCAGCCCTACCAAGCGTGCTGCCCTGGCCGCGTTGGGCGCCCGGGTGGTGGTGCATGGCGCGGTGTATGCCGATGCGCTGGCGGCGTGCCTAGCCCGGCAGGCAGACACGGGTGCCTTGCTCACCCATGCATACGATCAGCCCGAAGTGGTGGCGGGCGCTGGCACCTTGGCGCAAGAAGTCATGCCCGGTTTGCTGCATGGCGACCTTAGCGATCTGCCCACCCAAGCGCTCATCAGTGTGGGCGGCGGAGGGCTCATCAGCGGTGTGGCCGCTTGGTGTGCGGGCGACGTGCCCGTGGTGGCGCTCGAGCCCGAAGGCGCACCCACGCTCCATGCGGCACGGGCGGCGGTGCAACCGGTGGATGTGCCGGTGAGCGGCATCGCAGCCGATGCACTGGGCGCGCGCCGCATCGGGCAAATCGCCTGGGACATCACCCAGCGCCATGTGCAGCACAGCGTGTTGTTGCCTGACGAGGCCATTGGCCGGGCGCAGGCTTGGCTGTGGCAGCACTTGCGCTTGGCGGTGGAGCCAGCCGCCGCTTTGGGGCTGGCCGCGCTGCACATCGGGGCGGTGGCGGTGGCTGCGCACGACCGCGTGCTATTGGTTTTGTGCGGCGGCAATACCGACTTGAACGCCTTGGCAGAGCGAGCCGCAGCCTTGTCTTGACGTCAGCGCTCGGGCTCTTGGCTTGGCGGTTTTTACAATCGCCCCATGCTCGACATCACCCAGCTTAGAAAAGACCTGCCCGGCGTGC
>JAAFIY010000145.1 GCA_013297985.1 Comamonadaceae bacterium | reverse complement strand
CAGTGGCGCTGCGCAGGGCTTGCGCTCGGTTGGGGTTGTTTTCAACCACGCTCAGGTCAGCCACGCCGCGCGAGCGCAGCAGCAGCACCGCCAACAAGCCAATTGCACCCGCCCCAATCACCAACGCACGGGCCGACGCCAAGGGTTGCGCGGCCGCCCGCGCAGCCAGCGCGAGGGCGTGCACCACCGTGCCGGCGGGCTCAGTCAGCGCGGCTGCGGCGTCCGACAAGCCCTGCGGGATGGGCACCAGGCACTGCTCCGGCACCAGCAGTTGCTGGGCGAAGGCTCCGGGCAGGTTCATGCCGATCATGCTGCGGTTGCTGCACAGATTGGTGCGGCCTTGCAAACAGAAACGGCAATGCCCGCAGGCCACGATGGGGTTGGCAGTAAAGCGCTGGCCTGCCAGCGGGCCGTCAAGTGCAGTGCCCACAAACTCATGCCCGAGCACCAGGGGCGGCACCCGGCGCGGATCGTGTCCCTTGAAGGCATGCAGATCAGAGCCGCAAATGCCCACGGCATCCACGCGCAGGCGCAGTGAGCCCGCTTGCGGGCCCGGCGCTGGCAGTTCGGTGAACTGCAGGGTGGAAGGGGCGGTGTACAGAAGGCTTTGCATGCTGGTGAAGCCCGTGGTGATGGCTGGAACTTAGCTGGCGGTGTCGGTCGCCGGTGTTGGGTGAACCACTGCAGGTGCGCTCGGCACGCGCGGATGATCAAGCGGCTTGGCCGGCACAAAGGGATAGCGCGCCAGCCCCTTGACCATGGTTGGGCTCGATTGGCCGCCACTGCGCACAAATCGCTGCGATGCGTCCGCCACCGGTTGATGGTCCCAGCCGGGGTAGTGACCGCCGAGGCGCCGGTCTTGGATCCACCGGCGACGTGCCTGACTGGCCAGCACTTCTTGATGCAACTGGGGCAAGTTCCAAGTCTGCGCCGCTGCATCGCGCAACTCCGCCTCGACAGCACTGTGCGACAGTTGACCGGCCAGGTTGTGCAGTTCCTGCGGATCTTGATGAACATCGAACAACTGGGGTGGATCGGCCGGGCACAGAATCAGCTTGTGGGAGCCCCGCCGTACCGCCACCATCGGTGCCACAGCCCCTTCGGAGGTGAACTCGGCATGCACCGTGCGGGGCTCAACGACTTGTCCGGCAATCAGCGGAACCAGGCTGGTGCCATCTGTGCGCTCAGGGAGGTCGGTCTGGGCGTTGCCTGCCCCAAGCTCCAGCAAAGTAGGCAGCAAATCAAGGTGCGAAACGGGCTCTGAACAGCGGCGCGGAGCGGTGTTGTCCCGTGGCATCGCGACGATCAACGGCACGCGCAGGGCCGGTTCATGCAGCGTGTACTTGTACCAAAGACCGCGCTCGCCCAGCATATCGCCGTGGTCGGCGGTGAAGATCACCACCGTGTCGTCTGACAACTTCAGCTCATCAAGCAGCGACAACAAGCGACCGATCTTGTCATCGATGTAGCTGACATTGGCGTAGTAGGCATGGCGCGCATTGCGGACATCGGCCGGTGTGACGACATGCTCGTCTTGTCTGAAAAGGTGATAAAGCCGCTTGGCATGCGGGTCGCGCTGATCGAACGCAATCGGCGGCACGCGCGGCTCATCAATGGCCGCGCTCGCGTAGCGATCCCAGTATTCACGAGTCGTCACATAGGGGTTGTGGGGGTGGGTGAACGACACCGTCAAGAAAAACGGTTGCGGGTCACGGCGCCGCGCCAAGTCAAACAGATGTTGCTCAGCGCAGTGGGCCACCTCTTCGTCGTAGTCAAATTGAAGGCTGCGGCTACATACCCCGGCCTCGACCACGCTGCGCATGCTCATGCCCGCGGGGCCGAAGGGGATGGACTGACGCCAATCCGGTGTCCAGCCGAAATCCGCTGGGTAGATGTCGGTGGTGAGGCGTTGCTGGTAGCCGTGCAGTTGGTCAGGCCCCACAAAGTGCATCTTGCCAATCAGACTGGTGCGATAACCCAGCCCCGACAACGCATAGGCGACGGTGGGCACTGACGCGGCGAACTCCGCCGCGTTGTCATAGGCACCGATGCGCGAGGGCAGTTGACCGGACAGCAAAGCAAAGCGCGCTGGGGCGCACAAAGGCGCGCCACACCAGGCGTTCTCAAACACGGTGCCACGCGCGGCCAGCCGATCCAAATTGGGGGTACGACAGACCTGATTGCCGTAGGTGGCCAGCGCAAATGCGGTGAGCTGATCGGCCATCAGCAGCACGATGTTGGGTGGACGCGGCAGGGTGGTTTGCATGTCAATCAAGCCGGATGCCGGTGTCACGAACCACCTTGACCCACTTGGTGTGCTCACTGCGAACGAACGCAGCAAACTGCTCTGGGGTAGAGCCCACCACGTCATCGCCTTGCGCCGCGAAACGGTCGCTGAGGGTCTTGAGGGCCGCAGTCGCATCGCGCTGCAGGCGACTGACAACCTCGGCGGGTGTCGCAGCCGGGGCAAACAGGCCAAACCACGTGGTGATCTCTACATTTGGCAAACCGGCCTCACGGAGGGTCGGCACGGCAGGCAATGCCTGCGGGCGGCTTGCGCCAGTGACAGCAAGTGCACGAACAGCTCCTGCGCGCACCTGTGGCAGCACCAATTGAATGTTGACGACCATGAAGCTCACCTCGCCAGTCATCAGGGCAGTGGTTGCTTCAGAGCCGCCGCGGTATGGCACGTGCACCACATCAATGCCTGCAGCGGCCTTGAACAGTTCGCCCGCTAGGTGAACGGCGGTGCCATTGCCAGTAGAGGCAAAGTTGAGCTTGCCTGGCTGCGCCTTGGCCAGCGCAACGAGTTCACCGAGGTTGGTGGCAGGCACCTTGGCAGAACTGGCCACCATCAATGGCGCGCTGGTCAGTTGAGTGATGGGTGCGAAATCCCGGACAGGGTCATACGGCAGGTTGCGGTACAGCCCCGCGGCTATCGCGTGAGTAGCGATGGAGCCCAAGAGCAGCGTGTGGCCATCTGGTGCCGCGCGCGCCACAGCCGCAGAGCCCAGCGTACCGCCGGCACCCGGGCGGTTCTCCACGATCACCGCTTGCCCGAGCGATTTGCGCATTTCTTCTGCCACCGCTCGGGCCACGATGTCCAGCGCCCCGCCGGCTGGAAACGGGACCACGATGGTGACCGGGCGAGAAGGAAACGCGGCCTGGCCATGCGCTGGCAAGGTGATCGCAAGCAACAGACACAGCCAGCCAAAAAAACGTTTCATGGGGATCTCCAGATAGAACTTGGTGGGTTGCGAGAGACACGCTGAAATTGGGAACTTGCTACTTGGCGCTGAAGCCGCCGTCTACATACAGCGTCTGTCCGGTGACGTAGGCCGATGCCGGGCTGGCCAGAAAGATCGCCGCACCCTGCAGATCAGCCATTTCGCCGGTGCGCCCGCAAGCGGTTTGCCGCCGGATCGCCTGCAGCCGCGATGCGTCTTCAAACACCGCCTCTGTCAGTGCGGTGGGAAAGAAGCCTGGCGCGATCGCATTGGCGGTGATGCCCTGAGCCGACCAGGCTTCAGCCATCGCGCGTGCCAACTGCACCACGCCGCCCTTGGCAGCGCCATAGGGCAGGCTGTTGGCAAATGCGCGTGAAGACTGCAGAGATGCAATCAACAAGATGCGCCCCCAGCCACGGGCGGCCATGGCAGGCACCAGCGCCCGCGACAAGAAAAACGGAGCGGCCAGCATGACGTCAATCTGCTCGTCCCAGGCCGCATCGTCGACTTGCGTCCAATGCTGGCGGCGGTTCATGCCAGCGGCATGCACCACGATGTCAGGTGCACCAAAGGGTTGCGCACTGGCAATAGCGATATCGGCGATGGCGCTGCGATCAGCCAGATCGCCCACCACAAACGCCGCCTCACCACCTTGGGCGGAAATGGCCGCGCAGGCCTGCTGCAGGGCCGCTTGCCGCCTGCCACACACCACCAGCTTGGCACCCGCCCCGCCCAGCGCGCGCGCAATGGCCAAGCCGATGCCCGACGCACCGCCGGTTACCAGTGCCACGCGGCCAGCCAAGGAGAAAAGGGCCTGGGTCTGCGGCAGTGCCGCTGCGGCGCCGCTCACTTTTTCAACGCATCCTTGAACGCGTGTAAATAACCATACAGGGCCACCGCGCCGCCTGTATGCAGGAAGACGATGTTCTGACCCTTCTTGAAGTGGCCTTTGCGGCACAAATCGATCAGGCCAGCGGCACCTTTGCCCGAGTACACCGGGTCGAGCAGCAAGCCTTCGAGCTGGGCGAACATGGTGACCGCTTCGATCATGCCGGGGGTGGGCCGACCGTAGCCAGGGCCGACATAGTCGCAGTTGGCCACCACGTCTTCTCGCTGCACACAGGCGCCCACACCCAGAAGATCAGCCGTCTCAAGCGCGAGCTTGTACACGCGGTCTTCTTGCGCGGCCTTGGCTGCACGCACCCCCACGCCGTACACCGGGATCTGCGTGCGAGCCCCGTACAACCCCACCACCAGTCCGGCCTGCGTACCCGCACTGCCGGTGGCATGCACCAAGGTGTCAAACGCGACCCCCATTTCATTGGCCTGGTTTGCCAGCTCGAGTGCACAGGTGACATATCCCAAGGCGCCCAAGGCATTGGAGCCACCACCGGGAATCACATAGGGCTTGCGGCCTTGGCTGCGCAGCTTGTCGGCCAGTTGCGCCATGGCGCCATTCATGTCGGTGTCGGCGGGCACTTCGCTGACGCTGGCGCCGTACAGGTAGTCCAGGAACACATTGCCAGACTCTTTGTAGTCCTCAAAGGTGTAGCCGGTGCGGTCTTCCAAAATGATGTGGCTTTGCATGCCCAGCTTGGCTGCGATGGCCACGGTTTGGCGGGCGTGGTTGCTTTGGGTAGCCCCTTGGGTAATCACGGTGTCAGCGCCAAGCTGCACCGCTTCGGCCATCAGGAATTCAAGCTTGCGCGTCTTGTTGCCGCCGCTGGCCAAACCGGTGCAGTCGTCGCGCTTGATCCACAAGTTGGGGCCGCCAAGGGCCTCTGACAAGCGCTTCATGGGCTCAAGCGGCGTGGGCCCGTGGGTGATACGGATTCGGGGAAATTTGGCGAGTTTCATGGTCGGAGTCCTGGGACAGGTTGGTTTTATGGGGTGAAGGCAGCTTGCACTGGCCTCATCAATTGGTCGATCTGGCGGGGCCGACAGGCGCGGCTCGCAAGACGAGTGGGTTTCACAGACACAAGCTAAACCGTGCCCAAGGCTTGGCGAATCACGTGGCCAATAGCTTGGCAATCGGCTTGGGTTAAGGACAGCGGCAGCCGCACATCACACAGGCCAGCCAGCACACGCTCGGCGTTGGGCAACACCTGTGGCTCCCGAAAATAGCGCCAGTGTTGCCAGACGCTGGTAAACCCCTGCGGTTCGTCAGCGCCAAACCATTTGATGTGCACCCCCATCTCGGCGCACGCAGCAATGACATGGGCGATTTGCGCCCGGGTCAAATCCACCACAGAAAACTGCAAGGAGCTGGCCACGAAGTGCTCTTGCGGTGGGCGCTGCGGCAGCCGAATGTGCGGCACGGGGTAAAGCGCCTGGGCCAACCAGGCATACCGTTGATTCCAGCGTGTGCAGCGGTCCTTTAGCACCGAGCCTAGCTGCGGACGAGCCACAGCGGCGGTGAGATTGCTCATGCGCATGCTGAAGTTCGGCGTGACGAACTTCCAGCGCTCAAACACAGCGTCGCTGGGCCGCGCCACGTGTGATCGATACAGCATGTAGCTGCCTGAAAAGAGAATGGCCTGTGCCGCCACGTCTTCATCATCAGTGACCAGAAGGCCGCCCTCGCCACTATTGGCGTGTTTATAGCTTTGCAGGCTAAAGCAGCCTGCTCGGCCCCAGACGCCCGTGGCTTTGACGTCCCAAGCAGCCCCCATGGTGTGGGCGCAGTCTTCGATGATCTGCACGCCATGTGCATCACAAATCGCCTTCAGTGCATGCATGTCACAGATGTGGCCACGCATATGGCTCAGCAGCAGCGTTTTGGCTCCGCTGCTGGCTGCCTTTCGAGCCAAGTCATGAAGGTCGATGGTGAAGTCGTCTGTGACATCCACCAGCACCGGTCGAGCCCCGGCATGGGCAATGGCACCAGGTACAGGTGCGAGGGTGAAACAGTTTGAAAGCACCGCGTCACCCGACTGCACACCGGCCGCCTTTAGGGCCACAAAAAGGGTGGAGCCACATGAGTTCATGGCCACGCAATACCGTGCGCCCAACTCCGTGGCGAATTCAAGCTCGAGCGACGACACCTCACTGGGTTTGGCGCCCACCTCGCCATAGCGATGCAGCTTGCCGTTGGCCATCAAA
>JAAFIY010000144.1 GCA_013297985.1 Comamonadaceae bacterium | reverse complement strand
GCCCCTGGGCTAGGGCAGCGCGCAGATCACGCGCCAAATCAGCCTGGTCGGTGCAGTCTTTATGCGATTGGGCATGCACCAGCCAGTGCGCGTTACCACCCTGAGATTTGCATTGAAACAGCGCGCTTTCTGCAGCTCTTAGGACTTGGCCCGGCGACTGACCGATGGCCACACGAACGATAGCCACGCTGGCCGTCCATCGCGGCACCTTGGCCGAACCCGCGCCATTGGCGCCTACTCGCACGGCTGCAAGGAGCTGCTCCGCAAGTGGCTCCAACGCGCCACGATCCATTGAACCGGGCTGGATCAATGCGCATTCATCCCCAGGCATCCGTGCAGCGTCGGCTGTTAACTCGGCCGCAAGAAACTGCTGATCAGCTTGGCGGGTGGCTTGAACGCTCTGCCACGCCGCCAACACGGCTTGGTGCGCCTCGCCCACACTGAACGCAGCAACGTGGTCGCGAAAGCGGTCTAAGTTCACCAGCATCAACGCAAAGGGCTCACCGCTCGCGCATTGCTTACTTAACGCGCCGATAAGCCAGGATCTGTCGAAATGCGTGGAGAGCGGCGTCATTGTTCGGAATTTGCGCCGAACACACCGATCACTTCATTTAGTTCGGTTGTTTCGGCTTTGGCAGACGGCGCGAGGTTAACTGGGCGGTGTGCTTGAACCGGGTGCACGCAGTGGGTAGCCTGATGGACTGCAGTGCCAAGCACCCACAGCTTCTGATGCGCAGAACGCAACTGCGGTGAGCGTTCAGGCCACGGTCTTTTTCAGGTGATATGCGAGTCAAGGGCGCAGCAACAACCACGGCCCTCTCGGCGCCTTTGAACCGAAAAGAGGCTTCCGTGCCATGTCGGCAATTTGTGAATTCACGACCAGACCCATCCGATTCGGCTTGTACAGACGGCCGGACCACCCGAGGGCTGCGTCGACAGGGGGGGGTGGCCTTTTGCCGGCCACACTGAGAAACTGAAGCTGACTCGAATCACCCGCTCCCAGCCCAAAGGATTTACATGACCAAGAGCATTTTGATGCCCCGTGAACCCGTACCCGCCCTGGCAGTCGCCCTGGTGGGCGCGGGTCGGTTTGTGTTGGGCGCCCAGCCCGCTGAGCGATTTGACGTGGTGGTGTTCTACCGAGGCCTGCACTGCCCCATTTGCGCCAAATACCTCGCTGAACTGGAGACCCTGATCCCCGAGTTCAGCCAGCGCGGTGTGCAGGTGGTGGCCGTTAGCAGCGACGGCGCAGAGCGCGCGCAGACGATGGCCGACAAGATCAAGGCCACGCAACTGCGCATTGGCCATGGTTTGAGCCTAGCCAGTGCCCGTCAATGGGGGCTGTACATCAGCACTTCGCGCGGCAAAACATCCATTGGCATTGACGAACCCGCGTTGTTCAGTGAGCCCGGGGTGTTCATCGTCCGGCCCGACGGCACCTTGTACTACGGCTCCACCCAGACCATGCCTTTTGCGCGCCCTTCATTTCGCGACCTGCTGGCAGCGATCGACTTCGCTATTGCCAAAGACTACCCGGCACGCGGCGAGTACATCGGGCCGGTGTAACGAGGAACTACCAGGCCATTGCCTTTGACACCGGCGGCACCGTGCTGGATTGGCACGCCGGCCTTCTCGGCGAAGTGCGCAAGGTGCAAGCTTGGCAGGCGCTTGAATTTGATCGCCATGAGTTCGTCAATACTTGGCGACGTGCCACGATGAAAGCCATCGTCGGCCAGATCCAACCGTCGTTTCATATGGACGACATCCATTGGCGGGCTTTGGGCGAAACGATTGCGGCTTTTGATTTGCCCGCACCGGCGCCAGAAGTCAAAGACGATCTGTGGCGCGGCTGGCACCGGCTGCGCACCTGGGCCGATTTCCCGCCCGCGCTTCACGCCCTCAGGCAGCGCCTGCCCGTGGTGTCGTTCACCATGCTGCCCACTTCGCTGGTGGTGGATGTCTCTCGGCTCAATGGCCTTCAGTGGGACGCCATCGTTTCGTGCCAGATGATCGGCGTGTACAAGCCCAATCCGCTGGCCTACCAAACAGCGGCCAAATGGCTGGGGATTGAGCCGCCACAGATCCTGATGGTGGCCTGCCACAACTTTGATTTGAATGCGGCGCAAGACGCAGGTTTCAAAACCGCGTTCGTCCGCAGACCCGATGAATGGGGACCCGCAGGCCCCCCAGATCCGACACCCAATCGCCCCTACGACCATGTGTGCGAGGGCTTCGCCGAATTGGCTGCGGCTGTCTTGGCGGCTAGCGCGGCTTCAAATTCAGCCTCCGGCGCAGCGGCCAGCTTTTGAGCGCGGGAAGATAGGTCGTTGCTGTTTGCGGCTTGGGCCAAAGTCGGGTTTGATCGGCGGCGCGGGCGGCCACTGTCGATAAGGGTGCCACGTGGCACCCTTTCTCTGGGCGGTGCGCTGGCTGCGCCTTCTGCGCCGCGATCAGCTCACCTAGCAGAGCCCCCAAACGTCACTCTCTAGGCGGTACCAAAACGGAACCGCCGAGGCGCAGCAATCAACCCGCATCGGCACCGGCCTGCCGCACCGACAAGCGCAAGCCCACCGCGTGCAACACCTTTTGCCAGGCGGCCAAGGTGGGGTTGCCGCCTTCTGCTAGTGACCTGAACAGCGTTTTTTCGCCCATGTCTGCAGCGCGTGCCACATGGGCCATGTCGTGGGCTTTGGCGACTTGGCGCAGGGCGATCACCAGGGCGTCGGGTTCGTCCAGTTCCATCGCGGCTTCGACGTAAGCGGCGGCTTCCTGCGGGTCGGTCAGTGCCTGCCGCAACCCGGCCCCATAGCTCTTGTCTCGCACGGCGCGCGCCCCTACCGCACCTGAGCCTTCACCCGCCCCATGGCCCGACGCAGCACCGCATTGATGCGCGTTTGCCAGCCCGGCCCGGTGGCCTTGAAGGCGTCCAGTACGTCCGCATCAATGCGCATATTCAACGTGGGGCGTTTGACCGCCAGCGGTGGGCGGCCACGCTTGACAGTGGCCTTGCCCCAGTACGCGGCTACAGCAGCGGCGTCGTTGGGGTCATAGGGGCCATCGGCGGCGGTGTGGGGGATGGCTGCGCCCTGCGCGGCTTCGCGCTTGACGCGGCCCCAATCGGTGCCTTTAGTCTGGGTCGGTGTGTTGGGCATACAGCGTCCTTTCGTGGCGAGATGCGCGGCGCAGCGAAATGGCCCGCACTTCGTCCGGCGCACGCATGACGTACACCAGCACCAGCACCACGCCCGCCACCTCAACCAAGGCCACATCCATCAAGCGGGCTTCGGCGGCTTTAGGGCTTTCAAGCGTGAGCTTGGTGGGTGCGTGGAACACCAGCGGCGCATCAGCCAATGAAAGCCCGTGTTTGGTCTGGTTTGATGCGTCCTTGCGAGCGTCAAACGTGAACTTCATTTGATTTTATTGTAGGGGCAAGAAATGCGCAAATGAACACTGGGCGCGCACCGTTCACCGCGCCTTGGCTTTGATGCTCACCACGTTGTCAGCAGGCCGGGCGGCGCAGTAGCGGCCCCAATCGGCCATCAGTGCGCGGCGCTTGTCGAACAGATCACCGCGTCGGTAGGCGGCTTCGGTGGCGTTGCCCACTAGGTGCGCCAAGGCCATTTCTGCCACTTCGGGCGGGTGGCTGGTGGCCTCTGCGGCCCAATCGCGGAACGTAGAGCGGAAGCCGTGCGCAGTGACGCCAGCGGCCATGCGGCGCAGGCACGCGGTCAGGGTCATGTCACTGAGCGGCTGGCCTTTGACGCCCGGGAATAGCAGATCGGGCTTGCCTTCGTCAGGCTCGAATCGGGGCAGCTTTGCCAGCAAGGCCAGGGCTTCCAGCGGCAGGGGCACGCGGTGTTCACGGCCCGCCTTCATTCGGGCGGCGGGCACTGTCCAGGTGGCGGCGTCGGTGTCGATTTCGCCCCAGGTCGCGCCCCTGACCTCGCCAGACCGTGCAGCCGTCAGGATGGCGAATTGCAAGGCCACTGCACCCATACCCGGCGCGGCCCGCAGCTTGTCCATGAACGCGGGCAGATCGCGGTAGCCCAGCGCGGCGTGATGCTCTACAGCCGACACCTTGCGCGGCTTGGGCAGCGCCATAGCAATCTGGCCTTTCCAGGTGGCCGGGTTGCGCTGATTGCCGTCGCGCCACCCTTGCGCAGCGGCCCAATCCAGCACCACTTCAATGCGTTGCCTGACGCGGGTTGCGGTCTCGGTCTTGGTTGACCAGATGGGGCGCAACACCTTCAGCACATCGTCAGCGGTCACGTCCTTGACGTGCTTGGCACCAATGACCGGGATGGCATAGGTGGTCAGCGTGTTTGCCCACTGGCTGGCGTGCTTGGCGTTGCGCCAGCTTGGGGCGTGGTCGGTGATGTAGATCGCGGCGGCAGCGGCAAAGGTCTGGCCTTTGGTGGCCAGCGTGGCGCGGCGCGCTGCCGCAGGGTCAATACCTTTGGCGATGGCTTCGCGCTTTTCTCTAGCGGCTTGGATGGCACCGGCCAGCGTCACGGCGGGATAGCCGCCCAGGCCAATCTCGCTGCGGCGCTCCCCCACAGTGGCGCGGAGCAGCCAGCTTGCCACCAGCCCAGCGCTGCCTACGCGCACCACCAAAACCAGGCCAGGCACGGTGCCCACGTTGTACCGGCCCGGCTGCGTCGATAAGCGCTTGACCTCGATGGCGGTTAGGTCGTCGGCTTTCTTTGGCATGGCGGCGGTTCCGGTGATGGTGGGTCAACACCCCCAAGCGCCAGGATGGTGGGTTCATTCCGTCCGTCCCACCATTAAAAAATGCGCTTGGGTGATTCGCCATGATAGGGGAAGAACTCGAATCTCCAATGAGGATTGAGTCCCATCCCACCATCCCAAGACGAAAAAAAAGCCCCTGACGGGGCCTCTTGGCGGAGAAGGAGGGATTCGAACCCTCGATACGGTGAAACCGTATACCGGATTTCGAGTCCGGCGCATTCGACCACTCTGCCACCTCTCCGTGGTGCGGGGCTGACTCTGAATCGGCTCAGCCCGCGCGGTAACTTGTCGAACTGCGCATTTTAGCCCAGGCGATCTTGCCCACCCAGATAGGGCTGCAGCGCCGCCGGGATGCGGATACTGCCGTCGGCCTGCTGGTGGTTCTCAAGCAGGGCCACCAAGGTGCGGCCCACCGCCAGGCCCGAGCCGTTCAAGGTGTGCACCAGCTCATTCTTGCCTTGTGCATTTTTGAAGCGCGCTTGCAGCCTGCGGGCTTGGAAGGCTTCGCAGTTGCTCACGCTGGAGATTTCTCGATAGGTGTTCTGCGCGGGCAGCCACACTTCCAGATCATGGGTGCGGGCTGCGCCAAAGCCCATGTCGCCGGTGCACAGCAGCATCACCCGATAGGGCAGCTCCAGCGCTTGCAGCACGTTCTCGGCGTGCTGCGTCATGGCTTGCAGCGCGGCCTGGCTTTGGCTGGGGTGCACGATCTGCACCATCTCGACCTTGTCAAACTGGTGTTGGCGGATCATGCCGCGCACGTCGCGCCCGCCACTGCCCGCTTCTGACCTGAAGCACGGCGTGTGCGCGGTCAGCCGAATGGGTAGCGCAATCTCGGCCAACACCGTGTCGCGCACCACGTTGGTCAGTGGCACTTCGCTGGTGGGAATCAGGTACAGCGCCTGCGCTTCGGTAGCGGCGGCGTCGCCTTCTTGGCCGCCTTTTTTGACGGCGAAGAGGTCTTGTTCAAACTTGGGCAGTTGGCCAGTGCCGCGCAAGGTGGCTGCATTGACGATGTAGGGCGTGTAGCACTCGGTGTAGCCGTGCACCTGGGTGTGCATGTCCAGCATAAAAGTGGCCAGCGCCCGATGCAGCCGCGCCAAGGGCCCGCGCAAAAAGGTGAAACGCGCGCCCGCTAGCTTGGCGCCAGTTTCAAACTCCATGCCCAGTGGTTCGCCCAAGTCCACATGGTCGCGCACCGCAAAGTCAAAAGCGCGCGGCGTGCCCCAGCGGCGCAGCTCTTGGTTGCCCGACTCGTCCGCACCCAAGGGCACCTCGGGTTGCGGCAAGTTGGGCACGTTCAGCAGTAGGGCTTCTAACTCGCCTTGCAAGGTACTCAGGCGGGTTTCGCAGCCTTCCAAGTCGGTCTTGATTTGGCCAGTTTCGGCCATCACGGCATCGACGCTTTCGCCTTTGGCCTTGAGCTGGCCGATGGACTTGCTCAAGGTATTGCGCCGCGCCTGCAGTTCTTCGGTGCGGGTCTGCAGGGCCTTGCGTTCAGCCTCCATCGCTGCAAAAGCGGCTTCGGGCAAGAAGGGTTGCGGGTTGCGGCGCGTGGCCAGCCGGGCGAGCACGCCGGGCAGGTCTTTTCTAAGCTGGGTGATGTCGAGCATGGGGCGATTGTAAAAACCGCCAAGCCAAGAGCCCGAGCGCTGACGTCAAGACAAGGCTGCGGCTCGCTCTGCCAAGGCGTTC
>JAAFIY010000143.1 GCA_013297985.1 Comamonadaceae bacterium | reverse complement strand
GCGGCCAGCTGTGGATTGAGCGTGAAGACTTCGAGCAAACACCTCCCAAAGGCTACAAGCGCCTCTTCCCCGGCAACTTGGTGCGCTTAAAAGGCGGCTACGTCATCGAATGCATCGGCGCCGGTGCAACAGATGCCAATGGCCAAGTGCAAGAAGTGCTGGCCCGCGTGGTGCCCGGCACCAAAAGCGGCACGCCGGGCGCTGACAGCGTCAAAGCCAAAGCCGCCATCACTTGGGTGGCCGTAGCCGACGCGGTGCAGGCTGAGGTGCGGCTATACCAACACCTCTTCACCACACCGCATCCCGGCACTGGCGACCGTGACTTCCTGGCTGAGATCAACCCCCAGAGTCTGACCGTGGTGCAAGCCTGGGTCGAACCCTCACTGGCCGCCGCGCAACCCGGCCAAGCCTTTCAGTTTGAGCGCTTTGGCTACTTTGTGGCTGACCGGGTGAATCATCAGCCAAGCAAGCCGGTGTTCAACCGGGTGACGGGCTTGAAGGATGGGTGGGGGAAGTAGCGGCCCACCCCGCCTGTGCCCCTAGTCAGCGCTAGCAGAAACGAGCGGGTAGTCGGCGGGTCGGCGGATTGACTCCACCGATAGGTCAATGTCCAACTGCGGCCAGTAGAGATGGTTCGCTGTAGGGCGCTGCACGTCGGTCAACTGCTCGATCGTGGCTTTTCTGAGCCAAGGAAACTCGCTGAACGGCACCACAAGCTCCTCGTCGCCAATCAGAAGCCAAAAGCAGTGCGGCGACACATGCGTGACTTCAGCGGCCAAAGTGGCGGTGCCATGCATCTTGAATCTCCTGAACGTGCGCCTCAACCACTGCTTGGGCTTGCCGGATCTGAACCGCTGTCAAACCCACATTCGTGGCTAAGTATACGGAGGGCGTAAGCCAAAACTTTGCCTCACCTTGCGGATGCGCCACGTGGACGTGGATGCGCGTCTCTTCGCGAGAAAAGAAGAAAAGCCGAAACTGGCCGTCGCGGACGATCGTGGGTGACATCACCCGAACTCTAGCGCCACCGCCTCGGAACGGCGCAGCGACTGGTTGGCTTGATGCGACTCTTTCTAACTGCGCGCTGGCGCTATTTGTCACGACATGAAGCGGCTATTGCGTTGACGGAGTTGGACTTGTGGAGGGAGCCGCAATCGTCATCACCTCGCGAAACCGCCGTGCGCTCACCATCTCGTTCGCATCCGTGCCATAACCCACAAAAATGCGCGCGCCGATCAGGGCAGACACGTCCACTGAATCGAAGATGTCCACCACCACTGAATCGGTCCGCGACGTCAGCGACACGTTGGACAAAAACGCGCTGAGCGGCAGCGCGGCTGGCCCCCAGCTGCGGCGCGAATCCAGGGCCACCCACTGCACTGCCACGCCGCTGCCCACCAGCGCCAGCACATAGACGTTGAACCGCCCGGTGTTGCGGGCCGCGCGTGCGCCTGCTGGGCCAAGCTCGCCGAAGACGTTGGCGCGCAAGGTCAGGGCGCTCAGGTCGCCCCGCCGCTCAGTCCTCAGCAAAAAGGGGGGCAATGCCGAGGGCACGGGGTTGTTGGTCACAGTGGGGATCAGGTCAAGCAGGCCGTCGATGCTGGGGTTTACTGCCAGCGCAAAGTTGGCATTGCGGGCAAAGCTGCCGTCGCCCAGTTCACCCACTGAATTAAGGCCCGCGCTGTACACCAAGCCGTCGCGGGTGAGCAGCGCGGTGACAAAACTGCGGGCCGACACCTGTTGGATGTTGGCGGGCATGTTCAAACGCACGGGCGCTGGCGTGTCGGCGCGCAAGTCGCCCAAAGCACCTTCGCCAACACCTCCCCAGCCCCACACTGAGGCATCGCGCCGACGGGCCAGACCGTGCACCGTGCCTGCGGCAATTTCCACCACATCGGTGAGACCCACAACCGGGGTGGGCACCAGCCGCTGGGTCACAGAGCCATCGCCCAACTGCCCCACCCCCAACTGCCCGACCCAGTTAGCACCCCAAGCCCACACGCGGCCGTCAGCACCCAGCGCGTAGCTGGATCCATCGCTTGCCACCACCTGCACGATGCCCGTTAAACCGGGCACGAGCTGGGGCTGGCGGGTGGGGCGCAAGGTGCCGTCACCCAGTTCGCCAAATTGGTTCAGGCCCCAGGCCCACACGGTGCCGTCACGCCGCAGCACCAGCACGTGGTTGTCGCCCACCGCAAGCCCCTGAGCGTCGCCCAACACGCGGGTGGGTATTGCGGGCTGCTCGGGCTGCACACCCGGCAGCGCAGCGCCCCAGAACCACACCGATCCGTCGGCCTGCAGGGCCAGCGATTGGTTGGGGCCCGCCACCACTCGCGTGATGGGCGGCAGGCCGCTGAGCTTGACCGGGGCGACGCGGAAGTCGAAGCTGCCGTCGCCCACTTGGCCACTGTCGTTGTCGCCCCAGGCCCACACCGCACCGGCTTCATCCAGGCCCAGGTTGTGTGCGCCGCCCGCCGACACCTGGGCCATCTTGGGCAGGCCAGTCACCACAGCGGGTACCGATTGGCCCATCACCCGGCCCAGGCCCAGTTGGCCGGATGCGTCGAGGCCCCAAGTCCACACCCGGCCAGCGGCGTCCAGCGCTACGCCGTGCCACTCGCCTGCCACCACATCGGTGATGGGGGGAAGGTCAACCACGGGCGCCGGCACATCGCGGTAAGTCAAGGTGCCGTCACCCAGGCTGCCAAAGTTGTTGCCGTTAAAGCCGTAAGCCAACACTTGGCCATCGGTGCCACGCAGCAAGGTCAAACCGCGACCTGCCGAAGCGCTAGCCAGTGGGCCCACACTGGCCTGTCGCACCGGCGCCGTGCCCGCTTGCCAGCGCCACCAGCTTTGAGTGCCCGCCTGCAAGGCCACCAGGTTGTTGACGTTTTCGCCTGCCACGATGGCGGTGATACCAGTCAAGCCGGGCGTGGCGCTTGGCAAGGGCCGAGAGGTACCGAGCGATGTGGCTGGATCAAATGGGCCTGCCACGCCCCACTCCCACACAGTGCCGTCTTGCTTGAGCGCGGCGCTGACCGAAAAACCCGCCGCGATGGCCTTCACCCCCGACAGGCCCACCACCAGCGTGGGCGTGGGCCGATCCAATCGCGTGCCGTCGCCCACCTCGCCCTCGGGGTTTTCGCCCCAAGCCAGCACACGGCCGTCTTGGCGCAGCGCCAGTACATGCCGCGCGCCACAGGCCAGCGCCTGCAGACCCTCAATGCCCGGCACGCGAGCGGGCACCAGCGCGTCATCGTCAGCCCCCGTGCCCAACACGCGGCGCCAGCCCCACACCCACACCGCGCCGTCTTCATCCAGCGCGGCCGAATAGCCCCAACCACCGCACATAGAGCGCACACGGGTCAGCCCACTCACCCGTACGGGCTGTGATTTAGAAGCGGTGCTGCCGTCGCCCAACTCGCCACCGAAGTTGGCGCCCCAGGCCCACAAGCTGCCGTCCTGGTGCAAGGCCAGTGAATGATGAAACCCTGCGGCCACCGCCTTGATGCCGGTGATGCGTGGCACCAAGCCCGGGCGCAGCTCAAACGGGCGTCTGCCCTGTCCCAGTTGCCCGTCGCGGTCTGAACCCCAGGCCAGCACCGTGCCATCGGCTTGCAGCGCCAGCGTGTGTTCGCGGCCCACCGACAAGGCGGGCGTGGCAGCCATCGCTTGGGTGGCCCATGCCGCACAGTACGCCGCAAAAGCCCACGCGCAAAGCCGGTGCAGCCAAAAGCCAGAAGGTTGGGTCATGGTGGGCAGTGTTGGCCACCGGCAAGACGGCGTCAATGCAATGTCGATGCAGTTTCAGCGCGGCGGCACATGCTGGGCGATGAACGGCGCCAGCCGCGCCGCAAAGCCCTGCAGCGACTCCACCGACTTGCGCCCCCCAAACAGGTTCACCATGCGCCCCACAAACATCAGCAGGGCCTTGGCTGAGTCGCCTTTGGCGCGAGGAATCAAATGGATGTGCAAATGCGGCACATGTTGGTTAGACGCCTGGCCGTCGTTCAGCAGCAGATTGGCGCCGTCCACCGCAATGCCTGCGGCCACATAGGCGCGGCGCAGGCTGTGCCACACGGCCATCAAGTGCTGGAACTCGTCGGTGCTCAGTTCGGCCGCCACCACCACATGCCGATTGGGCAGCACCAGCGCGTGGCCTTCTGACATGGGGTACACGTCCAGGATGACGCTGCAGATGGCGTCGCGGTACAGCACTACGCTGGGCTCGGTGCCTTGGATGATGTCGCAGAACAGGCAGGTCTTCACGCCAGGCCCCCGACGCGTGGGGCTTGCAGCGCAAAGCCAATGCCCGCCACGACCGCTGCCACTTGCGCCTGCACGCACTGCTCAGGCGTGGCGCGGGCGCTGTCGGGGTACACCTCGGTGGTGGTGGTGTAGGTGGCCCCGGTGGCGCTGGCGCAGTGGCCCACGCGCCGGGCGGAAAACAGCACCACGCCCGGGGCGGCCAGCGGCGTGCCGATCAGGCGGCCATCGGGGTCAGCCGGGGCGATGTGGGTGACTTTTTCAACCGCCTTCAGCATGGCTTTCTGAAACGGCAACTGCGGGTTGTCCGAATCGCCCACCAAATAAAAGCCATCCGGGATGCTGCCGGGCTCAAAGGCTTGGCCGTCGCGTGCGGCCAGCAGCGGTCGAAACACCGTTTCATCGGTGTCGGTGGTTTCATGCAGATCAAAGTGGGCCAGCCACTTCATCCCGCGCCGCTCGCCGTACTGCGCCACCAAGTCCAGCAAGGCACTGGCTTCTGCCGCTGGGCTGGGTTGGCGAAACGACCGGTTGGGGTCCACCGCATGGGCGTTCCAGCGGTGGATGCGCTCATAGCCCCAGGGGCTGACGCAAGGCACCACCAGCAAGTTGATGCGGCCCGCAAACGCACGGGCATGGTCACGCGCAAACGCCAAAGCGCCGTGCACCCCACTGGTCTCGTAGCCATGCACCCCGCCTGTCACCAGCACGGCGGGCAGGTGCGGCTGCCAGTGCGCGCTGCGCAGCGCTTGCAGCGGATAGTGATCAGTGCCGTAGCTGATGTGGCCATAGGGCAGCAAGGCCCATTCGCCGCTGTGCTGCGCCATTTCAGCCAAGGGCTGCAACACGTCTTGGGCGTGGCTGCGCAACACCGGTTGCTGGGCGCGCCACTGGGCAATGTCGGCGGACCCCCAGGGCTTGCCGGGCGTGCCGATGTGGATGTCAATGGGTGTCAACATAAGTATTTCCTGCGGTGCCAAGGCTGCCATCATGGCGCATGCGGTGCCGGTTCTTCTTGCTGACAAAGGAGCGCAGCCATGTCTGAAATCACCGGCATTGAGCAACTGCGCGCGGCGTATCCGGCCGCGCGCGAACGCTCGGTGCTCAAAGAATTGCCCGCGCTAGACGCCCACGCCCGCCGCTTTGTGGCCTTGTCGCCGTTTGCGGTGCTTTCTACTGGCGGCCCGGGCGGCGCCGATTGCTCACCGCGTGGCGGCGCGCCGGGGTTTGTGCAGGTGGTGGACAACCACACCCTGCTGCTGGCCGATTCGCCGGGCAATAACCGCCTAGACACGCTGCAAAACCTGTTGCACAACCCGCAGATTGGCTTGCTGCTGCTGGTGCCGGGCGTGGATGAGACCTTGCGCGTCAATGGCCGCGCCACGCTGTCCACCGACGCGGCTGAGCGTGAACGCTGCGCCGATCAACTCAGCGGCCAGCGCCGGGTGCCGCCGCTGGTGCTGCGCATTGCCGTGCAGGCCTGCTACTTGCACTGCGCCAAGGCGCTGATGCGCTCGCAACTGTGGAACCCAGCCCTGCACATCGACCGCGCCACCCTGCCCAGCATGGGTGAAATGCTGCGCGACCAAATCGCTGACCGCACCAGCCCCGGCACCGCGTGGGAAACGCAGGACGAAATGCTGGCGCGTTACCGTCAAACTCTGTAGCCACAACCCCAATCAAGGTCAGCCATGAAAGCCATTTGGAAAAACGCCGTCATCGCCGAAAGCTCTGACACCGTGGTGGTGGAAGGCAACCACTACTTTCCTTTGAGCAGCCTGAACCGCGACTACATCACGTTCAGCAATCACAGCACCCGCTGTGCATGGAAAGGCACCGCCAGCTACTACTCCCTGCTGGTAGACGGCGAAATGAACACCGATGCGGCTTGGTACTACGCCAGCCCTAAACCCGGGGCTGAGGCAGTGGCCGATCGGGTGGCGTTTTGGAAGGGCGTGCAGATCGTGCCCTGAAGGACGAGGGCTTAGAACGTTTCCCAATCGTCGTCTGAAGCTGCTGCAGCCGCCTTGGGCGCAGGCGCGGGTGCAGGTGCGGGTGCAGCCTTGGGCGCTGCCGTAGCGGCTTTGGCTGCCGCAGGCCCCATTGCAGGCTTTGCTACAGGTTTTGTAGCTGCTTCGGGCCTATTGGAGGGCGCAGCAGCCGGTTTTGACGCAGTACCGGGGGCTGCCGCCTTGGGCGCAGGCAGCGCAGGGCGCTTCATGGGCGGG
>JAAFIY010000142.1 GCA_013297985.1 Comamonadaceae bacterium | reverse complement strand
GGCTAAAGCGCCCGCGTTAAAGCACCACGTCTAGGCTGTTGCGCATGGCTTGGCGCGCCACAGCGTCCAAGGCCGCGTCCACCAAGGGCATGTTGGCCACCACCGGCAGTTCGCCATGCTGCACAGCAGCGTCGACCACTTTGCGCGGCAGCGACATCACCTGCCCCTGGCCATCAGCAAACAAGCACAAGGTGTTGTGTGGCGTGGCCCAGATGAGCTGCATGCGGCTGGGATAGCCTTCGCGCCACAGGTCCACCCACGACCGCAGCTCTAGCGTGCCCGAGGGCGGCGCGGGCAAGCCGGGGCCGGCACCGGTGGCCAAGCGGGTGTTGGGTGCTGCTTGCAAGGTGGTGTGGTAGTGCGACAGATTGCGCTCAGCGGGTGTCATCCAGGGCAGGTCATCGGGCCAGTTGAAGGCGTGGCCCAGGGGCTGCACCGTTTCGTCACCCCGGTTGGGCGCAATAAAGCCCAGACCAGGGTGAGCCGCCTCAGCCAAGGCACGCAGACGTTGCGTCAGCACCCCCAGCGGCGCGTCGCGCCAGCCCAGCTCTTGCAGGCCCTTGTGCAGGGTCTGCAGAAGCTCTGGCAGCACCCTTTCAAGCCGAGCGCCTTGGTGGCGCGTTAACTGAGGTTGCGCGCACCACCACAAATCGCGCATGGCGGCGCGGTAACCGCCTGGGTCGGCCAAGGCTTGCCGGTCTGCCAAGGTGGCGTGCGCCAACACCCGCGCCCAAGAGCCCGAGCAAAAGCCCATCACTTCGGCGCCCACTTGCGCCGCATCGGGCGCAGCCACGATCTCGGCGCGAAAACGCTGCTCCAATAGATGCCGTTGTTCGGCCGATCGCAGAGCTGCTGCGGCTTGCACACGCGGATCGGCAGGCGCGCCTGCGCGGTCGCGCCAGGCTTTTTGCAGGGCCGACAGCGCCGCCTCAAAGGGCATGGCGCTGTCGATGGTCATGTTGGTCAGCGCACCGCTGACTGCTTGCACGGGTTTCAAGAAATTACCCAACCCGGGCGCGCTGACGTCATCAAAGGCCAGCCCACGCTCGGCCACTTCGTCCAGCAGCCGCCGCGCGGGGTGGGCGCGGTCGACAAAAAAGCGCGGCTCAATCACCGACAAACGCAGCAACGAGGGCTCTAGCGCGCGCACCTGCGCCTGCACGGGCGGCAACAGTCGGGCGTCGTCACTCAGGTGTTTGAGCATCAGCTCCACCACCTCTAGCGCCAACACCTGCAGCACCCCGCGGGCATCTTTGCGCAGGCGAGTGCGCAAGGCGTCGCCGGTCAGCGCACCGGGCTGGGTGCTACGACCCAAGTCTTTGAGCGCGCCAGGTTCGGTCGAGCGAAAACCGCTGTCGCCTGACCCCTCTGCGGCGTAGCCCTGCGCGGCCTGGTCATCAGTTGCGCCTTGCGAGGCCCCACCGTCGCCCGACAGCAGCCAGCGCAGCTTGTCCACAGTGAGCAAGCCATCACCGTCGACGACTTCCATGCCAGCGGCATAGCCCGAATCGGCAAAGTCACCGAAGCGCTGGTCGGGTTCAACCAGCTCACTCAAGGACATACCAGGCGCCTGTTCGCTCAGGGGCACCAGGCCGCTGGCGTTCAGCCGGTCTGACATGGCCACGTACAAGGGCCCGAGTTCTTCGCCGAGCGCGTCACACAAATGGCGCATCCACAACATGGCCACATCGGCACCCACTTGGGTGGTGCCCACGGCGTCGTACAAGGCGCGCAGGTAGGCGTCGGGACGCAAGGGATTGCGCTCGGGCTGCACGTACTGCAGACCTTGTGCGGCGCTGATAAGCGCATCTAACTCGCCCAAATCGACTTGCGCCGCGCGTTGCACGCCCTGGTGGGCGCGGGCCAATTCGACTTGGTCGCGCAGTTGGTTGTCGTCGAGCCGCTCAATTTGATCAAAGCGCAAGCCAGGCCCGTGGCGCACCAAGGGTCGGCCACTTTCGCCCGTGAGCGCAATCGCATCGGCCAAGGCCTTGGGGTAGGCCGCAGCCAAGCGGTCTTCGTGGCGCATCAGCGCATACAGCGCGTGGCTGACTTGGTTGCGCTCGTGGTAGTCACTTGACCGCGCGTCGCGCTCTTGCAGGGCGCTGCGAGCCGCTTGTAGCAAGCGCCGCATCAAGCCTTCGGCGGTGCTGACCGCTTGGGTCAGGGCTTCGCGGTACAAAGACAGTTGATCGACTTTGCTAAGCATGTCACGCACAGGCGGGGCCACTTGTCTCAACCGTTGGTTGCGAGAGTTGCATTGTGTGGCATTCGGCCCAGCCCGACACTAAACGCTGGTTTACTTCAGCGCTTTGTAGCGCACCCGATGCGGCTTGGCCGCTTCGTCGCCCAGGCGCTTGCGCTTGTCGGCTTCGTATTCTTGGTAGTTGCCGTTGAAGAACACCCATTGGCTGTCGCCTTCGCAGGCCAGGATGTGGGTGGCAATGCGGTCCAAAAACCACCGGTCGTGGCTGATCACCATCACCGAGCCCGCAAACTCCAGCAAGGCGTCTTCCAGTGCGCGCAGGGTTTCTACGTCTAGGTCGTTAGACGGTTCGTCCAACATCAACACGTTACCGCCAGCAATCAGGGTCTTGGCCAAATGCAGGCGCCCGCGCTCGCCGCCAGACAGCTGCCCCACCTTCTTCTGCTGATCGCCACCGCTGAAGTTAAACCGCCCGCAATAGGCCCGGCTGGGCATTTGGAACTTGCCCACCGTGATGATGTCCAGCCCGCCCGAGACGTCTTCCCACACTGTTTTGTCGCCCGCCAAGCCCTCGCGGCTTTGATCGACAAACGCCAACTGCGCGGTGCTGCCGATGACGACGTCGCCACTATCGGGTTTTTCTACCCCGCCAATCATGCGAAACAGCGTGGACTTGCCCGCGCCGTTGGGCCCGATGATGCCCACGATGGCGCCCGGCGGCACCTTGAAACTCAGGTTGTCAATGAGCAGCCGCTCGCCAAAGGCTTTGCTGACGCCTTTGAATTCAATGACTTCGTTGCCCAGGCGTTCAGCCACGGGGATAAAGATTTCTTGCGTCTCGTTGCGCTGTTGGTATTCAAAGCTCGACAGCTCTTCAAACCGCGCCAAGCGGGCCTTACTTTTGGCTTGTCGGCCTTTGGGGTTTTGGCGCGCCCAGTCCAGTTCTTTGCGCAGGGCTTTGGCGCGGGCTTCTTCGCCCCTTTTTTCTTGCACCAGGCGGGCTTCTTTTTGCTCAAGCCAGGTGCTGTAGTTGCCTTTCCAGGGGATGCCGTGGCCACGGTCCAGTTCCAAAATCCATTCGGCTGCGTTGTCTAGAAAGTAGCGGTCGTGAGTGATGGCCACCACCGTGCCGGGGAATCGCTGCAAGAACTGCTCAAGCCAATCCACACTCTCGGCGTCCAAGTGGTTGGTGGGCTCGTCCAATAGCAGCATGTCGGGCTTGGACAGCAGCAGGCGGCACAGAGCCACGCGGCGTTTTTCGCCGCCAGAGAGCTTGCCGATGGTGGCGTCCCAGGGCGGCAGGCGCAGGGCGTCGGCCGCGATCTCCATTTGGTGTTCCACATCATCACCGGCGGTGGAAATGATGGCTTCCAAGTTGGCTTGCTCAGCGGCCAGGGCGTCAAAGTCGGCGCCCTCTTCCGCATAGGCAGCGTAGACCTCTTCCAAGCGCTGCTTGGCCGCCATGACTTCGCCCATGCCTTGTTCGACCGCTTGGCGCACGTTCAGGTCAGGGGCAATCTTGGGCTCTTGCTCCAGATAGCCGATCTTCAGATTGGGCATGGGCGTGGCTTCGCCCTCAATTTCTTTGTCCACCCCGGCCATGATCTTGAGCAGCGTGGATTTGCCCGAGCCGTTTAAGCCCAGCACACCAATCTTGGCCCCCGGAAAAAAACTCAGCGAGATGTCTTTAAGGATCTGTCGCTTGGGCGGGACGATCTTGCCCACCCGGTTCATCGTGAAGACGTACTGCGCCATTGGCGTTGTTTCCAAGCAAAGTGAAGTTGTTGATTATCAGTTGACACCCGCCGACTCCCAGCGCCCCGGTCCTTCCGTGCCACAATGCGTGTCGTTGCAGCACAGTCATCTGCAACACCAGCATGGTGCTGGGGTTTGCAACCTGTCGGGGCGCTTTTGGCAAAGCGCACGCCGAAACAGCAAGCCACCAACCCAACGCCCGGCTCCATTGACTGAACCGCGCACCCCCTTCTTTTTGTGCTGACGCGCGGCCGGACGCCGGTCACTTGTGCCCTATAGCGGCACCTTTCCATGACCTTTGATGATCTGAACCTCGCCCCGGCCCTGTTGCAGGCGGTACGCGAACAGGGCTACACGGTGCCCACCCCCATCCAGGCGCAAGCCATTCCCATCGTGATGCAAGGCCACGACCTGCTGGGCGGCGCGCAAACCGGCACCGGCAAAACGGCCGCCTTTACCTTGCCCTTGCTGCATCGCTTGTCGTTGGCCCCTGCCGCGCGCAGCCGCTTTGGCGGCAAGGGTGTGCGGGTGCTGGTGCTCACGCCCACCCGCGAACTGGCGGCTCAGGTAGAAGAGTCGGTGCGCATTTATGGCCAGCACTTGCCGCTGACGTCTACCGTCATTTTTGGCGGTGTGGGCATGAACCCGCAAATTGAACGTTTGCGCGAAGGCGTTGATATCTTGGTGGCCACCCCCGGCCGCTTACTGGACTTGCAAGACCAGGGCCGCGTGGACTTGTCCACCGTGCAAATTTTGGTGCTGGATGAAGCTGACCGCATGCTCGACATGGGCTTCATCCACGACGTCAAAAAAATCCTGGCGCTGATGCCCGCTGAGAAGCAAAGCCTGCTGTTTTCGGCCACCTTCAGCGACGAAATTCGCGCCCTGGCGCAAGGCCTGCTGCGCAATCCGCAAGAGGTGCAAGTCACCCCGCGCAACACCACGGTGCAGCGCATTGCGCAGACCATTCACCCGGTGGGCCGCAACCGCAAAAAAGACCTGCTGGCCCATGTGATTACCCAGCACCAGTGGAGCCAGGTGCTTGTGTTTACCCGCACCAAGTTTGGCGCCAACCAGGTGGCTGACTTTTTGAACACTGCCGGTATCAGCGCCATGGCACTGCATGGCAACAAAAGCCAAGCCGCTCGCACCGAAGCACTGGGCCAGTTCAAGGCCGGTGAATTGCGGGTGCTGGTGGCCACCGACATTGCCGCCCGCGGCATTGACATTGAAGACCTGCCGCACGTGGTGAACTTTGACATCCCCAACGTGCCGGAAGACTACGTGCACCGCATTGGTCGCACTGGCCGCGCAGGCTCCGAAGGCCAGGCGGTGAGCTTTGTGTGCCTGGATGAAGAAGGTTTCATGCAAGGCGTGGAACGCTTCACCCGACAAGAAATTCCGGTGCAGATCATCGACGGCTTTGGCGCGGAAGAGGGCGAGCAAGCCGAGCCCATCGCCATGGGCCGCCAAGTGCTGTGGGGCGGTGCAGGTCGGCCGCCCAGCCGCGAAGCCATGAACGCCGCCGCCAAAGCTGCCCGCTCTGAGATGTTTGAGCGCATCCGCGAACGCAAAGCCACCGAAGGCGCAGGCCGCACGGGCGGCGGCGGTGGTGGCGGAAATGGATCAGGCGGTGACGCCAATCGCCGCAGCCGCAACAAACCCCGCAACCGCCCCAATGGCCAGCGCCGTGACGGGCCCCCTCGGGCCTACAACGGCCCCGCACCGGACGGCCAAGCCTTTGACGGCAGCCATGCCGAAGGCGCTAACCACGCCGCAGCCCCCATGGGCGAAGGTAGTGGCATGGAAGGCGCACCCCACAACGGGGCCGCGCACGGCCACGAAGGCCAGGGCCCGCGCCCGCCCCGCCACAACGGCCCACGCCAGGGCGGCAATGGCAACCGCAACGACAACCGCGACCGCAATGGCTACCAAGCCCGCCAAGGCGGCAACCGCCCCCCGCGTGACCCCAACGCCCCGCGCCCCGAGCGCGACCCCAATGCGCCGCAAACTGAGCGCGGTGACGGGTACGCCCCGCGCGCAGATCGTGGTGACGGCTATGCGCCCCGCCCGGATCGCGGCGACAGCTACGGGCCCCGCACTGACCGCGGCCCACGTGCGCCCCGTGACCCGGACGCCCTGCCAGCCCACATTGATCCGCTCAAAACCAACAACTTCGCCGCCCGCCGCGACCGCCCGCCGCGCCCCACTGGCCCGGCGGGTCAGCCTGACCCGATGCGCACCAGCATCGACAGCATGCGCATGGGCAAACAAAACCAAAAGCCCAAGCGCAAGCCCGGCGCGCAGCCTGATCCGCTGCAAACACGCTACTGATTTTGTAGCGCACTAGGCTTATAAACAGGCCGAAGCAGCCCAAATGCCTGCGCCGCGCATAGCCAGCACCTTGGTAGCGGCCACTGCCAACGTGCTGAACTTGGCGCTGCCGGGGCGGCGCTTTTACGCCAACCAAGAGCCCTACAGCGCAGCCCAAGTGCAACGCAAACAGGCGTGGCTTGGCGACAAGTTCGCCCAGCTCAA
>JAAFIY010000141.1 GCA_013297985.1 Comamonadaceae bacterium | reverse complement strand
GGCAAATCCACCATGGTCATGCGCGAGTTGTTGCCCAGGCGCTGCATCATCAGCACCATCAGCACGCACGCAGCGGCATAAAAGCCAGTGCGCAACACATCCACCGCTGTGGCCACCACCCGCGCCAGCAGTCGGGGCATGAAGCGGTAGAAAAAGTCCACCTGGATGTGGTTGTTGCGCGCCACGCCAATGGCGGCGCCGACAAACACTGTGCCAATGAGCAGATAGCGGGCGATTTCTTCCGTCCACGCCGCTGAATCGTTGAGCACGTAGCGGGTAAAAAACTGGGTGAACACCGTGCCACCCAGCAACATAAACAGCACCAGCGCGCCCCAGGCCTCCCAGGGCGTGTCGGCAAAGCTCACCGCTTCGTCTTCGATGTGGAACTGCCCGTCGGCCCCCATCACGGCGGGGCCGCTCAAGGGGTCATTTGCTGCCGGGTCTGTTGCGCCGGCGGACGCGGTGTTGGGGGTGCTCACTGGCGGCAAAAGGACTGTTGTGCTCAGCGCAGATTCACCACGCGATCCCAGTCGCGCTTTTCAAGCCCCATTGACGGGAAATCAATCGCCCGCAGCACCCGCTCACGAAACGCGTTGCGGTCCACGGTGATGATGTTGATGCCCTTTTGCCGGAACTCGGCTACCAGTTCGCCTTCGCGCTTGCGGATTTCGTTGGTCGCGTTCACGGCTGCTTCTTGCGTGATGTCGCTCAAGATCTTTTGCTCGGCGGGGCTCATGCGCGCCAGCGTCATGGGCGAGACGATGGTCAGCAGCGCGTCAGCGATGTGACCGGTGAGGATGATGTGCTTTTGCACCTCAAAGAACTTCTTGGCCTCAATGGTGGGCAGCGGGTTTTCTTGCGCGTCCACCGTGCCGTTTTGCAGCGCCAAATACACCTCGGCAAAGGCGATCGGCGTGGGGTTGGCGCCGCAGGCGCGGGGCAGCGCGGTGTAGGCAGGCGCGTCGGGCACCCGCATCTTCAGGCCGCGCATTTCGTCGCAGTTGTTAAACGGCTTGTTGCTGGTGCTGTGGCGCACGCCGTAGTAGGTGAGCGCCGTCACCGTGTTGCCGTTGGTGCGCTGTTTGTAGCCGTCGATCAGCTCGCGAAAAATATCGCTCTTGCTGTAGGCGATCACATGGTCGGCATCGCGGAAGGTAAACGGGTAGTAGCTCACCGCCAGGCGCGGAAAGCTACGTGCTGCAAATGAGGCGCCGGTGTAGATCATGTCCACCGTGCCCAATTGCAGGCCTTGGTTGATGTCGGTTTCTTTGCCCAGGCTGCTGGCCGGAAAGACCTGGATTTCAAACTTGCCATTGGTGCGCTTTTTGAGTTCTTCACCCGCCCACACCGCCCACTTGTGATAGGGCTCGGAGGTCTCATAGACATGCGCCCACTTGAGCTTGGTTTGCGCCTGGGCAGCACCCATGGGCAGGCAGCTAGCGGCCAGCGCGGCGGCCGCCAGCATCGATTGGCCCAAGCGACGTCGAAGGGTAAAAAACGGGGTCATGAAAGTCTCCTTTGCTTGTGGTGGGTAGCTCGACTGACAACTCAAACGCTATGTTTTTGATAGCTGCTTGCGCAATAAAACAGGGCGATCTGGCGCTTTTGGATGTAGGGCTTGGGTTCGCTACGCCGCATTGCGTTGTGCTGGGGGCGGCGGCTGTGCCTTGGCCCAGCTGATGCTGTAGCTGTCGGTGGCGCGGGTGATGTGTTGGCGCATGGCGCGGCGCGCGGCGACGGCGTCATGGGCGCGCACGGCCGCTAGCACCTCGCAGTGTTCGTTGTAGGCGTGCGTCCAGGTGGCTTCTGATTCGAAGTGATCGCCCAGGCGCTCGAACAGCGGGCTGCGTCGGCTTTGCCAGTATTGACGCACGGTGTCGGCCAGCACTTCATTGCCGCAGGCTTCGGCCAACACCAGGTGGAAGTTTTCGTCTGCTGCACGCGCGGGCTGGTTGCTGCGGGCGCGGGCTTTGAGTTCGCGCACCGCTTGGGTCAGGGCTTTGATGTGTTGAGGCTGGGCATGGCGGGCGGCCAGCGCCGCCACCTCGGCTTCAACCAGCAGGCGCGCTTGCATCAGGGCCAGCGGCCCCCAGTCGGCTTGATCCACCGCAGTGCCCCCAGAGCGCGAAAGGCGCGACCCCTGAGCACTGACATACACCCCCGAGCCGGTCCGCACCTCCACCAGGCCTTGCACTTCCAGCGCAATCAGGGCCTCACGCACGCTGGGCCGGCTCACGCCCAGTTGTTGTGCCAGATCGCGCTCAGCGGGCAAGCGATCACCCGCGCCCCATTCGCCGGCCTCGATCAAGCCGCGCAGTTGCTCAGCGATTTGGCGATACAGGCGATGGCTGGCTACGGCTTGTAGCGGCATGGTGCTTGGGCAAACGGCTGGGCGCGGGCGCGTTGGGGTTTGTCTGGTCTGGTCAAGTGGTCAGACCAATTTGAATAATCCCACGTGAAGCCTATTGATTTGACAGGAGTAACCCCAATGAACACTTCCACGCGAATGGCGGGCAAGCGGGTGCTGGTGACCGCCGCGGGCCAGGGTATTGGCCGCGCCAGCGCGGTGGCCTTGGCCGCTGCCGGTGCGCAGGTGCTGGCCACCGATGTCAACCCCGCGCTGCTCGACGGGCTGCGCGATGTGCCCGGCGTGTCTACCGCTGTCTTAGATGTCACCCACAAAGACGCCATTGAGCGCACCGTGTCGGGCCTGGGCGCGCTGGATGCGCTGTTTAACTGCGCCGGTCTGGTGCACAACGGCAGCATCGCCCAAGCCACCGACGCGCAGTGGGCGCAGGGCTTTGACCTCAATGTGCGCTCGCAGTTTTGGATGATCCAATGCGCCCTGCCCTTGCTGCTGACCAGCGCAGCAGCGGGCCGGGGCGCCAGCATCATCAACATGGCCAGCGTGTGCAGCAGCATCAAGGGCTTGCCCAACCGCTTCATTTATGGCGCCACCAAGGCGGCGGTGATTGGCCTGACCAAATCCGTCGCGGCCGACTATGTGGGCCAGGGCCTGCGCTGCAACGCGATTGCACCGGGCACGGTGGACACACCTTCGCTGCAAGATCGCATCAACGCCAATGCTGATCCGGTGGCGGCCCGCGCGGCCTTTGTGGCCCGCCAGCCGCTGGGGCGCTTGGCGCAAGCACATGAGATTGCGCCGCTGGTGGTGTACCTGGCCAGCGACGAGTCGGCCTTTGTGACCGGGCAGGTCTATACGATTGACGGCGGCATCAGCATCTAAACCCAACACACGGAGACATCAAGATGAAGTTGGTTCGATACGGCAAACCCGGCAAAGAAAAGCCGGGCTTGGTTGACAGCACGGGCACCCTGCGCGACCTGAGCGCGGTGGTGGCAGACATCGGTCCCGATCAACTGGGCGACAAAGCGTTGGCCAAGCTGGCCAAGCTCAAGGCTGACAAGCTCCCTGCCGTCAAAGGTAGCCCGCGCATGGGTTGTCCTGTGGCAGGGGTGGGCAAGTTCATCGCCATTGGCCTGAACTACGCCGACCACGCGGCTGAAGCTGGCATGCCCATCCCCAAAGAGCCCATCGTGTTTCAAAAGGCCACCAGTTGCATCCAGGGCCCTGACGATGCGGTGATGCTGCCCAAAGGCTCGGTCAAATCGGATTGGGAAGTAGAGCTGGGCGTGGTGATCGGCGCCACCGCGCGCTATGTGAGCAAGGCGCAAGCCCTGCAGCATGTGGCGGGCTACTGCACCATCAACGACCTGAGTGAGCGCGAATATCAACTAGAGCGCGGCGGCACCTGGGATAAGGGCAAGGGCTGCGACACCTTTGGCCCCATCGGGCCGTGGCTGGTCACCCGCGACGAAGTGCCCAACCCGCAAAAGCTCAAGATGTGGCTGGACCTGAACGGGCAGCGCATGCAAAGCGGCAGCACCAAAACCATGATCTTTGGCGTGGCTGAGATCGTGAGCTATGTCAGCCGCTTCATGACGCTAATGCCCGGCGACATCATCACCACTGGCACCCCGCCCGGTGTGGGCATGGGCGTGAAGAAAGACGGCGTGGCCGCGCCGCTGTACCTAAAGAAAGGCGACGTGATGACGCTGGGCATCGAGGGCCTGGGCGAGCAGCGCCAAGTGGTGCACGCCTACAAAGCGGGCGGCTTGTAGGCGCAATCGGGGGAGTGCCTGGCTGGCGGTAGCCTGCCGACTGGGCCGTAGATGACAAGGCGATGACAGCCCGGCAGCGACCGCGTCCGCGTTTTCCCGACTCGGGTTTAGGAAGTCGGCTCTAGAGGTGCAGGGCGCGAGCCCAAAAAAACGAACGATCGTGCTTTTTTAATCAAAATAGCACGGTCGTTCTTTTTTTGTGCCGCCCGGTGGGTGGCGCGTGGATTTACCCGCACCGTGACCGCTTCCATGTCTTCTCAGCCCGTGGCCGACGCCGCTGCCGATGCCGCCCACAGCGCGGCCCAAGGCGGCACGCGCCAGGCCCACAAGGGCCAGCAAACCAAGGCCACCATCGTCGACGCGGCCCTGAGCCTGGCCGCACAGGTGGGCTTGGAGGGCTTGAGCATCGGCGCCCTGGCCGAAGTGGCACAAATGAGCAAATCCGGCGTGTTTGCCCACTTTGGCTCGCGCGAAGAACTGCAGATTTCGGTGGTGCGCGAATACCACCAGCGTTTTGAAGCCGAGGTGTTTGCGCCCGCCATGCAGGCCCCGCGCGGCCTGCCACGCCTGCGCGAACTGTTTGAACGCTGGATGCAGCGCACCTCGGTTGAGCTGACATCAGGCTGCCTGTACATCAGCGGCGCGGTGGAGTTTGACGACCGACCCGGCCCGGTGCGCGACGAGCTGGCCGGCTCAGTGCGCATTTGGCTGGCGGCCATCCGCCGCGCCATTGTCCAAGCCCGCGCCCAAGGCCATCTGCGGCCTGAGGTGGACGCTGACCAGCTGCTGTTTGAAATCCACGGCCTCATCTTGGCCCTGCACTACGAAGCGCGTTTTTTGCAGGCACCCGCCTCCATTGAGCGCGCGGTGCGCGGCTTTGAGCACGCCATCGCCCGCTACCTGACCCCTGCAGATGCCCCGCAAGCCAGCGCCTTGGCGCGCGGCGCCCGCCCCCATCCCGTCCCTGCCCCGGCAGCCCGCCGTGCGGGTCATTCCTGAGCTTGCTTTTTTTCGGAGAGCTTGAGCCATGCCCACCTATACCCCGCCCGTTCGAGACATGCAGTTTGTGTTGCATGAGGTGCTCAAGGTCAGCGACGAATTCCGCGCGCTGCCCCGCCATGCAGAAGTAGACGCTGACACCATCAACCAAGTGCTGGAAGAAGGCGGCAAATTTGCCAGCGAGGTGATTTTTCCGCTCAATATCAGCGGTGACGAAGAAGGCTGCACCCTCAACAGAACCACCCACGAGGTGAGTGCGCCCAAAGGCTTCAAAGAAGCCTACAAGCAGTATGTGGAAGGCGGCTGGCCCGCGCTGGCGGCTGACCCGGACTACGGCGGCCAGGGCTTGCCCATCGTGGTCAACCAAGCCTTCTACGAGATGCTCAACAGCGCCAATCAGGCGTGGACGATGTACCCCGGCCTCACGCATGGCGCCTATGAGTGCCTGCACGCCCACGGCACGCCGGAGCAGAAAAAGGTCTACCTCACCAAGCTGACCAGCGGTGAATGGACCGGCACCATGTGCCTGACCGAACCCCACTGCGGCACTGACCTGGGCATGCTGCGCACCAAGGCCGAGCCGCAGGCTGACGGCACTTACAAGATCACCGGCGGCAAGATCTTCATCAGCTCGGGCGACCATGATCTGGCTGACAACATCGTGCACTTGGTGTTGGCGCGCTTGCCCGATGCGCCGCAAGGCACCAAAGGCATCAGCCTGTTTGTGGTGCCCAAGTTCTTAGTAAATGCCAACGGTAGCCTGGGCGCGCGCAACCCCATCTTCTGCAGTGGGCTAGAGCACAAGATGGGCATCCACGGCAATGCCACCTGCCAAATGACGCTGGACGGCGCTGTGGGCACGATGGTGGGCGAGCCCAACAAAGGCCTGAACGCTATGTTTGTGATGATGAATGCGGCCCGCATTGGCGTGGGCATGCAGTCATTGGGCCTGACCGAGGTGGCCTACCAAAACGCGCTGGCGTACGCCAAAGACCGCCTGCAAAGCCGCAGCCTGACAGGCCCCAAGCAAAAAGACCAACCCGCAGACAGCATCTTGGTGCACCCCGATGTGCGCAAGATGCTGCTGACTGCCCGCGCCTATGCCGAAGGCGGCCGCGCGCTCAGCCTGTATTGCGCGCTGCTGATTGACCGCGAGCTGAACCACCCCGACGAGAAAGTCCGCAAAGACGCCGCCGAAGTGGTGGCCTTGCTCACGCCCATCGTCAAGGCCTTCATCACCGACAACGGCTGGACGGCCACCTCAGGCTGCATGCAGGTGTTTGGCGGCCACGGCTACATCAAAGAGTGGGGCATGGAGCAGTATGTTCGCGACGCCCGCATCAACATGATTTATGAGGGCACCAACACCATCCAAAGCCTGGACTTGCTGGGCCGCAAGGTGCTGGGCAACAACGGCGCCACGCTGAAAAAATTCGGCAAGCTGGTGGCCGCGCTGATTGAAGAAGAAGCCGTCAACGAAAAGATGAGCGAATTCATCAGCCCGCTGGCAGGCTTGGCCGACCAGATCACCAAGTTCACCACCGAGCTGGGCTTCAAAGCCTTCCAAAACGCCGACGAAGTGGGCGCTGCTGCAGTGGACTACCTGCGTGTGGCGGGCCATTTGGTGTTTGGCTACTTCTGGGCCCGCATGGCGCAAGTGGCTTTGCAGCAGATTGCCGCTGGGAATACCGACCCGTTCTATGTGGCCAAACTGCAGACGGCGCGCTTTTATTTCGCCAAACTCTTCCCCGAGACCGCGACGCTCATGCGCACGGCTCGCGCGGGCTCCAAGGTGCTGATGGAC
>JAAFIY010000140.1 GCA_013297985.1 Comamonadaceae bacterium | reverse complement strand
TCGAACTGTAAGCGCCAGGCATGAAGAAACAACCTGCGCAGCCCGTGGCGGGCCCAGAGGCGATCGGCGGCAGCGTCACCGTACTTGGTGTCGCCAATGATGGCGTGACCCGCCCCCGCCAAATGCACCCGAATCTGGTGGGTGCGGCCCGTCTTGAGCGTGATTTCCAGCAAGGTGGCGGCTGGGTCAGTCAGCCGTTGGCGCACCCGCACCAGGGTGATGGCGCGCTGCGCGCCCTCGGCCTCCAAGGGGGCAACGCGCACGCGTCGCTCGCCGTCTTCGAGCAAAAAGCGCTGCAGCGATTGGTCAATCACCTTGAGCCGATCAGGCCAGGCCCCAGCCACCAAGGCCAAATAGGTCTTGCCGGTTTCGCGCTGGCGGAACTGCTCTTGCAGGGCTCGCAACGCCGAGCGCTTTTTGGCCACCAGCAGCACGCCGGAGGTGTCTCGGTCTAGCCGATGCACCAACTCCAGCGTCCGGGCTTGCGGGCGCTGGGCGCGCAACTGCTCGATCACACCCAAGGCAATCCCGCTGCCGCCGTGGACCGCCACGCCACTGGGTTTGTCGATGGCCAGCAGGTGATCGTCTTCCCACAGCAGGGGCAGCGCGGTGGTCAGCGCGGCTTCTGGCGGCGTCTCGCGTTCAGCGCTGACGCGCATGGGCGGCACCCGCACCACATCGGCGGCTTGCAGCCGCTGCTCGGGCTGCGCGCGGGCTTTGTTCACCCGCACCTCGCCCGAGCGAATCACACGGTACAGATGGGTTTTGGGCACACCCTTGAGGTGGCGCAGCAAAAAGTTGTCTAGCCGCTGGCCCGCCGCTTCGTCGTCTACCTGCAGGTAGCGCACGGCCAGGGCGGGTGCGGGTTGCGCCGAATCCGTTGGCAAGGGGGAGGTCTTTATAATGATCAGGCTGTGGCAAAAAACCCACGCTGTGCGGGTGCAGGCGGAAACCAAGTTTAGTTCTGCTGCGCACCCAATTACACGGCGCGGGCGCTGCGGCAACAAGCGGTGCGCACAGGGGTGAGGTGATGGGTGTCCAGCGTTCACGGTTGGCGTGGATGGCGACTCAAACCCTGCTTCGTGGCGTGTCCGATGCGGTTGGGTCTTGCTTAACCCAAGGCCACCGCCCCCGAGTGATGTTCCAAGGTTCCCTGCTGCGGCAGCCCCACCCCTAGCGGTTTGGCTGCCTGCGGCCTTTGACGACAGAGCGAGAAACGCCGTGGCTTTTTGGAGTTTGTGGTGCCTGTGCTGGCAGTGGCTGTTACAGCCCTTGCTGCGCCTGTGGCCCGCCTCCCTCGGCGTGCATCTGCTGCCCGTGCATCTGGCCCACCACCGGTGGTGGCGCTTGCACGGCGGACGCAGTCTCGCATTCAAGCCCACGCTTCGCCGCCTGAATTGACAAATTCGGGGCGGCGCCTACGTGCGCGTCAATGCAAGGGTTTTTCGAGGGATGTGACTGGCGGGCCGTGGCCGTGGCGTAAGGCCCGCTTTGGCTGCTTGACGCCTAAACGGCAAGCCAAGCGGCCGGTTTGCACATCTGTCTGCGGGCTGTGCCAGTTGTCACCCTGTGGGGTCAACAACACGGCCCTCAGCCACCTTATTAGAAGGTCTCGTCATGAAACGCATGTTGATCAACGCCACGCAGCCCGAAGAGCGGCGCCTGGCCATTGTTGATGGGCAAAAGCTCCTCGACTACGAAGTTGAAATTGAAGGGCGCGAACAGCGCAAAGGCAACATCTACAAAGCCATCGTCACCCGGGTAGAGCCCAGCCTGGAAGCTTGCTTTGTGGACTATGGCGAAGACCGCCACGGCTTCTTGCCTTTTAAAGAAATTGCCCGCGCCTACTTTGCGCCTGGGGTGTCGCCTTCGCAGGCGCGCATTCAGGACGTGATCAAAGAAGGCCAATCGCTATTGGTGCAGGTGGAAAAAGAAGAGCGCGGCAACAAAGGCGCCGCACTCACGACCTTTGTGAGCCTGGCGGGCCGCTATGTGGTGCTGATGCCCAACAACCCGCGCGGCGGCGGCGTGAGCCGACGCATTGAGGGCGAAGACCGGGCCGAGCTTAAAGAAGCCATGGACCAGTTGGAATACCCCAACGGCATGAGCATCATTGCTCGCACCAACGGCATTGGCCGCAGCGCCCAAGAACTGCAGTGGGACTTGAACTACCTGCTGAAGTTGTGGAAAGCGGTAGACGAGGCCAGCGGCGCAGGCCAAGGCGCGTTTTTGATCTACCAAGAATCGTCGCTGGTGATTCGCGCCATGCGCGACTATTTCAACGCCGACATTGGCGAGATCCTCATCGACACCGATGACATCTACGACCAGGCCAAGCAGTTTGTGGGCTACGTCATGCCCGAACACGCCCCGCGTGTGAAGCGCTACCGCGACGACGCTCCGCTATTCAGCCGCTTCCAAATTGAGCATCAGATTGAATCGGCCTATTCACGCGAAGTGAAACTGCCCAGCGGCGGCGTGATCGTGATCGACCACACCGAAGCCCTGGTGGCGGTGGACGTCAACTCAGCCCGCGCCATCAAGGGCGGCGACATCGAAGAAACCGCCACCCGCACCAATTTGGAAGCTGCCGACGAAGTGGCCCGCCAGATGCGCCTGCGTGACCTGGGCGGCCTGTTGGTGATTGACTTCATCGACATGGAAGAAAGCAAGAACCGCCGCGATGTGGAAAACCGCCTGCGCGACGCCTTGCGCCAAGACCGCGCCCGGGTGCAATTTGGCACCATCAGCAAGTTTGGCCTGATGGAAATGAGCCGCCAGCGCCTGCGCCCGGCCTTGAGCGAAGGCGCCTCAATCCCCTGCCCCCGCTGCGGCGGCGACGGCCACATCCGCGACACCGAAAGCTCGGCGCTGCAAATCCTGCGCATCATTCAAGAAGAATCGATGAAGGACAACACCGCCGCCGTGCACGCCCAAGTGCCAGTGGAAGTAGCCAGCTTTTTGCTCAACGAAAAGCGGCCCGAGATCACCAAGATTGAATTGAAGCAGCGCATCCACGTGCTGCTGGTGCCCAACAAATCGCTGGAAACGCCGCACTACAAGCTCGAACGCTTGAAGCACGACGACCCGCGCTTGGACAATCTGACGGCCAGCTACGCGATGGCCGAGTTGGTGGAAGAAGCCACCACCATCACCCGCCGTTCGCAAGAGCCCACCAACAAGCAAACGCCAGTCATCAAGGGCGTGCTGCCGGATCAGCCCGCGCCGCACCGCGAGCTGGCCGACGAAGCAGCAGCGCCTGCACCTTCACAAGCCCAACGGCCTACCACCGGCGTCCAGACGCCAGTGAGCGCTCCTGTTTCTGTAGCGCCTGCCACCCCGAGCGGTGTCGCGCAGCCCGCCAGCGGCGGCTTCATGGGCTGGATCAAGAGCCTGTTTGGCGCGCCCGCGCCAGTGGCAGCGCCTGCGCCCGCAGCAGCGGCAAACGCCGCACCCGCTCCGGGCAACGTCAGCACCGGCGAGCGCCCGCGCGGTGAAGGTCGCCGCGAAGGCCGTGGTGACGGTGAGCGCGGCCACCGCGGTGGCCGAGGCGGCCGAGGGGGACGCGGTGGTGAAGGACGCGGTGAAGGGCGCGGTGAGGGCCGCAATCCAGAAGGCCGTGGTGGCGAACCTCGCAGCGAAGCCCGCCCTGATCGCAACGGCGACGCCGCTCGGCGCGATCCCCGCAAAGACAACCGCAGCGCCGAAGGCACCGATGCACGCGAGCGCCCAACCGAAACAGCGGGCACGCCTGAGGGCAACCGAGACGCCAGCCGTGAACCCGCCCGAGAAGGTGGCCGCGAAGGTGGCCGAGAGGGTGGCCGTGGTGGGCGCCGTGACGGTAACCGCGAAGGCGGCCGTGACGGCAATCGCGACGCCACCCGTGGCGAAGCCCGTGAGCCAAGAGAAGCGCGCGAACCACGCGAGCCGCGCGAGGGCCGTGAGAGCCGCGAGCCGCGCGAATCGCGTGACGCACGCGAGCCCAGCGCCTCGCGCTCGGTGTACGCCGAACGCGCTCAGCAAGCCCGTGCTCAAGGAGCCCCGGCGGCCCCGCTGGCCGACGATGCTGCTGCACGCCCTGCCGCCAGCACCCCGTTAGAGGCCAACGCCTTTGCCGATTCAGCCCCGGCGCCCATGGGTGATGAACGTGACAGCAACGGCAACCGCAATCGCACAGACCGGGGCCCGCGAGGCGATCGCCCGCCCCGTGGCGACCGCCCTGAGCGCGGTGAACGCAGCCGTCGCCCCGCAGAAGATGGCGCTGCGCCGCGTGAAGCCGACACCACGGCCACCCAAGGTGCCGAAGTGCCACCCAACGCCGCCGGCGCCTTTTCGCCTGACAGCACCCTCGCCCCGGTGGCTCGCTTAAGCGACGCGCAGCCCAGCGATGCGGTGGTGCAAGGTGCCGCCCAAGCCTTGGCGGCCCCAGGCGACGACGCCCCCGCCTTGCCCCCCGCTGAGCGCCTTGAGCGCGGCGAGCGCCCCGACCGCAGCGAACCACGGGGTGAGCGTGACCGTCGCCCGCGCCGTCCGCGCGACTCCGGCGAATCCGGCGAAGGCGCCGCTGCAGCCGCACCCAGCGAAGCTGCCGCTGCCACCACGCCCGCACGCGCCGCGCTGCCTGCCGTGCAGCCCTTTGATTTGCCGCTGGCGCAGTTGCACGACACCGCGCAGCAAGCGGGCTTGCACTGGGTGCAATCTGACGCCGAGCGGGTGGCCGCAGCCCAGGCCGCAATTGCCGCCGAACCCAAGCCGGTACACCCGCCGCGCCTGCGCCCGCCCAAGGTCGAAGTGGTGGATGAGCCCCTGGTGCTGGTCGAAACCCGCAAGGATCTGCGCACCCTGCCCTTGCCGTTCTAGGCGCGGCTGGTGATGCGGGTCAGTGAGCCATCGACGGCTCGCTGACCGCCGCAGGCTTTGGGCTACTCACGCACCGCGTAGGCCCGCTGAATCAGGCCCTGGTGCACCTCAAACACCATCATCAGGTGCATGGGCTCAGGGCGCCCCAGGCGGCCGGTGATCAGTTCCACGTCCACCACTGCGGCGCCCAAGGCGCTGCGGCTGAGCACGCGGCTGTGCAGGGCGGGGGATTGGTCAAACAAGGCTTGGTAGCGCTGGCGAATGGCCAGCAGGCCCACCGTGGTGGGCGTGGGGCTGCCCAGATCAAACAGCTGAGCGTCAGGCGCAAAGCAGGCGCAAAAGCGCTCGATGTCGCGGGCGTTGTAGGCGTCAAGCTGGGCTTGCACCACAGCCACCGGGTCTTGTTGGGTGTGGGGGGTATCAGCCATGGGCGGGGCTCCGTTCGAACACCGCCATGCTTTCCACATGCGCGGTGTGCGCAAACATGTTGACCACGCCTGCTGCGGTGCAGCGGTAACCCGCTTGGTGCACCAGCAAGCCCGCATCGCGCGCCAGCGTAGCGGGGTTGCAGCTGACATACACGATGCGCTGCGGTGCTTGCCAGGCGGGCACCACGCCTTGCGCCAAGGCCGGGTCTTGGCACAGGGCCACCAGGGCCTTGCACAGCGCAAAGGCACCTTCGCGCGGCGGGTCCACCAACCACTTGGGCGCGGGGCCGTCGGCGGCGAGTTGTTCAGGAGTCATCTCAAACAAGTCTCTTGCTACATATTCTGTAGCTGCCAAGGCTGATAAATGAGGCGTATCAGCCGTTTTTGTTTGAAGTCTGCGCTGTTGGTTAAGCTGCCAATTGGCCTGCGCCCGCGCCACCAAAGCGGGGCTGCCTTCAATGCCCAGCACCTGCGCGGCTTGGGTGGCCAGTGGCAAGGTGAAGTTGCCCAGGCCGCAAAACCAGTCCAGCACCCGCTCGTGTTTTTGCACGTCTAGCAAGCGCAGCGCTTGGCCCACCAGCACGCGGTTGATGTGCGGATTGACCTGGGTGAAATCGGTGGGCTTGAAAGGATGCACCACATCAAATTCAGGCAGCGCGTAGTGCAGTGGTGCTTCACCGTCTGCCCCTGCGCTGTCGTCCAGCAAGTGCACCGTATCAGGCCCCTTGGGTTGCAGCCACCACTGAATGCGCGCAGCAGGATGGGCCTTGGCAAAGGCGCGCAGCGCGGCGCGGTCGGCATCCGTCAGCGGCACCAGGTGGCGCACCACCAGCGCGGTGGCGTTGTCGCCCACGGCCAGTTCGAGCTGGGGCACCTGGTCACGTGCATCCAGGCTGGCGATTAGGCCGCGCAGGGGCATCAGCAGGGCATCCACCCAGGGCGGCAGCACCTTGCAGGTTTGCATGTCGGCGATGTAGCGGCTTTTGCGTTCATGAAAGCCAATCAGCACCGTGCCTTTTTTGATGACATGCCGCACGCTTAAGCGCGCCCGCCAGCGGTAGCCCTCACTGGGCCCATGGATGGCGCGCAGCAACTGTTCAGGTCGCACTTTGGCCAAGTGCCATAGGTTGTCTTGCAGCACCCGCTGCTTGATGGCCACCTGCGCCGCCGGATGCAAATGCTGCATCTTGCAGCCGCCACAGGCGCCCGTGTGCAGGCCAAAGTGCGGACACGGCGGGCGCACCCGCTGCGACGATTCGCGATGCACCTGCAGCAGCGAAGCAGCTTCCCAGTTGTTTTTTTTGCGATGCACATTGGCACGCACCCATTCGCCGGGCAAAGCGCCTTCAATGAACACCACCTTGCCGTCGTCGCGGCGGGCCACGCCATTGGCTTCGATGTCCAGGGCGTGCACGTACAGGGCGTCGGCCGGGACGTCGGCGGGGCGCGGCGGCGCGATTGGGGCGGGAGGCTCAGGCGCGGCGTGGGCGTCAGCGGTCTGCTCGGCGCCGGGGGGTTCAATCAGTTCAGACATGGGCGGCATTGTCGCTGTCGATGCGTGGCCCGGCGCCAGCCAGAGCAGGCGCGACACCGCGCAAGCAGCCTTTGAGCCCAATCAGCCGCTAGCGCCCTATTTAATTGCGCAAGCAGCTATAAATTCGATAGCAAAAGTGCTTGTATGGCCACTGGCCAGCCGCCAGCCCTTAGCGGTTGGGCAGGTACCGCACCGGGTCCACCGGCTTGCCCTGGCGGCGGATTTCAAAGTGCAGCTTGACCCGGTCGGTATCGGTGCTGCCCATCTCGGCAATCTTTTGCCCGCGGCGCACGGTTTGGTCTTCTTTGACCAGCAGCGTTTGGTTGTGGGCGTAGGCC
>JAAFIY010000014.1 GCA_013297985.1 Comamonadaceae bacterium | reverse complement strand
GCATTGGCATGGGCGGCGGCGCGGCCAGTTCATTGGCCAGCGGCGACAACCGGGCTGACTTGGACTTTGATTCAGTGCAGCGCGACAACCCCGAAATGCAGCGCCGCGCGCAAGAAGTCATCACCGCCTGCCAAGCCATGGGCGAGGGCAATCCCATCATCGCCATCCACGATGTGGGCGCGGGTGGCCTGAGCAATGCCTTCCCTGAGCTGGTGAACGACGCCGGTCGCGGTGCGCGTTTTGACTTGCGCCGCGTGCCTTTGCAAGAAAGCGGGCTGGCCCCCAAAGAGATCTGGAGCAACGAAAGCCAAGAGCGCTATGTGCTGGCGATTGCGCCCGCTTCGCTGCCGCTGTTTGAAGCCCTGTGCCAGCGCGAACGGGCCTTGTTCGCGGTGGTGGGCCGCGCTACCGAGGCGCGCGAGTTAATAGTGGGCGATGTCGATATCGACCGTGTCGACGCCCCCGCGCCCAGTCCACTGCCGGTGCACATGCCCATGGACGTGTTGCTGGGCAAGCCGCCCAAAATGCACCGCGACGTGGCCCGCGTGTTGCGCACCCCCACCCCGCTGGCGCTGGACGGCATCGAGCTGCAAGAAGCCGTCATCCGCACCCTGAGCCACCCCACCGTGGCCAGCAAGCGCTTTTTGATCACCATTGGCGACCGCACCGTGGGCGGCCTTACGCACCGCGACCCCATGGTGGGCCCCTGGCAGGTGCCGGTGGCCGATTGCGCGGTGACCCTGGCCGACTTTGCAGGCTTTGCCGGTGAAGCCATGGCCATCGGTGAACGCAGCCCGCTGGCCGCTTTGAACGCGCCAGCCGCCGCCCGCATGGCGGTGGCCGAAGCCATCACCAACCTGGCTGCAGCGCCCATTGAACTGCCCCGCGTCAAGCTGTCTGCCAACTGGATGGCGGCGTGTGGCGAGCCCGGCGAAGACGCCGCGCTATACGACTCAGTGCGCGCTGTGGGCTTGGAGCTGTGCCCAGCCTTGGGCATCAGCATTCCCGTGGGCAAAGACAGTTTGTCGATGCGCACCGGCGTGCCGCAGCCCGATGGCGCCACGCTCAAAGTGGTGTCGCCCGTCAGCTTGGTGGTCAGCGCCTTTGTGAGCCTGGCTGATGTACGCGGCACCTTCACCCCGCAGCTCGATGCGACTGAGGCCGACACCACCCTGGTGCTCATTGACCTGGGCCACGGCCGCAACCGGCTGGCGGGCAGCGTGATGGCGCAGGCCTTTGAACAAGCGGGCTGCCCCACGGTGGACGGCGTGCCTGATCTGTCTGACCCCCAAGACTTGAAAAATTTATTGACTGCCTTCGCGGATTTGCGCTCGGCAGGCCAGGTGCTGGCCTACCACGACCGATCTGACGGCGGCCTGCTGGCCTGCGTCGCCGAGATGGCCTTTGCGGGCCAAGTGGGCGTGGCGCTGAACATTGACATGCTCATCACCGAAAGCGATGGCCTCACCGACAGCCGCGCTGAGTGGGGCGACGCCAAAAACTGGAGCACCCAGGTGAGTGCCCGGCGCGAAGAACTCACCCGCAGCGCGCTGTTTGCCGAAGAGCTGGGCGCTGTCATCCAGGTGCGCACCAGCCAGCGCAACGAGGTCATGCAAACCCTGCGCCGCCATGGCCTGGCCAAATGCAGCCACTTCATTGGCAAGACTCGACCCGAACACGCCGCGCTAGAAGCGGGCAAGGGCGAGCTGACCATCTGGCGCGATACCAAACAGGTGTTTGGCGCCAAGCTGTTTGATTTGATGCAGGTGTGGGACAGCGTGAGCTGGAAGATCTGCCGCGAGCGCGATAACCCCGAGGGCGCCGACGCCGAACACGCCAGCACCGGCAGCGCGTTGATGCCGCGCCTGCGCTGGCAGCCCAAGGCCGCGCTGGCTGAAGCGTTCAAGCAAAAACCGGCTGATGCGCCCTATTTATCTGCCCAAGTAGCTACAAAAAATGTAGCGCCTGCCGTTTTGACGCAACGCCCCCGGGTGGCCGTGCTGCGCGAGCAAGGCGTCAACTCGCACCGCGAAATGGCCTGGGTGTTTGACGCCGCAGGCTTTGAGGCGGTGGACGTGCACATGAGCGACTTGCAGGGTGGGCGCCAGCATTTGCGCGACTTCACCGCGCTGGTGGCCTGCGGCGGTTTTAGCTACGGCGACACGCTGGGCGCGGGTATTGGCTGGGCGCGCAGCATCACCTTTAACCACGCCTTGGCCGACCAGTTCAGCGCGTTTTTTGCGCGGCCCGACACCATCGGCCTGGGCGTGTGCAACGGCTGCCAAATGTTTGCCGAGCTGGCGCCCCTGATCCCAGGCGCTGAAGCCTGGCCGCGCTTCACCACCAACCGCAGTGAACGCTATGAGGCCCGCCTAGTGATGGCCGAGGTCATGGATTCGCCCAGCATCTGGTTTGCGGGCATGGCGGGCAGCCAATTGCCGATTGCAGTGGCGCACGGCGAAGGCTTTGCCAACTTCAGCCAGCGCGGCGACGCGGCTCGGGTGCTGGGCACTTTGCGATTTGTGGATGGCGCAGGTCAGCCCACCGAGGCCTACCCCGCCAACCCCAATGGCAGCGCGGGCGGCTTGACCGGGGTGACCACGCCATGTGGCCGCTTCACCGCGCTGATGCCGCATCCCGAGCGGGTGTTTCGCAACGTGCAGATGAGCTGGAGCGGCGGCAACGTCAACGCCCCCAGCCCGTGGATGCAGATTTGGCACAACGCGCGGCGTTGGATTGGCCAGGCCGCTTAATAGGGTTCGATCAATAAAAGCGATGGGTATTGCGCCCAGCCCGTTTGGCCGCGTACATGGCTTGGTCTGCAGCCTCGAGCAAGTCGTCTAGCAACTGATCACGCACCGCAATGGCCACGCCAATGCTGGCGCCCAAGCCTTGGCCCAAGGCGGCAGTGCCCTTCACCAAGCGCTGCGCCATCAAGTCGCATTGATCATGCAGGGCTTCGTGCGGCGCTTGGGTGAGCACCACGAATTCGTCGCCGCCCAAGCGAGCGCAAAGGTCGCCGCCGCGGGTGGACTGCACCAGCAACTGGCCCACTCGCACCAGCGCGTCGTCACCGGCTTGGTGACCCAAACGGTCATTGAGCGCTTTGAAGCCGTCCAGGTCCATGAACAGCAGCGCGCAGCCGTGCTCACGCGGGCATTGGGCCAGCAGGCGCGCGGCGTGCTCGACGAACACCGCCCGGGTCGGCAGGCCGGTTAACGCATCGCGCTGCGCACTGCTGAGCTGAGCCGTGAGCTGCTGGGCCTGTTCTGCGCTTTGGTCGGCCTGCGCGCGCAGCTCGGCGATTTCGCGCACGGGGCTGCCCGCCACCTTCTTGCCCCCGGCTGCCGCTGCACTGAGTTGGCCGCCCACGCGCCGGGCAATCAGCAAAGCGCCCAGCCAACCCAGCGCTAGGCACATCACGCCGCCGAGCATCAGGCCGCCCAAGCTGTCCCACAGCAATTGCCACGGGCTGATCTTGGGCGAGCCGATGGCCACAAACCAATCGGTGCCCGGAATCGGCCGCACGGCTGCGCGTACCTTGAAGCCCTCTTTGGTTTCGGAATCGATCACCTCGTAATTGCGCCGGGCAATCGCGTCTAGCACTGGCTGCGTGGCCCGCTGGCCGACAAATCGCCCTGCATCTCGATTACGCGCGGCGATGATGCCGTTGGGGTCTAGTACGGCCACCGTCCAAGTTGCGGGCCAGGGCTGGTTGTCCAACACCGACGAAAATGCGCCTGTGCCCAGGTTCATGCGCAGCGAATACACCGTGCGCGGGTCATCGCGCAGCGGTACGGCCACGGCCATCACCCGCAGGCCCGATACCGCTCCGGTGTACAGGGGCGTATAGGCCACCTCGCCATGGCTGAATACGCGGCGTTCTTGCACCGACATGGCCGACACGGGCAAGGGGTCGGCAAATGGGCGCAAGGTGTTGAAGACCTGCTGGCCATCGGGGGCCACTGCCGTAATGGCCACCACGTCAGGTTGCAACAGCATCACCCGCCGCGCGTGTTTGTAGACGCCCAAGAGGTCCAGGCCAATGCCAGCCTCAGAGGTCACCATGGTTTGCAGCACATTGGACGCTGCGTCCATGCGGGTGCGCAACGCTGCACCCACGGCGTCAGCGTGCTTGGTCATTTCAGCCTGATCTTGCGCCGCGTGTTGGTGCACCAATGCGCTTGTTGTATACAGCGCAAAGACGAGCAGGGGCAATGCCGACACCAAAGAGGCCAGCAAAAGCCACAGGCGCAAAGACAAACGCAGTCCGGTCAGTGCCATTGTTTTAAGGGTTGTCGGCGGAAACTACCATGCGCGGCCGAGGCCCGCGCGTCGAAGCGCACCACCACGTGCCAGCGATTACCCTTGGTAGTTTAAGGGTTTTTGTATGCAAGCAGTGCGCGGGCGCAGGCACTCACCAGCGGCGGGCCGCTGTAAATCAGTCCGGTGTAGATCTGCACCAGATCGGCGCCTGCCTGGCGTTTGGCCACGGCGTCATCGGCTGACATGACGCCGCCCACGCCGATGATGGGAAAAGCGGGGCCCAGGGCGTGGCGCAGCGCAGCTACCACGCGGTTGCTGGCTTCGCGCACCGGCAGGCCCGAAAGCCCACCCGCTTCTTGTGCGTGCGGCAGGCCTTGCACTGCGGTGCGCGACAAGGTGGTGTTGGTGGCAATCAGGCCCAGCCGCTGGGTGGCCTGGCCGGCTGATCCCAGGCCATAGCGGGCCGCAGTTTGGGCAATGACGCCAATCTGCGCGTCGTCTAGGTCCGGCGCAATCTTCACGAACAGCGGCACTTGGCGGCCGTGCTGGGCGGCCAGTGCTTCGCGCTGGTTCATCAGCGTGTCTAACAGGGCATCCAATGCGGCGTCGCTTTGCAGGCTGCGCAAGTTCTGGGTGTTGGGGCTGGAAATGTTCACCGTCACATAGTCGGCGTGGGGGTACACGCCGGCCAGTCCCAAGTGGTAGTCATCCGCGGCGCGCTCAATGGGTGTGGCCGCGTTTTTGCCGATATTCAGGCCCAGCACCAGCCGGTGCCGCTGCGAGGGCTGGCGAATGCGCGCCCGCTGCACATTGGCCAGAAAAGCTTGCAAACCGTCGTTGTTAAAGCCCAGGCGGTTAATCAGCGCCTGGGCCTGCGGCAAGCGAAACATGCGGGGCCGGGCATTGCCGGGTTGCGCCAGCGGTGTCACGGTGCCCACCTCGACAAAACCAAAACCCATTTGCGCCAGACCGTCGATGCAGCGGGCGTTTTTGTCCAGGCCCGCCGCGAGGCCGATGCGGTTGGGAAACGTCAGGCCCGCCACCACCGTGGGGTCTTGCACCTGATGCTGCGCCCAGGCCCAGGCCAGCGGGGTGCCCTGGGTGCGGGCCAGCGCGGCCAAGGTCAGATCGTGGGCGGCCTCGGGGTCTAGGCCAAACAAAAAGGGCCGTGCGAGGCCATAGGGAACCAAAGACATGTGCCTACCCGGAACGCGTTGGGGCCGCGACAATCGCGCCACATCAACCCAAAAAAGCCAGCAAGGCTGGCCGCTGTGATTGTCTCGCAGCGCCCAGCACCGGCTCTTTGCACACGCCTGAGTCAATATGTTGTCACGCCAAGATGAACTCAAAAACCGCGTAGCCCGCACCGCTTGCGACTACGTCACGCGGGTGTTGCCGCCGGGCTCTGTGTTGGCGGTGGGCACGGGGTCGACTGTCAATTTTTTTGTCACAGCTCTCGCCGCGGCGCGTCTGCCGCTGCGCGGCGCGGTGTCGAGCTCAGAAGCCACCACCGCCCGCTTGACCGAAGCGGGCATCGAGGTGCTAGACCCCAACACACTCGACGAAGATTTCGCTTTGTATGTGGACGGCGCAGATGAGATTGACTCGCGCGGCTACATGATTAAAGGCGGCGGGGCGGCGCTGACGCGCGAAAAAATTCTGGCTGCCCGCTGTCGCGAATTTGTGTGCATTGCCGATCAATCCAAGGCGGTGTCCGTGTTGGGCCGGTTCCCGGTGCCGATTGAGGTCATCCCCATGGCCGCCAACCACATTGCGCGGCGCTTCAGCGCAGGTGAGGCCGCAGGTGCGGCGGGCAGCCCTGTGGCGCGCGTACGCCATGGCGCGCATGGCGGGCCCTTGGTTACTGACAACGGCCAGCACATCCTGGACGTGCGAGGCCTGCAGATTCACGACCCGCTGGCCTTTGAGTCCTGCGTGAACAACTGGCCGGGTGTGGTGACAGTGGGCGTGTTTGCGCATCAGCGCGCCCACCGCAGCCTGTTGGCCTCTGAAACCGGTGTGACCGAAACCGAATACCCGGGGGCCTAAGCCCGGAGGGCTGTGCATTGAGACCCGCAGGGCCGTGCGTTGAGGCCCGCAGAGCGTGGCGGGGCCTCGGCGCTAAAACCGAATGCCCGCCGGATTGCTGGGGCCCGGGCCAGCGGGCGCAGGCAGCGGCACTGGGCTGGGGCGGGCGTCGGCTGGCGGCGCAGCCGTCGCAGTGTTGCTGGGCGTGGGCCGCTGGGCGCTGGCGACAGCCGTCAGCGGCGACGCAGGTGCATTGCGCCAAGCGTTGGGCAACTGCGATGTTTTGGGGTAACCGGCTGCATCCAGGTACTGCTGGTAGGCCAAATCTGAGAAGCCACGCATCTGCTGCGTGCCAATCGTGGCAAAAGGCAGGCTGTTGCTGCCGCTGAGTTGCTGCAGCGCGGCGATGTCGTCGTTGGTTTCCACGGTGCGCTCGGTAAAGGGCACGCCGCGTTGGGTGAGCAGGTTGCGCGCCGCGCTGCAGGGGCCGCAGTCTTTGCTGGTGTACAGCGTCACCGGATAGCGCTGCACGACTTGGCGCAATTCAAAGGGCAAAGCGGCGTTGCCAGAACCGGCCAATCCGGCCCCCGCGTTGTTGGCCGAGCCCGTGGCACTGCCGGTGGTGTTGACACCCCGGGCGCCAGGTTCAGGTGGGCGGTCGGTAAAGATCACGCGCCCGTCGGGCAGCACTTGGCGAAAGACCTGCTGCGCTTGTGCAGTAGCTAGTGTGGCCAGACACACAGCGGCCAGCACCAAGCGCTGGCGACGAGCGATAAGGGTCAGGACAGAGTGCATGCAACGATCCTTCTTGCGAAAACGGGGTTAGCCCACCACCAGGCCACCAAGTTTGGAGCCACGCCACAACAGCTTAGTTCATGCCTTGGTGGCGCAGCAAGGCGTCTAGCGTGGGTTCACGGCCGCGAAACGCCTTGAAGGACTCCATGGCGCTGCGGCTGCCACCCACTTCCAGAATCGTTTGGCGGTAGCGGCGGCCGGTTTCCACGTTCACGCTGCCGTCGGGCGCGGCGGTTTCTTCAAAGGCTGCATAGGCGTCGGCGCTCAGCACTTCGGCCCATTTGTAGCTGTAGTAACCGGCCGCGTAACCACCCGCAAAAATGTGGCTGAAGGTGTGCGCCGAGCGGCTGAACGCGGGCGGCTGCACCACCGCCACCTCGGCGCGCACCCGGTTGAGCACAGCTTGCACGTCTTGCACCGGTTGCGCGGCGCCGTGCAGTTCCATGTCAAACAGGGCGAACTCAATCTGGCGCAGCGTTTGCAGGCCGCTTTGAAAGTTCTTGGCGGCCAGCATCTTGTCGTACAGCGCACGCGGCAATGGTTCGCCGGTTTGCACATGGGCTGTCATGTGTTTGAGCACATCCCATTCCCAGCAAAAGTTTTCCATGAACTGGCTGGGCAGCTCCACCGCGTCCCATTCCACGCCGCTGATGCCGCTGACGCCGTTTTCATCCACCCGCGTCAGCAAGTGGTGCAGGCCGTGGCCGAATTCATGGAAGAGGGTGATGACGTCGTCATGCGTCAAGAGCGGTGGCTGGTCACCCACGGCATCAGCAAAGTTGCACACCAGGTGCGCCACCGGGGTCTGCACCTGCGCGGTGTCGGGGCGCAGCCAGCGACTGCGCACGTCGTCCATCCACGCGCCGCCGCGTTTGCCTGCGCGGGCGGGGGGGTCCAGATAAAACTGGCCGACCAGCTCTGGCGGCTGGCCAGGGGCGGCACTGCGCTCAATGCGGAAAAACTGCACCGAGGGGTGCCACACCGACGCTTGGTCGGGGCGAATCTGCACCTCAAACACCGTCTCGATGATCTGAAACAGCCCCTGCAGCACTTTGGGTGCGCAGAAGTAGGCCTTAACCTCTTGCTCACTGAAGGCGTAGCGGGCTTCTTTCAGGCGTTCAGCAATAAAGGGCCAGTCCCAGGCTTGGGGGTCGTGCAAGTCCAAGTGCTCGGCTGCAAAGGCGCGCATGTCGGCCACGTCTTGCTGAGCGAAGGGGCGGGCGCGCTGGGCCAGTTCACGCAAGAAGGTCACGATCTGCTGCGGCGAATCAGCCATCTTGGGCACCACCGACAGGGCCGCAAAGTGCGGGTAGCCCAGCAGCTGGGCCTCTTCATGCCGCAGCGCCAGCAACTCTTGCATGATGGGGGTGTTGTCCCACACCGGGGCGTCGGTGGCCGGGCCGCCGGGGGCCTGGTCGCTGGCGCGGGTGACGTAGGCGGTGTACAGGCGTTGGCGCAGATCGCGCTTGTGGGCGAACTGCATCACCGGCAAGTAGCTCGGCAACTTTAGCGTGAGCTTGTGCCCTTCTTGGCCGTCGGCCTGCGCTGCTGCGCGCGCGGCCTGTACCACATCAGGCGGCACACCTGCCAGTTCGTCGGTACGGGCGTAGTAGGCAAAGGCGTCGGTGGCGTCCAGCGCGTTTTCAGAGAACTTTTGGCTGAGTTCGGCTTGGCGTTCTTGGATGGCGGCAAAGCGCTCTTTGGCCGCGCCCACCAAGTCGGCGCCACTCAAGATGAAGTTTCGCTTGGCCAGCTTGAGCGCCTGGGCCTGGGCGGGGTTGAGCGTGGCGGCGTCCACACGCTTGTACTGGGCATACAGACGCTCATCCGCACCCAGCGCGGTCCAAAACGCGGTGACGCGGGGCAGCGCTTCGTTGTAGGCGGCGCGCAGTTCGGCCGAATCGGCTACTGCGTTGAGGTGGCTCACCACGCCCCAGGCGCGGCCCAGGCGGTCGGTGGCCACATCCAGCGTGCGCGACAAATCCAGCCAAGTGGCGGGAGTGCTGGGGCTGACGGCGGTCTCCAGCGCCGCCTGCGCCTGCTCCAAGAGTTGCGTGATGGCGGGCGCCACGTGGGCGGGACGCACCGCGTCAAAGGCGGGCAGGGCGCCGTCAAGCGCGAGCAAGGGATTGGTGGCGGTGTTCATGGCGTTCAGGTGGCGGCCGCTTGCGCGGCTTCAAGGGTGTTGACCAAGAGCATGGCACGGGTCATGGGCCCCACCCCGCCAGGCACTGGGGTGATCCAGCCTGCCTTGTACTGCACGGTGGCGAAGTCCACGTCGCCACAGAGCTTGCCGGCGTCGTCGCGGTTCATGCCCACATCAATCACCACCGCGCCGGGGGCGACCATGTCGGCCGTGATCAGGTTGCGGATGCCGGTGGCGGCCACGATCACATCCGCCTGGCGCACCACCGTGGCCAGTTGCGCGGTGGCGCTGTGGCACACGGTGACGGTGGCGCTGGCCTGCAGCAGCATCCAGGCCATGGGCTTGCCCACGATGTTGCTGCGCCCCACCACCACCGCATGTTTGCCGCGCAGCGAGTAGCCGATGTGTTCCAGCATCTTCATGCAACCATAAGGCGTACAGGGCTTGAAGCCTGGGCGGCCCACCGCCAAGGCGCCCGCATTGGCCACATGGAAGCCATCCACATCCTTGTGCGGCGCGATGGTTTCAATCACCCGTTGGGCGTCAATGTGTTTAGGCAACGGCAGTTGCACCAAGATGCCGTGGATTGACCGGTCGGCATTGAGTTGTTCGATGCGCGCCAGCAGCTCGGCTTGCGTGGTGTGGGCGGGCAGGCGCTCCAGCAGGGAATGGATGCCCACCTCGGCGCTGTCGGCCACCTTGTGCCGCACATAGACCTGGCTGGCGGGGTCATCACCCACCAGCAGCACGGCCAAGCCTGGCGTGAGGCCTCGCGCCTTGAGCGTGGCCACTTCGGCGCGCACCTGCTCGCGGGTCACGCGGGCCAGGGCATTGCCGTCAATGCGTTGTGCAGTCATGTCAGCGGTATCGGATGAGTCTTGAACAAAAAAGGCCGCTTCGGCTTTAAAAACGGGCCTAAGCAGCTATGTAATTGATAGCAAAGGGCTGCAGCAGACCCCATGAGGCTGCAGGCGGCTGCACGGGGCAGCGGCGGGCACCTACAAAAAAGCCCGGCCATCGGACGCGCCGACACCGGGCTTCAGGCCGCCGCATGAGTCGGCCGCGTCAGACCTTGGCTGCCCCTGGCGCCAGGGCGATCTTCAACAGATCGGCCACGGTGTTGGCGTTGAGCTTTTCCATGATGTTGGCGCGGTGGGCTTCCACCGTTTTGATGCTGATGCCCAGGTCATCGGCAATTTGCTTGTTCAGCCGGCCGGCTACGATGCGTTCCAACACCTGCGATTCGCGCCCGGTGAGCTTGGACAGCAGCGCGTCGCGGCTGGCGGCTTGCTGGTGTTCAGTGAAGGCTTCGCGGGCGTGCTCCAGCATGCGTTCCACCAGCGGCACCAATTGCTCTTCTTTAAAGGGCTTCTGGATAAAGTCCATGGCGCCTTTTTTCATGGTGTTGACTGCCATCGGCACATCGCCGTGGCCAGTGATAAACACCACCGGCAGCGGTGATTTGCGCTCGATCAGGCGGTCTTGCAGCTCCATGCCGCTCATGCCGTTCATGCGCACGTCCACGATCAGGCAGGCCACCTCGCGCGGGTCGTAGCGGGCCAAGAAGGATTCGGCGGATTCAAAACACCGCACCCGGTAGTCTTTGCCTTCCAGCAGCCACTGCAACGAATCGCGCACGGCTTCGTCGTCGTCAACCACATAGATCGTGCCGCGCTTGGGGATCAGGCTCATGAGGGATGGTCAGCAGAGTTGGAGTCAGTCAGCGTGGTGGGCACTGGGCTTGCGGCCAGCGCTTGGGCACGGGCGGGGAGTTCGCCCGCAGGATGCGGGCTGGGCGACGCTTGCGGCGGCACCGGTAGCCAAAACGTAAAGCGACACCCCACAGGGCGCGCGCCATTGTAGAGATTCTCGGCTTTCATCCGCCCCTGGTGGCTCTCCACAATGCTGCGGCACAGGTTCAGGCCAATGCCCATGCCTTCGGCTTTGGTGGAAAAAAAGGCTTCGTACAAGCGCTCCATGACCTCGGGCGCCAAGCCCGCGCCGGTGTCGCTGACGCTGAACTCAATGGTGGCTTCGCCGTTGTTTTCCTTGGGCGCCACGCGCAGTTCTACGTGTCGCTCGGCCGCCGGTCGGTTGGCTGCATCAATGGCCTGCACCGCATTGCGCAGCAGGTTCATGAGCACCTGCTCAATGAGGATTGGGTCAACATACAGCACCGGCAGGCGCGACGCGATGTAGCGCGACAAGCGGATGTTGCGACGGCGCAATTCGATTTCAGCCAGCTCCAGCGCCTCATTGACCATGGTGGGCACATCCGACAGGCTGCGGTTGGGCTCGCTGCGTTTCACAAAGCTGCGGATGCGCTGAATGATCTGCCCGGCCCGTTGCGCCTGCCGAGCGGTTTTGTCCAGCGCGTTGATCAGGTCGTCTTCGTTGATGTTGCCGCTCTTGATGCGCGACACCATGCCGGTGCAATAGTTGTTGATGGCGGTCAGCGGCTGATTCAGTTCATGCGCCACGCTGGATGCCATTTCGCCCATCGTCACCAAGCGACTGGCCGCTTGAGCACGCTCGGCCTGGCTGGCCGACTGCTCTTCGGCATTGCGGCGCGGGGTGATGTCGGTGGCAATCACCATTTGCGCCAAGCGGCCGTCGACCCAGCTCAGGTAGCGCGAACGCACTTCTAGCCACAGCTCAAGCTGGGGCACATAGAGCTCAGAGCTTTCTTGGTCGCCGCTGCCGTCGCCTTGGCCTTTCACCAACGCTTCGGTGGGCAGGCCTGCCAAATCGTCGACCGCGTCACCGCTATCCAGGGTGGCGTTGTCGTCGCTGATACCGCCGCGCCGGTTGGCCGTCTGCGCGAGCAGTTGCAAATGGCCCTGCACATCGGCGCCAAACCATTGGCGGTAGCGGCGATTGGCAAACACCAAGTCATGGTTGTTGAGCGGCGCCACCGACACGGCAGCGTCCAGCGCCTCCAGCACGGTGGTAAAGCGCTCGTAGGACTCCGACAACTGCTGGCGGATGCGGTTGGGCTCGGTGATGTCGGTCATCGAGGTCATCCAGCCGGTGTGCTTGCCGGTGGCGTCAATGAGCGGCGACACATACATGCGGGCTTCAAATCGCTCGCCCGATTTGCGCTTGACGCGCACCTGAAAGCCGCCCGGGTGGGTGCGGCCTTGGAGTTCATCGTCCAGCCGCGCGCCCAGTACCTCGCGGTCTTCGTCGGGCCAGTAGGGGAAAGGCGGGGTGCGGCCCACCAGCTCGGCTTCTGACCAGCCCGTCATCTGGCAAAAGGCGGCATTCACATAGGTGATGCGGCCGTTTTTGTCCATGGCGCGCATGCCGGTGAGCATGGAGTTTTCCATCGCGCGGCGAAAGTTGGTCTCAGCCACCAGAGCCTGCTGCGTTTGCGCACGGCGGCGGTTGTGGCGCCAGTTGTTGATCAGCAGCCAACCCGTCATCAAGCTAAGCACACCCACCAACCAGAACATGCCGCTGCCCACCAAGAGCAGCGAGGTGCGATGGGCCTGCCCGCGCAGCAGCAGCGAGTTGCCCACCGGTGAAACCGGCACTTCCCAGCTCAAGGCCGGTCGGCCCCAATTGCGCCAGGTGCGCCCGGGGCCATCGGGCAAAGCGAGCCCAGCCAGCATCTCGCGCTTTTCGTCCAGCAGCGACATGGCGTAACGCGAGGCCAAATCGGGCGGCAGGCCATAGCGCAGCAAGTTGTCTAGCGAATACTCCACCAGCAAGGTGCCGCGTGTGCGCTGGCCCGCCACCAAGGGCAAATGCAGTTCAAGCAAATTGGACGGCTGCCAGGCCAGTGCGATGCTTAGTTCAGGCGCTTCGGCCGCTGCACCCGGCCTTGCAACCAGGGCACCAGATGCAGCACCTGCGGTGCCACCTGTGGGGGCGCCAGCAGGTCGGCCGCGGTCGGTGCGCGGGGTTTGTGAATACACCGCTTGCCGTAGGTCCAAGGCCAGATTGAAAGCGGCTTCGGTTTCAGGCTCTTCAAGCAGCGAGCCGGGCGGGCGCCGCTGTGTGGCCCCAACGCCCGCTGCATGCTGCGACAGCAGCACGCGTCGTTGTTCATTCACCCAGCTGATCACCTGCAGTTCGGGGTAGCCGTTAAGCAGCGTGCGAGCCCGCTGCGAGAACTCAGGCGCTGACAGTTCACGCGCCAGCATGTCGCGCGCCAGCAGCATGAGTTGTTCTTGTCGCTCAATCAAACGCAAGCGCAGTTGCTGCTGGGCGTATTCCACATCGCGACGCACGCTGGCTTGTTCGCGCTCGGCCTCTTCAATGCGCAGGTACCAAAACGCCGATGCAACAGCCGCTAAGAACACCAGCACGGCCAGCAGCGGTGCGAGGGCGGCAAACCGGTCTTGCCGATTGGGGCTTTGGCGCCGCCACCAATCACGCATTTTTAAGGCGGTGCGGCGCCAGGCCCCCAAGTTCGCGTGGGCAGCTTGGCGGCTATCAGGCGGCACGTAGCCGCCGCCGTCGACGGCCTTGGCTTGCGGCTGTGCCGAAGCGGGAGTGGGCGCGTCTGTCCCGCCCGCATGGGGGCGTGCACCGGCGGGTAGAGGATCTGACGCGGCCATGGGTCCGAGTGTAGGAGCGCCCAGAGCCGTCCCGGGGCGCCCACACAGGCTTTTGACGTGGGCCTGACAGACGTCTGAAATTTCTTCATGTGAAATGACCATGCGCCATTTGAAATTTTATGGGTTTGTGCGAAACTGCCGCGCGCTGCCACTTTCAAGCGGCAAGCCATGGCGGATACCCCTCGCACGGGTGCTTGCCACTGCAGTCCAGAATGACCTTCAAGCCATTGCCCTTTGCCCGGGGTGATGCACCAGATTGCTTGCGACCCAGGAGACCTGCCTCATGTCCGCCATGCCCGAATCCATCAGCGCCCTGACCGCAGGCGCCCATGACGCCGAAACCCGCGAATGGCTCGACGCCTTGACGGCGGTGATCGAATCCGAAGGCCCCGAGCGCGCCCATGCGCTGTTGGAAGGTCTGCTGGAACACGCTCGCCAGCACAGCATTGACTTGCCTTTTTCAGCTAACACCGGCTATGTCAACACCATCGAGCCCGAACAAGAAGCCCACAACCCGGGCAACTTGGAGCTAGAAGGCCGCCTGCGCGCCTACATGCGCTGGAACGCCATGGCCATGGTGGTCAAGTCCAATCGTCTGAACCCGGCCGATGGTGGCGATTTGGGTGGGCACATCAGCTCGTTCCAATCGCTCGCGCATATGTTTGCGGTGGGCTTTAACCACTTCTGGCACGCCGACAACACCGACAGCGGCGGCACCCATGGCGGCGATTTGCTCTACATCCAAGGCCACAGCTCACCCGGCATCTATGCCCGCGCTTATCTGGAAGGCCGCCTGAGCGAAGACCAATTGCTTAACTTCCGCCAAGAAGTAGGCGGCAAGGGCTTGTCGAGCTACCCGCACCCCAAGCTGATGCCGGGGTTTTGGCAGTTCCCCACCGTATCGATGGGCTTGGGGCCCTTGATGGCCATTTACCAAGCCCGCTTTCTTAAATACCTGCATGCCCGAGGCTTGGCCGATACCAGCCAGCGCAAGGTGTGGGTGTTCTGCGGCGACGGCGAAATGGACGAACCCGAGAGCCTGGGCGCCATCGGCTTGGCCGCACGCGAAAAGCTCGACAACCTGATCTTTGTCGTCAACTGCAACTTGCAGCGGCTGGACGGCCCGGTGCGCGGCAACGGCAAGATCGTGCAAGAGCTGGAAGGCGAATTCCGTGGCGCGGGCTGGAACGTCATCAAACTGCTGTGGGGTCGCCAGTGGGACGCGCTGCTGGCGCGCGACAAAGACGGCGCCCTGCGCAAGCTGATGATGGATACGCTTGACGGCGACTATCAGGCGCTCAAAGCCAACGACGGCGCTTTTGTGCGCAAACACTTCTTTGGCCGCGACCCGCGTACGCTGGAGCTGGTGGCCAAGATGAGCGACGAAGACATCTGGGGCCTGCGCCGGGGCGGCCACGATGCCGGCAAGGTGTACGCGGCCTACCACGCCGCTACCCACACCGTGGGCCAGCCGACCGTGCTGCTGATCAAAACGGTGAAGGGCTACGGCATGGGCAAGGCCGGTGAAGGCAAAAACACCGCCCACCAAGCCAAGAAGTTGACGGATGAAGACGTGCGCTATTTCCGCGACCGCTTCAACCTGCCGATTCCTGATAGCGAGCTGCCCAACCTGCCGTTTTACAAGCCCGCAGACGATACGCCTGAGATGCGCTACTTGCACGAGCGGCGCAAGGCCCTGGGCGGCTACCTGCCCAAGCGGCGCGAAAAGGCCACCGAGCAGTTCAGCATTCCGCCGCTGGAGACCTTCAAGGCCGTGCTGGACCCCACGCCCGAGGGCCGCGAGATCTCAACCACCCAGGCCTATGTGCGGGTGCTTACCCAGCTGCTGCGTGACAGCGCCTTGGGCCCGCGCGTGGTGCCTATATTGGTAGACGAAGCCCGCACTTTTGGCATGGAAGGCCTGTTCCGCCAAATTGGCATCTACAACCCCGAAGGCCAAAAGTACACGCCGCAAGACCGCGACCAGGTGTCTTACTACAAAGAGGACAAGGCCGGGCAGATTTTGCAAGAAGGCATCAATGAAGCGGGCGGCATGAGCAGCTGGATCGCGGCGGCCACGTCGTATTCGACGAACAACCGCATCATGATTCCGTTCTACATCTACTACTCGATGTTCGGCTTTCAGCGCATTGGTGACTTGGCCTGGGCGGCGGGTGACATGCAAGCGCGCGGCTTTTTGCTGGGTGGCACCAGCGGGCGCACCACGCTCAACGGCGAAGGCCTGCAGCACGAAGATGGCCACAGCCACATCTTGGCGGGCACCATCCCCAACTGCGTCACCTATGACCCCACCTTTGCGCATGAAGTGGGCGTGATCCTGCACCACGGCTTGAAGCGCATGGTGGAAAAACAAGACAACGTGTTTTTCTACCTGACGCTGCTCAACGAGAACTACGCCATGCCCGGCTTGATGCCCGGCACCGAAGAGCAAATCATCAAAGGCCTGTACCTGTGCAAGCCTGCCACCTTAAGCGACTCCAAGGCGCCCAAGGTGCAACTGCTCGGCAGCGGCACCATCTTGCGTGAAGCCATCGCCGCCCAGGCGCTGCTGGCCGCCGATTGGGGCGTGGCTGCCAATGTGTGGAGCGCGCCGAGCTTTAACGAACTCACGCGCGAGGGCCAAGACTGCGAACGCCACAACCTGCTGCACCCCACAGCCACACCCCAGGTGCCCTTTGTGGCCCAGCAATTGGCGCCGCACGCAGGCCCGGTGATTGCCAGCACCGACTACATGAAGAACTACGCCGAGCAGATTCGCCCCTTCATGCCCAAAGGCCGCACCTACCGCGTGCTGGGCACCGACGGCTTTGGCCGCAGCGATTTCCGCAACCGCCTGCGCGAGCACTTTGAAGTCAACCGCCACTACATCGTGCTGGCTGCCTTGAAGAGCCTGGCCGACGAAGGCGCGCTGCCCGCCGCCAAAGCGGCGGAAGCCATCGCCAAGTACGGCATCAACGCCGACAAGATCAACCCGCTGTACGCCTGAGATCACAGCCCCAACCCAACGCACGAACGGAGACTGACAACATGGCATTGGTGGATGTGAAAGTGCCCGACATCGGCGACTTCAAAGACGTCGCGGTGATCGAGGTGCTGGTAAAGGCGGGCGACGTGATCCGGGCCGAGCAATCGCTGGTGACGGTGGAATCTGACAAGGCCTCGATGGAAATCCCGTCCAGCCATGCCGGCACCGTGAAATCGGTGGCTGTGAAGGTGGGCGACAAGCTCAATGAAGGCCACGTGGTGCTGCAGTTGGAGGTGGCAGGTGCTGTTGCAGCCGCTCCCGCTGCTGCACCCGCAGTGGCGCCGGTTGCGGCACCAGCGCCTGCAGCGGCTGCGCCTGTGGCGGCGGCCCCTGTGCCCTCAGCCAGCGGCCCGGTGCAAGTGCGCGTGCCCGACATCGGCGACTTCAAAGACATTGCCGTCATTGAAGTAATGGTGAAAGTGGGCGATACGGTCAAGGCCGAGCAATCGCTCATCACCGTGGAATCTGACAAGGCCTCGATGGAAATCCCGTCCAGCCACGCAGGCGTGGTGGCGTCGATTTCGGTGAAGGTGGGCGACAGGGTCAACCAGGGTGATGTCCTGGTGGTGCTGCAGGGCGCGGCCGGTGCTTCAGCCACTGCGCCAGCAGCAGGGGCTGAAGCCAAACCGGCCGCTTCCGGCGTATCTGCGCCGCAAGCAGCTACAAATTCTGTAGCGGCTACTGCTGCAACTCCTGCCGCTGCACCCGCTGCCGCGCCGCATGACCCCACCGTGCCGCCCACCGGCAAGCTGCCGCACGCATCGCCCGCGGTGCGCAAGTTCGCGCGTGAACTGGGCGTGCCGCTGGCCGAAGTCAAAGGCAGCGCATCCAAGGGCCGCATCACGCTGGACGACGTACAGGCCTTCACCCGCTCGGTCATGGCGGGCACCGCTCAGACCGCCGCCCAAGCAGCCCAAGCGCCGAAGGCGGCGACAGGTAGCGGCGATGGGGCTGCGCTGGGCCTGCTGCCCTGGCCGAAGGTGGACTTTGCCAAGTTTGGCCCGGTCACCCGCAAGCCCATGGCGCGCATCAAAAAGATCAGCGGCGCCAACTTGCACCGCAACTGGGTGATGATTCCGCACGTCACCAACCACGATGACGCCGATATCACCGAGCTGGAAGCCTTCCGCGTGGCGCTGAACGCCGAAAACGCCAAGGCGGGCATCAAACTCACCATGCTGGCCTTTTTGATCAAAGCCAGCGTGTCGGTGCTGAAAAAGTACCCTGAATTCAATGCGTCGTTGGACGGCGACGAGCTGGTCTACAAAGACTATTGGCACATCGGCTTTGCCGCCGACACGCCCAACGGCCTGATGGTTCCGGTGATTAAAAACGCCGACCAAAAAGGCATCTTTGCCATCAGCAAAGAAATGGGCGAACTGGCCGCCAAGGCGCGTGAGGGCAAGCTAAGCCCGGCTGACATGCAAGGCGCCACCTTCTCCATCAGTAGCTTGGGCGGCATTGGCGGGCGCTACTTCAGCCCCATCATCAATGCGCCCGAAGTCGCCATCTTGGGCGTCAGTAAAAGCAGCACGCAGCCGGTATGGGACGGCCAAGCCTTCCAGCCCCGGCTGATGCTGCCCATGTCGCTGTCGTGGGACCACCGCGTGATTGACGGCGCCAGCGCGGCGCGTTTCAACGCGGCCCTGGGCCAAATCCTGGCGGACTTCCGCCGCGTGTTGCTGTAAGGTGAGGGCGCACACACCATGGCATTGATCGATGTGAAGGTGCCCGACATTGGCGACTTCAAAGACGTGGCAGTCATTGAACTGCTGGTAAAGGTGGGCGACACGGTGAAGGCCGACCAATCCCTGGTCACCGTGGAATCAGACAAAGCCTCGATGGAAATCCCATCGAGCCACGCGGGCGTGGTGAAGGCGCTGATGGTGAAGGTGGGCGATGTCGTCAACCAAGGCAGCGCGCTGGTGCAGCTAGACGCCGCAGGCGACGCAACCTCTGAAGCCAAACCGGCCGCTTCCGGCTTATCTACGCCGCAAGCAGCTACAACTTCTGTAGCAAGCCCCATGGCCGCGCCTGCGGTGGCCACCTCATCTCTTGCACTAGACGCTGCCGATGTGCAGTGCGACGTGCTGGTGCTGGGTGCGGGCCCCGGCGGCTACAGCGCCGCATTTCGCGCTGCAGATCTGGGCTTGAAAGTGGTGCTGGTCGAGCGTTACGCCAGCTTGGGCGGCGTGTGTCTCAACGTCGGCTGCATCCCTTCCAAAGCGCTGCTGCATGTGGCTGCGGTGATGGACGAAGTGCGCCACATGGGCGACCTGGGCGTGGACTTTGGCGCCCCATCGCTTAACTTGGACAAACTGCGCGGCCACAAAGACAAGGTGATTGGCAAGCTCACTGGCGGCCTGGCCGCCATGGCCAAGATGCGCAAGGTGACGGTGGTGCGCGGCTATGGCCACTTCACCGGCAGCAACCTGCTGGAGGTGGAAGAAACGGTGGGTGTGGGCCAAGACAAAACCGGCAAAACCAGCACCGTGGCCTTTAAGCGCTGCATCATCGCCGCAGGCAGCCAAGCGGTGCGTTTGCCCTTTATGCCGCAAGACCCGCGTGTGGTGGATTCCACTGGCGCGCTGGGCTTGGCCCAAGTGCCTAAACGCATGCTGATTGTGGGCGGCGGCATCATTGGCCTGGAGATGGGCACGGTGTACAGCACCCTGGGCGCGCGGCTTGATGTGGTGGAAATGCTCGACGGCCTGATGCAAGGTGCAGACCGCGACTTGGTGAAGGTGTGGCAAAAACTGAATGCGCCCCGCTTCGACCACATCCTGCTGAAAACCAAAACGGTGGGTGCCAAGGCCACCGCTGCGGGCATTGAAGTGACGTTTGAAGGCGAGGGCGCACCGCCGCCGCAAACCTATGACCTTGTGCTGCAAGCCGTGGGCCGCAGCCCCAACGGCAAAAAGCTGGGCGCAGACAAGGCTGGCGTGGCCGTAACGGATCGCGGTTTCATCGGTGTAGATGTGCAAATGCGCACCAACATGCCGCACATCTTTGCCATTGGCGACATCGTGGGCCAGCCCATGCTGGCGCACAAAGCGGTGCATGAGGCGCATGTGGCGGCCGAAGTGTGCGCGGGTGAACTGCTGGGCGACACCGCTCTGGCGCGCGCCGCCTTCAACGCCCGCGTGATCCCCAGCGTGGCCTACACCGACCCCGAAATCGCCTGGGTGGGCCTGACCGAAGACCAAGCCAAGGCCCAAGGCATCAAGGTAAAAAAAGGCCTGTTCCCCTGGACGGCGTCGGGCCGCGCCATTGCCAACGGGCGCGACGAAGGCTTTACCAAGTTGTTGTTTGATGACAGCCCTGAAGCGCATGGCCACGGCAAGATTTTGGGCGGCGGCATGGTGGGCACCCACGCGGGCGACATGATCGGCGAAGTGGCCTTGGCCATCGAGATGGGCGCCGACGCGGTAGACATCGGCAAAACCATTCACCCCCACCCCACGCTGGGCGAAAGCATTGGCATGGCGGCAGAGGTGGCGCACGGCTCTTGCACCGATTTGCCGCCTGCCAAGCGCTAGCTGCCACCCAAACACCCCAAGGGCAAAGCCCGGGCCGCCAATGGCTCGGGCTTTTTGCCTTGTGGGGCTGCAGATTTTCCGGTTGCGTAGGCCGCAGAACCGGCCACTCACAAGCAACAATTGCGGGACACATCGCGCACAGCGTTCTACTTCTTCAACGGCCAGATCATGTCCACCCCCGAACAGACCTACCAACTGCCAGCCGGGGCTGCGCCCCCAGCTGTCAAAGAAGAACACATCGAATACGGCTTGATCGGCTCGCTGCAAAACCTGAAGTACGACTACCGGGCCGACATCCGCGACCGCGCCGCGCTAGAAAAGAACTTCCGCGAGAAGTTCGAGGCCCTCAACCGCGTCAAGCTCACCGATGCTGAGTTTGCTCGGCTGCTGGATGAAATCGTCAGCCCAGACGTCTTCAAAGCCGCCCAAACCCTGCGCAGCATCAACGCCTTTACCCGCGATGACGGCACGCCGCTGAACTACACGCTGGTGAACATCAAAGACTGGTGCAAGAACCACTTTGAGGTGGTGCACCAGCTGCGCATCAACACCGACTACAGCCACCACCGCTACGACGTCATCCTGCTCATCAATGGCGTGCCCTGCGTGCAGATTGAGCTGAAAACCCTGGGTGTGAATCCGCGGCGGGCTATGGAGCAGATCGTTGAGTACAAACACGACCCGGGCAACGGCTACACCAAGACGCTGCTGTGCTTTATGCAGCTGTTTATCGTCAGCAACCGCGACCGCACCTATTACTTTGCCAACAACAACGCGCGCCACTTTGCCTTCAATGCCGACGAGCGTTTTTTGCCCATCTACGAGTTCGCAGGCCAAGACAACCGCAAGATCACACAGCTAGACCAATTCGCTGACGCCTTCTTGAAGAAGTGCGACCTGGGCCGCGCCATCAGCCGCTACATGGTGCTGCTGGCAGGCGAGCAAAAGCTGATGGTGATGCGGCCCTATCAGATCTACGCCGTGCAGCACATCGTGCAGTGCATTACCGAAGACAACGGCAACGGCTACATCTGGCACACCACTGGCAGCGGCAAGACGCTCACCTCATTCAAAGCTTCCACGCTGCTGAAGGAAAACGACCACATCCACAAGTGTGTGTTCGTGGTGGACCGCAAAGACCTCGACCGCCAAACGCGCGAGGAATTCAACAAGTTCCAAGAAGGCTGCGTGGAAGAAAACACCAACACCGCTGCCCTGGTGCGCCGCCTGCTCTCCGACGACTACGCCGACAAGGTGATCGTGACCACCATCCAGAAGCTGGGCCTGGCGCTGGACGAAAACAGCAAGCGCAACAAGCAGCGCAGCAAGAACGGCCAAGCCACCTACAAAGAACAGCTTGAAGCGCTAGCCGACCAGCGCATCGTCTTCATCTTTGACGAATGCCACCGCTCGCAGTTTGGTGACAACCACAAGGCCATCAAGGCGTTTTTTCCCAAGGCCCAGCTCTTCGGCTTTACCGGCACGCCCATTTTTGAGGCCAATGCCAGCTTGCAGAAGATTGAAGACACCCAGGCCTCGATGCGCACCACCGCAGACCTGTTTGAAAAGCAGCTACACGCCTACACCATCACCCACGCCATTGAAGACGGCAATGTGCTGCGCTTTCATGTGGACTACTTCAAGCCCAAAGAAGAAAAAGGCAAAAAGCCCCCCAAGCCCGGCGAAGCCATTGCCAAGCGGGCGGTGATCGAAGCCATCTTGGCCAAGCACGACGCCGCCACCGGCGGGCGCCGCTTTAACGCCATCTTGGCCACCGCGTCCATCAACGACGCCATTGACTACCACGAACTGTTCAAGACCTTGCAGGCTGACAAGCGCGCCACTGACCCGGACTTCAAGCCGCTGAACATCGCCTGCGTGTTTTCGCCACCCGCCGATGGCGACGCCGATGTGCGGCAAATCCAAGAAGACCTGCCGCAAGAGCAGGCCGACAACCAAGTGGACCCCGAGGGCAAAAAGGCCGCGCTGCAGCGCATCTTGGCCGACTACAACGCCCGCTACAGCACCAATCACCGCTTGAGCGAATTTGACCTGTACTACCAAGATGTGCAAAAGCGCATCAAAGACCAGCAATGGCCTAACAGCGACTTTGCCGCCGAACAAAAGATCGACATCACCATCGTGGTGGACATGCTGCTTACCGGCTTTGACAGCAAGTTCTTGAACACGCTGTACGTGGACAAGAACCTCAAGCACCACGGCTTGATCCAGGCCTTTTCGCGCACCAACCGCGTGCTCAACGGCACCAAGCCCTACGGCAACATCTTGGACTTTCGTCAGCAGCAAGACGCAGTGGACGCTGCGATTGCGCTGTTTTCTGGCGAGAAAGCAGCCGACAAGGCGCGCGAAATCTGGCTGGTAGACAAAGCCCCCGTGGTCATTGAAAAGCTGCAAGACGCCGTGCAAAAGCTGGGTGGTTTCATGCAGTCGCAAGGCCTGGCCTGCACGCCCTCTGACGTGGCCAGCCTGAAGGGCGACGCGGCCCGCGCCGCCTTTGTCACCCACTTCAAAGAAGTGCAGCGGCTTAAGACCCAGCTAGATCAATACACCGACCTGACTGACGACCACAAAGCCAGCATTGAGCAGGTGCTGCCCGACACCAACCTGCGCGGCTTTAAAGGCCAGTACTTAGAAACCGCCAAGCGGCTGCGGGCGCAACAAGGCAAAGGTGGCAGGGAAGGCCATGGCGCAAGCTCCGACAACGCGGCGGACCAGCTTGACTTTGAATTTGTGCTGTTTGCCTCATCGGTGATTGACTATGACTACATCATGGGCCTGATCGCCAAGTTCTCCGCCGGAGAGGGCGGCCAAGCGCGGAGCAAGTCCAAGATGACCCGCGAAGAACTCATCGGCCTGATCAGCGCCGATGCCAAGTTCATGAACGAGCGCGACGACATTGCCGAGTACATCGGCACGCTGAAGGCGGGTGAGGGTCTCTCCGAGACTGCCATCCGCGAGGGCTACACCCGCTTCAAGGCAGAGAGAAGCGCCAAAGAACTAGCCGCCATCGCAGCCAAGCACGGCTTGGCCACCACCGCCCTTCAAACCTTCGTGGACGGCATCCTCGACCGCATGATCTTTGATGGCGAACAGCTCAGCGACCTCATGGCGCCGCTCGACCTCGGCTGGAAAGCCCGCACCCAGACTGAACTCGCGTTGATGGAAGACCTGCATCCCCTGCTCACCAAACGCGCCGGTGGCCGCGAGATCTCAGGGCTCAGTGCTTATGAGCAGTAAGAACAAAACCGCTGCCACTAAGGAAGAGGCACGGCCCGCGCTGGAACCGAAGCTGCGGTTTCCAGAGTTTCGGGGAGCAGAGGGGTGGAAAACGCACCCGCTTGGAGAAGTCTGCAAGCTCTATCAATCCGAAACCATTGCCTCCTCCGAGTTTGTCGAGGACGGGGAGCATCTGGTCTATGGAGCAAATGGAGTTGTAGGGCGTTACGGCCGCTACAACCACGAGGCCGAGGAGGTGGTCGTCAGTTGCAGAGGTAACTGTGGGGAGGTTCACCTCACAAAGCCGCAAAGCTGGATCACCGGAAACTCGATGGTTGTTTCTCCAAAAGCCAAAGACCTCAACAAGCAGTTCCTATTTTGGCTGCTCGGTGCATCGAATTTAAAGCCGATCATATCTGGCTCGGCACAACCGCAAATCACTCGGCAGGGTTTTGCACCTTTTAAAGTCTCGATCCCTGTCCCCGCCGAACAAAGAAAAATCGCCGAGTGCCTGAGTTCGGTGGACGAGCTGATTGGCGCGCGGGCGCGAAAAGTGGAAGCGCTCAAGACCCATAAAAAAGGGCTGATGCAGCAGCTTTTCCCCCGCGAAGGCGAAACCCAACCCCGCCTCCGTTTCCCCGCATTCAAGAATGCCGGGGACTGGGCGAGTGATTCCCTGGGGAACATATTCGAGACCACCTCGGGCGGCACGCCCAGTCGCACTGAGAAGTCGTACTGGAATGGAGATATCCCGTGGGTCACTACTTCCCTTGTCGACTGCGGTGTGATTACCAGCGCTGCGGAGTTCTTAACTGCGGAAGGTTTGAAGAACTCGTCAGCAAAGCTATTTCCAAATGGGACAGTTTTGATGGCCATGTATGGCCAAGGCAAGACACGTGGGCAAGTCGCCTTGCTGGGAATCAAGGCTGCAACAAATCAAGCATGTGCTGCGATCCTGCCGCGCAAAGACATTGATCCATATTTCGTTTTCCTGAATCTAGCCGGGCGATACGACGAAATCAGAGAGATGAGCAACAGCGGCGGGCAGGAGAATCTCAGCCAAGGACTCATCAGAGAAATCCAGTTCACATTTCCGCCAAACGATGACGAACAGCGAAAAGTGACAGCCTGCCTGAGTAGCCTCGACGCCCTCATTACTGCCGAAACCCAAAAGCTCGAAACCCTCAAGACCCACAAGAAAGGGCTGATGCAGCAGCTCTTCCCATCCCCGCAAGAAGTTGACGCATGAGCGCCAAGCCCAAGATCAACCAGTACGCCAACCTCAAGACACTGGCGAGAAAGCTGCGCGACGATCTGGGTGGTGTCGAGCTCATCCTCCTGTATGCCTACAACCGCACGGGCAAGACGCGGCTGTCGATGGAGTTCAAGGACGAAGGCAAGCGCAAGAACAAGGGCACGGCCGACACCCTCTACTTCAACGCCTTCACCGAAGACTTGTTCACCTGGGACAACGATCTCGACGGTGATGCGGTGCGGCGGCTCCAGCTCAACCCCAACTCCACCTTCTTCAATGGCCTGAAAGACCTCGCGCTCGACGAAACGATTGCGGGCTACCTCGACCGCTACGCGGACTTCGATTTCGACATCGATTACGACACGTGGAAGGTCTCTTTCCGCAACGGTGAGGCCGAGAACATCAAGATCTCTCGGGGCGAGCAGAACATCTTCATCTGGTGCCTCTTCATGGCCATCTGCGAGCGCATGCTCGATGGCCACGTCTCTTATCAGTCGATGAAGTACCTGTACATCGACGACCCGATCTCATCGCTGGACGACAACAACGCCATCGCCGTGGCTTGCGACCTCGCCCAGCTCCTGCGCCGGGCTGCGAGCCGCAGAGACGAAAACGGCAACCCCGCGCCCATCAAGGTGGTGTTCTCTTCGCATCACGCCCTTTTCTTCAACGTGATGTGCAACGAACTCGGCCGGGCGAAAGACGGTGAGCCGAAAGTGACCCACAAGCGCTACTTTCTTCACCGCCCGAATGGCGACGGCGCATACACCTTGCGCGCCACGGAAGACACGCCGTTTTTTCACCACGTGGCGTCACTCGCCGAGCTTCAACTGGCTGCGGCCCCCGGCACCGGCAAGCTCTACACCTTCCACTTCAACGCCTTGCGCAGCATCATGGAAAAAACCGCGTCGTTCTTTGGGCACGCAGACATTTCCTTCTGCCTCAAGGCGCTGAACAACGAAGATTTGGCGCTCTACAACCGCGTCTTGAACCTGCTCAGCCACGGCAAGTACGCCATCCACGAGCCGACCGAAATGGGTGAGGACAACAAAGAGCTGTTCCGGCGCATCCTGCAAGACTTCGTCACCACGTTTCAGTATGACCTGCCGGAGCTGCTGGCGGCAGCGCCTGCTGCCGCGGCTGCGCCCTCACCTGCGTCCGCGCCATGACCGACCTGATTCTTTACACCACCGAAGACGGGCGCAGCCAGATCAAGCTACGGGCGCAGGAGCAGACCGTCTGGCTCATGCAGTTGGAGATGGCGGAACTCTTTGATGCCACCAAGCAGAACATCTCCCTGCACCTGAAGAACATCTTCGAAGACGGGGAGCTGGACGCAGCGGCAACTGTCAAGGAATCCTTGACAGTTCAAATCGAAGGCAGCCGCGAGGTGCAGCGACCCGTCACGCTCTACAACCTCGACGCTATCCTCGCAGTCGGCTACCGGGTGCGCTCGCCACGCGGCGTGCAGTTCCGCCGCTGGGCATCCACCATCCTCAAGGAGTACCTGACCAAGGGCTTTGTGATGGATGACGAGCGGCTGAAGAACCCGGACGGCCGCCCGGACTACTTCGACGAGATGCTGGCGCGCATCCGCGACATTCGGGCGTCAGAAAAGCGCTTTTATCAAAAGGTGCGCGACCTGTTTGCGCTGTCCAGCGACTACGACACCACAGACAAGGCCACGCAGGTGTTCTTTGCCACGGTGCAGAACCTGTTGATCTATGCCGTGACACAAAAGACCGCTGCGGAGCTGATCACCGCCCGGGCCAATCCGGCTGACCCGCATTTCGGCCTGCTCGCCTGGAAGGGTGACAAAGTGCGCAAGACCGACATCGTGGTGGCTAAGAACTACCTGAGCGAGGACGAGATCGACACCCTCAACCGGGTGGTGGTGATCTTTCTGGAAACCGCCGAGTTGCGGGCTAAGGGTAAGCAAGAGACGCGCATGGCTTTTTGGAAGCAGAACGTGGACCAGATCATCACGTCCAACGGCTTCGCGCTGCTCACCCACGCGGGCCGCGTCAGCCATGAGCAGATGCAAGCGCACACGGGCGATCTGTATTTGCAGTTCGACCAAAACCGCAAGCGCCACGAAGCCATTGCAGCCGACCAGCAAGATGAAGCCGAACTGACGGCGCTGGAAACCAAGATCAAACGACGCTCCAAGCCATGACCGAGCAGAACCAAAAACAACTGGGCAACACGCTCTGGAGCATTGCCAACCAACTGCGCGGTGCCATGGACGCGGACGACTTCCGCGACTACATGCTGTCGTTCCTGTTCCTGCGCTACCTATCAGACAACTACGAGACGGCGGCCAAGAAGGAGCTGGGCCGGGACTACCCCGATGTGGGTGGCGACGCTCGCAAGGTGCCGCTGGCGCTTTGGTACGCGAACAACGTGGACGACGTGCCAGCGTTTGAAAAGCAGATGCGCCGCAAGGTGCACTACGTCGTCCAGCCCGCGCACCTGTGGAACAGCATCGCCAACCTTGCCCGCACCCAGAACGCGGACCTGCTGAACACGCTGCAGGCGGGATTCAAATACATCGAGACGGAATCCTTCGAGAGCACCTTCCAGGGCCTGTTCTCTGAGATTGATTTGGGTTCGCCCAAGCTGGGCAAAACCTATGCCGACCGCAACACCAAGCTGTGCACCATCATCCAGAAAATTGCTGAGGGCTTGGCGGAGTTTTCCACCAGCATCGACGCGCTGGGCGATGCCTATGAATACCTGATCGGCCAGTTTGCCGCTGGCTCGGGCAAGAAGGCGGGCGAGTTCTACACGCCGCAGCAGATCTCAGACATCCTTTCGGCAATAGTCACGCTAGACAGCCAAGAGCCCAAAACCGGCACCAAGAAACGCCTAGAGAGCGTGTTGGACTTTGCCTGCGGTTCGGGCTCGCTGCTGCTGAATGTGCGCAAGAAAGTGGCCGAGGCGCAGGGCACCATTGGCAAGATCTTCGGGCAAGAAAAGAACATCACCACCTACAACCTGGCGCGCATGAACATGCTGCTGCATGGGGTGAAAGACACCGAATTTGAAATCTTTCACGGCGACACCCTGCTCAATGAGTGGGACACGATGCGGGAGCAGAACCCAGCCAAGAAGCCGAGCTTCGACGCCATCGTCGCCAATCCACCCTTCAGCTACCGGTGGGATCCCACCGACGCGCTGGCCGACGACGTGCGCTTCAAGAGCCATGGCCTCGCGCCCAAGTCCGCCGCCGACTTTGCCTTTCTGCTGCACGGCTTTCATTACCTCAAAGACGAAGGCGTGATGGCCATCATCTTGCCGCACGGGGTGCTGTTTCGGGGTGGGGCAGAAGAACGCATCCGCACCAAGCTGCTCAAAGACGGGCACATCGACACCGTCATCGGCCTGCCCGCCAATCTGTTCTATTCCACTGGCATCCCGGTTTGCATCTTGGTGCTGAAGAAGTGCAAGAAGCCTGAAGACGTGTTGTTCATCAACGCGGCCGAGCACTTCGACAAAGGCAAGCGCCAAAACCAGCTCAAGCCCGAACACATTGCCAAGATCATCCACACCTACCAGTTCCGCACAGAAGAGGCGCGCTACGCACGCCGGGTTGAGATGGCTGAGATTGAGAAGAACGATTTCAACCTGAACATCTCGCGCTACATCAGCACCGCGGTGGGCGAGGCCGAAATTGACCTGCAAGCCACCCACGCCCAGTTGGTGGAGATTGAACAGGCCGTGGCAGCTGCCAAGCAAAAGCACAACGCCTTTTTGAAAGAGCTGGGTTTGCCGTTGTTGCCCTAGCGCTCCCATCAAAGCAAGGGTTTGTGTTAACGCGGCAGATTGATTTAGCTTGATCTGCCGCAAGCGTTGGCGCATTGGCACGCCTAAAGTGCAGCTATGCGTGAACGAACCTTGCCGACCACGGAAGCTGGGCCATCTGATGCGGAGCCCTTGGCGCCCGCGCCGGGGCGCACCCGCACCAATGACCCCCAACGCACCCAAGCCGATATCTTGGCGGTGGCCCGCCGCGAGTTTGCCGAAAAAGGCTTGGCTGGCGCGCGGGTGGACTTGATTGCCGAGGCCACGCGCACTAGCAAGCGCATGATTTACTACTATTTTGCGAGCAAGGAAGGCTTGTATTTAGCGGTGCTGGAAGACAGCTACCGCCGCATGCGCGAGATTGAAGGCCAACTGCAACTGGCCAACCTCGATCCGCTGCAAGCGCTGCGCGAACTGGTGGCATTTACGGTGGACTACCAGTTGTCGCACCCCGATTTCATTCGCCTGGTCATGACGGAGAACATCCACCGGGCCGAGTACTTGGCCAAAAGCGATGCCATTGGCTCTTTGAACATCCCGGCCATCATGGGCTTGCGCGATGTGCTGGAGCGCGGGGCAGCATCGGGCGTGCTGCGTGCGGGCCTGGATCCGGTGCAGTTGCACATGTCCATTAGCGCGCTGTCGGTGTTTAACGTGGCCAACCGACATACCTTTGGCCTGATCTTCAAAATTGATTTTGATGATCCCACTGAAGTGGCCAAGCGCCGCGCACATGTGGTGGAAATGATCGAGCGCTTCGCCCGCGCCGATTAACCACTGTCGCCCGAGGGCGCCCCTGCGCCGCCTGGCCCAAAGCCCCCAGTTCTACGCGCTGTGGCGTTGCCCCACTTTGCGCGCGCTGGCCAGGGCGCGCGCCAGCAGCGGCGGCTCAATGGGCTTGCTGACGAAGTCGTCCATACCGGCCTCTAGGCACGCTTGGCGATCGCTGTCCATGGCGTTGGCAGTCATGGCAATGATCCACGGCTGCTGCGCAGGCGGCAGCAAACGGCGCAGTTCGGCGGTGGCTTCAGTGCCGCTTAGCACGGGCATCTGCACATCCATCAGCACTACATCAAAGGGCGTGCCTTGCGTTGCCGCTGTTTGCAGGGCTGCCACTGCCTTTTGGCCGTCATCGACCACCGTGGCGGCATAGCCCAGTTTGGACAAAATGAGCGTGGCCACGCGTTGGTTGATGGTGTTGTCTTCGGCCATGAGCACCCGCAACTGGCTCTGACTGGCTTGGGGCGTCGGCGCTCGGTCGGCGGCACGGACGGTGCCCGGCCGCTCTAAGCCAGCAGAGGCTGCCATAGCCTCCGCCAGGCGGGCACGACGCATCGGCAAAAACACGCCTTTGACCCACTGGCCCTGACCCCAGGCAGAAGCTCGGTCAGGGTACTGGTCGACCGGTGCCGCCACCACCACTTGGGTGGGGCCGCTCCAACGCACCAGGGCGGCCTGCCAAGCGGCGCGCTGTGGGTCGGTGAGAGACGGCCAATCGAGCACCACTGCGTCGGGCGCCCGGGCCAAGCCCAGCGCAACCCAATCCAGCGGCAAGGTGGCGCTGGCCGCCAATGGATAAACGGTGTGGCCCAGTGCCTGCAGTTGCTCCACAAAATGCCCACGGTGGTGGCTGCGGGCCGACAGCACAGCCACGTGGCGCGCTGGCAGCGGCGTTGTCGAGCCCGCCGCCAAGCCTGATGCCGCCGGTTTGATGGGCAGCCAGCAGACAAAGGTGGAGCCTTGCCCCGGCATCGATTGCACTTCGACCCGACCGCCCATGTGCTCGACCAGTCGGCGCGAAATGGCCAGGCCCAAGCCGGTGCCACCAAAACGCCGCGTGGTGGATGCGTCGACTTGTGAAAACACTTCAAACAGCCGACCGATGCCCTCGGCCGTCATGCCAATACCCGTGTCTTTGACGGCGATGCGCATGCCAGCTGGCCCATCGGCCTCGGCGCGCAGGCTGACCATGCCGTGCGCGGTGAACTTGACCGCATTGCTCAACAGATTCAGCAGCACCTGCTTCAGACGCATGGGGTCGCCCACGATGGACGGCGGCAGGGCAGGGTCCACCCAGGCGGTGATTTCAAGCCCCTTGGCCACGGCGGCGCGGGCCACGGTTTCTGCCGCGTCGTGCACGCAGTCCGACAGGTTCAGCTCAATCTGCTCCAGCGTCAGGCGGCCCGAATCCACGCGCGAATAGTCCAGCACGTCATTGATCAGCGCCAGCAGCTGGTCACCACTGCGGCGAATGATGTCCACAAACTCCTGCTGCTGGGTGTCTAGCGAGGTGTCGGCCAGCAGGTGGGCCATGCCCAAGACGGCATTAAGCGGTGTGCGCAGCTCATGGCTCATGGTGGCCAAGAAGGACGACTTGGCGCGGGCCGCTTGTTCAGCGGTGCGCTGGGCGTCGCGGTACATCGTCACGTCGCGCGCTGCGCCCATGGTGCCCACCAGTTCACCTTGGGCATTGCGCAGGGCCACTTTGGTGATCTTGTAGTACAGCAGGCGGCCACTGCTGGGCTCGGTGGCGGTGTGTTCTTCTACAAACGGAGCGCTTTCTACCAGCGGCATCACATCGGTGGCTTGGTAGGTCTTGCCACGCTCTTCGCCGAACAACTCGATGTCGTTGCGGCCCAAAAAATCAGCCACGGGTAGGCCGTGGAACGCCGCCTGGGCCGCATTCACCAGCGTGTATCGCCCCGCAATGTCCTTAGCCCAAATGCGATCGGGGTGTGTCTCGACCAGCGCCTGCAAATGCAAGTGCTGGGTTTTCAGCGCCAGTTGCGCGGCGACTTCCTCAGTCACGTCGCTGTAGGTGCGCACCAAGCCGCCGCCCGGGCTGTGCACGGTCTGCACCTCCAGCCAGCGGCCGTCGGCGCGTTGGCGGCGATAGCGTTTGGGCACGTCAGACAGCTTGGGCGCAATGCCCGTTTGCAAAAACTGCTGGGTGATCGGGTCGGCCAACTGCCCTTGTGGCCCAAAGTCGCCACGGGCGTGCTGGTATCGAATCAAGTCCCAAAAGGTAGCCCGCTCATTCAACACGGCATCGGGCAAGTCCAATAGCTCGCGGGCGCGGGCGTTGACCAGTACCACTCGGTCATCGGCGTCGATGCTGATGATGCCTTGCGCCACACTGTCCAGCACCGTCTGTAGATGGCGGCTGGTGGCGGCCAAGGTGCGTTCACTCAGCACCAGTTGGGTGACGTCCAGATAGGTGCGAACCGCACGCCCCGCACCCAGCGGCTGGGTGGTCACCTGCAACACGCGCCCTTTGTGGGTGCGCCGCAGGTATTGGCGGGCTTGGGTGACGTCTAGGATATCGGCGGGGGGACGGCTGGGCACATCCCACAGCACGGCGGGCGCGGCTTCGGGGTGGTCGTCGTAATGGCCGTTCGCCAGTTGATAGTCGAGCACGGCTTGGGTGCTGAGGCCGGCGGCTCCCATCGAGTAGGGCAGGTCCAGCAGTTGCAGCGTCAGCCGGTTGTGGTACGACACCGCGCCATCGGCTTCAATCAGCGCCATGCCAGCGCCTGCATTTTCTAAGGTGAGCTGCAGGGCCGTCTGCACCGTGTGCACGCGGGTGATGTCTTCCACCGTGCCTTCGTAGAAGGCTACTTGGCCGTCAGCCGCTCGCACCAAGCGCAGATGCTCGCGCACCCAGATACGTTCACCCGTTTTAAGGCGCTTAACTTCAGATTCGACCTTGTCCAAACGGCCCAGCGCCATCACCTGCCGCTGCAAATCAGCCAGCCGACCAGGCTGCACATACCACTCGGCCTGCGGGCGCTGACACACCTGCAGCAGCTCGGCCTCGGTTTCAAAACCGTTGAGGCGGGCGAGCGCACTGTTCACCCGCATCAAACGGCCGTCGGGGTGGATGCGGTACGCGCCAATGGGCAACCACTCAAACAGGCCAGTGAAGTCCGCTATATCCATATGCCCCATGCTATCGGAAGCTGGGGCTAAGCGGCGCAGGGGCTTCAGCTACCCTTAGGCGCAATGAACTCCTTGGGTGACGCATTTGCCTTGGCCGCCACGCTGGTGTTCAGCGGCGATGCGGCGCTATGGCGCACGGTGGCGCTGTCGCTGCAAGTCAGCGGCGCGGCCTGTGTGGCAGGCGCCCTGATTGGCCTGCCCCTGGGCTCATGGCTGGCCCTGAGCCGTTTTCCGGGACACGCGGTGGTGGTGGGTGTGCTCAACACGCTGCTGGCGCTGCCCTCGGTAGTGGTGGGCTTGGGCGTGTACTTGCTGCTGTCACGGGCGGGGCCACTTGGGTCTTGGGGCTTGTTGTTCACCCCGGGCGCCATGGTCATTGCACAAACGCTGCTGGTGCTGCCCCTGGTGGCGGCTTTGGCGCGGCGGCTGGTGATGCAAAGCTGGGCACAGGGCGCCAATGAGTTGCACGCCTGGGGCGCCCGGGGGCTGCCGCTGCTGGGGCTGCTGCTATGGCACGAGCGGCTGGCCCTGGCCACCTTGGTGCTGACGGCTTTTGGGCGCGCGGTGTCAGAAGTGGGCGCAGTGATGATCGTGGGCGGCAACATCGACGGCGTCACCCGGGTGATGACCACCACCATTGCGCTGGAGACCAGCAAAGGCAACCTGGCGCTGGCTTTAGCCCTGGGGCTGGTGCTGTTGGCGGTGGTGGGCTTGCTGCAGGCCGTGGCCGCAGGCCTGGCCCAGCAGGCACGGCGTTTGGGCGCGCACAGCTTGGTCACTTCCGCAGCTGGGAATTGGGAGCGCTCGGGGCGATGAATGCTGCCAACCCCAACCTCAACGCCAACGCCCAACCGCCGCTGCCCCGGCTGGCCCTGCGCGACGCGACTGTGCGCTGGGCCGCCACGGGCACGCCCGCGCTGGCAGGTGTGACGCTGCAAGTGCACAGCGGTGAATGCGTGGCCGTGCTGGGCGGCAATGGCGCCGGCAAAACCACCTTGTTGCGTGCCCTACAAGGCCATCAGATCCTGCATGCGGGGCAACGCCAAGTGGGCCCGCCACCCGCCGAGAGTCCAGGGGGCTTGGCCATGGTGTTTCAGCAGCCCTTTGTGTTGCGGGTCAGCGCCCTGAGCAACCTCCGAGTGGCCCTATGGCTGGCTGGCGTGCGGGGATCGGCAGGTGCGCAAAGAGCCCAGGCGGCGCTGCAACGCATGGGCTTGGGTGCGCAAGCGCGACAGTCTGCCCCCACGCTATCCGGCGGGCAACGCCAACGTTTGGCCCTGGCCCGGGCCTGGGCCATCGGGGCCGATGTACTGCTGCTAGACGAACCCACTGCCAGCCTTGATCCGTCGGCCAAGCGCGAGCTAGAAGCGCTGATCGCCCAGTTGAACGCCGAAGGCACCACCGTGATCTTTAGCACCCACAACCTGGGCCAAGCCAAGCGGCTGGCCCGCCGGGTGCTGTATCTAGAGGCCGGGCAGTTGCAGATGGACTGCAGCGTAGAGCGCTTCTTTACCGGCACATTGCCCAGCGGTGCCCAAGCCTTTGTACGTGGGGAAGGTTTCTGAGGTGTTTGGAGCAAAACCGGCGCTTGCGCTCACAGATAAAGCCTATTCAGCTATGAAAATAATAGCTAACGCTGGATGGAGATCGCGTCGGCGATCTGCGCTTTTGGCGTGTGTGCTGTGGGTCGCCCATGCTGGGCCCGTGTGGAGCCAGGCGCCTGCGATGGCGCCGCCCGGCACCTTTATCACGCTGGCCAGCACCACCAGCACCGAGCAGTCGGGGCTGTTTGGCCACCTGCTGCCGCGCTTTAAACAACACAGCGGGATCGATGTGCAGGTGGTCGCGCTGGGCACTGGCCAGGCGCTGGACGTGGCCCGTCGGGGCGACGCCGATGCCGTGCTGGTGCACGACGTGGCCGCTGAAGAACGCTTTGTGGCCGATGGTTTTGCCACCGAACGCCGCGCCGTGATGTACAACGACTTCGTCATCATCGGCCCCGCCACTGATCCGGCGCGTACCCGTGGCAATGACATGGCTGCCGCTTTGTCGCGGCTGGCGGCCGCCGCAGGGCCCGCGTTTGTCTCGCGCGGCGACAAAAGCGGCACCCATGCGGCCGAGCTGCGCATGTGGCAATGGGCTGGGGCTGCACCGGCCACCACCAAACCCGCCTGGTACCGCGACTGCGGCTGCGGCATGGGCCCAGCCCTGAACATGGCTGCCGCGACGGGCGCCTATGTCTTGGCTGACCGTGGCACCTGGCTGGCGTTTGCCAGCCGCGGCAACCGGGCCGATTTGACGATCTTGGTAGAAGGCGACAAACGCCTGCTCAACCCCTACAGCGTGATGGTGGTCAACCCGGCGCGCCATCCGCATGTCAAAGCACGAGCCGCGCAAGGTTTTGCCGATTGGCTGGTGAGCCCAGCTGGACAAGAAGCCATCGCCAGTTATCGCATTGGCGGGCAGGCGGTGTTTTTTCCTAGCGCGGGGCGCTAGCGGCTTGTCGCCACTTCCCAGTCGCTAATCGCGGTAAGCCCCGCTGGGCACGTTCGGCAAGGGCGTGACCACCACCGCTGCGTTCGACTGCACCGGCTGGGCCGAAGTGGCATTGAGCCACCGACTGGGCAGTGGAGCCTGGGCGCCAGAGGTGTTCACCCGCCGTGCGCCGTCAAAGCGGCTTTGCCAGTAGCCCACGCGCATGTCTTCAATGCGCACCACGGCGCCGGGGCGAGGCGAATGGATGAACTTGCCGTCACCCACATAAATGCCCACATGGCTAAAGGCGCGGCGCAAGGTGTTGAAGAACACCAAATCGCCAGGCTGCAATTCACCGCGACCGATGACTTGGGTGGCCTGCGCTTGTTCGTCAGCGCGGCGCGGCAGCACCAGGCCCACGGTTTGCTCAAACATCGCACGCACAAAGCCGCTGCAGTCAAAGCCGGAGTCAGCCGTGTTGCCGCCCAAGCGATAGGGCACACCCAAAAAGCCCATGGCGTTCACCACTAACTCCGACGCCGTGGACTGCACCGCGCTGCCAAAGCGCGATACCTGCAGGTTGATTTGGTCGATCAAGCCGCGCTCAGCCAGCAGTTGGCCGATTTCGTCTTTGGGCGGCTCGGTAGCTGGATTGGCTCGGACTGCGGGGTGGATCAGCGTCCCGCCCAAGGCCAGCACCAGCGCAGTGCAGGCCCCCAATTGCTGCGGCCAAGCACGGCCCAACCGCCCGACCAAGGGCAGTCGCGCGGCCGACTGGGGTTGCCTTGCAAACTGATGCATGCGCGCAGAGTAGTGCATTCCAAGCTAAGAAGTCAAATGAATAAGCCCTCACAAGCTATTGATTCAATTGAAGTTAGGGGTATGCGACAACTGCCGATAGTGGCGCTGTCAGCTCGCCTCGGCCACGCTCAGCCATCCACCCACACAATCGGCCACCTTCACCATCAAACCCCAAAGCGCCGAACTGCCATGTTGATGTCAAACGATTCCACCCACCTGGTGCTGGTGGACTACCAAACCCGGTTGATGCCTGCATTGACCGGCGGGGCCGAGGCCCTGCGCCGCGCCACCCAACTGGCCCAAGCCGCCCAAGCGCTGCAACTGCCCCTGTGGGTGACTGAGCAAGTGCCCGACAAGCTGGGCGCTACCGAAGCGGCCTTGCTACAGGCGGCTGGCGCGCAGGCGCGGGTCTTGGCCAAGTCACGCTTTAGTGCCGCCAGCGCGCTGCTTGACGCCTTGACCCCGCCGCGCCCGGCGGCTGCGCCCGCGCGTGGCGGCGGCAACGCCCGCAGCCTGCCGCGCCACTTGCAGCAGCGCGCCCCAGCGCCTGCACCGGAAGACGCCGAACTGCCCGCCCTGGTGTTGGCCGGTTGCGAAACCCATGTGTGCCTGCTGCAAACCGCGCTAGAGCTGCTGCAAGACGAAATCGAAGTGTGGGTGGTGACAGATGCCTGCGCCTCACGCTCTGAGCGCGACCGCGACGCCGCCTTTGACCGGCTGGCCGGGGCCGGTGCCGACCTGGTCACCACCGAAATGGTGTTGTTTGAATGGCTGCGTGACGCCAATCATCCGCAATTCAGGCTGGTGCAAGCATTGCTTAAATAAACTGCGGGTTGCGCCCACCTATCCTGCCCAGTCAGCTACAAAAATAATAGCTAGGAGACACCATGCCCGCAGCCGCCAGCACCTACGCTGAAACCTATCGTCGATCTCTGGCCGAGCCCGATGCCTTTTGGGCCGAGCAAGCTCGTCTGATCGACTGGCAAACGCCCCCCGGCGCCAACGGTGGCCTCATCTGCGACCACAGCAAGCCCCCGTTTGTGCGCTGGTTCGCGGGCGGCACCACCAACTTGTGCCACAACGCGGTAGACCGCCACGCGGCCCAGCGCCCCAATGCCGCTGCCTTGATCGCGGTGAGCACCGAAACCGACACCGAGCGCACCTACACCTTCGCCGAGCTGCTGCAGGGCGTGCAAACCATGGCCGCCAGCCTGCAAGCCCTGGGCGTGCGGCGGGGTGACCGGGTGCTGATCTACATGCCCATGGTGGCTGAGGCCGTGTTGGCCATGCTGGCCTGTGCGCGGCTGGGCGCCATCCATTCGGTGGTGTTTGGCGGCTTTGCCAGCGCCAGCTTGGCCAACCGCATTGATGACGCAAAGCCCACGGTTATCGTCAGTGCCGATGCGGGCAGCCGCGGCGGCAAGGTGGTGCCTTACAAGCCGCTGCTGGATGCGGCCATTGACCTGGCCACCCACAAACCGCAGGCGGTGTTGCTCACCGACCGGGGTCTGGCGCCCATGAGCGTGGTGGCAGGCCGTGATCGCCTGTGGGCCGACCTAAAAGCCCAACACGCCAACGCCCAAGTGCCCTGCGAATGGCTGGACGCCACCCACCCCAGCTACACCCTATACACCAGCGGCACCACCGGCAAACCCAAAGGTGTGCAGCGCGACACCGGCGGCTATGCGGTGGCGCTGGCCGCCAGCATGAAGCACATCTTTTTGGGCGAGCCGGGCGAAACCTACTTTTCCACCAGCGACATTGGCTGGGTGGTGGGCCACAGCTACATCGTCTACGGCCCCTTGATTGCGGGCATGGCCACTATTCTTTATGAAGGCCTGCCCATTCGGCCTGATGCGGGCATTTGGTGGAGCCTGGTGCAAAAGTACAAGGTCACCAGCATGTTCAGCGCGCCCACGGCGGTGCGGGTGCTTAAAAAACAAGATCCATCTTGGCTGAAAAAGTACGACCTCAGCAGCCTGAAGGCGCTGTTTCTAGCCGGTGAACCGCTGGACGAACCCACCGCCCAATGGATTCAAGACGGCTTGGGTGTGCCCATCATTGACAACTACTGGCAAACCGAAAGTGGCTGGCCCATTTTGACCATCGCCAATGGCATCGAACGCAAGCCCAGCAAGCTCGGCAGCCCCGGCGTGCCGCAGTTGGGCTTTGACGTGCGGCTGCTGCACGAATCCACTGGCGAAGAACTCACCCAGCCCGGTGAAAAAGGGGTGGTGGCCATCCTGGGCCCCACACCACCCGGCTTCATGCAAACCGTGTGGGGCGATGACGAACGTTTTGTCAACACCTACTGGAAAAGCATCCCCGGCCGCTTGTGCTACAGCACCTTTGACTGGGGCATTAAGGATGCGGACGGCTACTTCACCATCTTGGGCCGCACCGACGACGTGATCAACGTGGCCGGCCACCGCCTGGGCACGCGCGAGATCGAAGAAAGCATCAGCAGCCACCCCGCAGTGGCCGAAGTGGCAGTGGTGGGGGTGGCCGATAACTTGAAGGGCCAGGTGGCCATGGCATTTGCCACGCTGCGTGATCCGGCCGCCGCCGATACGCCCGAGAAAGCGCTGGCGCTAGAAGGCGCCATCATGAAAGTGGTAGACGGCCAAATCGGCGCAGTGGCCCGGCCGCACCGGGTGCTGTTTGTCAACGTGCTGCCCAAAACCCGCAGCGGCAAACTGCTGCGCCGCGCATTGCAAGCAGTGGCCGAAGGGCGTGATCCGGGTGATCTGACGACGATTGAAGACCCCAGCGCGCTGCAGCAGATCAAAGAAAAACTCTAACGCGGCTTTAAGACCCAACGGCCCGTAGCGCCCGTCAATAGGGCGCAAGCAGCTATCAAAAAGATAGCCATAGGTTGGGGGCGGGGCCCTTGGCGGCAGGTCTGGGCGCTCAGCGCAGCGCCAATGCGGGTTGGGTGGGTGCGGCGTCGCCTGCCACCCCGCGGAACACCGCCATGGTGCGGGTGAGATCGTCAGCCTGTTGGCGCATGTCAACCCCGGCTTGCGTGCCCAGCTCCACAATCTGCGCATTGCGCCGGGTGATCTCGTCGAGCTGTTCGGCCTCTTCGCTTACCTGCGCGATGCTGGCTGTTTGCTCTTGTACCGCGCGCGAAATCTGCGCCATCAAATCATTGACTTGGCGCACCTGCTCCATGGCGCTGCCGATGGTGCTGCTGGCCCGCCCAGCCTCGTTCGATCCTCTATCAATGCGGGTGAGGGTCTGGTCAATCAAGTCCTTGATGTCTTTGGAGGCGGCTGCAGAGCGTTGCGCCAGCGCGCGCACCTCGCTGGCCACCACGGCGAATCCGCGCCCGTTCTCACCCGCACGCGCAGCTTCGACTGCCGCGTTCAGTGCGAGGATGTTGGTCTGAAACGCAATCGAATCAATCAGGCCGACGATTTCACCGATGCGTTTGCTTTCGGTGGCGATCTCGCCAATGGTGGCCACCACTTTTTGTACCGCCTGAGCGCCGTCACTCGCCAAGCCCACCGCCGCATGCGTCATTTGCGCGGCCTGTTGGGCCGAGTGATCGGTGGTCTGCGCAGCAGACGCGATGGACCGCATCGTGGCCGTGGTGTTGTTCAGTCGGCTTAGCTGCTCTTCGGTGCGCTCGGCCAGCTCGGTGTTGCGGGTGGCGAGCACCGCCGAGGTGTCGGCCACCTGTTGCGCGCCCGAGCGCACTTGCGCCACCAAGCCGCGCCACGATCCGCCCATCTCGCTGATGGCCTGCGCCAATGTGGCGGTTTCGTCGCGGCCGTCGGTATCGGTGGGACTGACGCCCAAATTGCCAGTGGCCATTTCGCGCACCACATCGACCGTTCGGCGCATGGGCTGCGTGACACTGCGGGCAATCAGCCAAGCCAGCACGCCGCCGCACACCGTCAGCAGCGCCGCAGCCAACAACAAGGTGGTGATGGTGGTACGCGCCATGACTGAGCCGCGCTGATACTCGGACTCGGCTTGGGCCACGATTTCGTCACGCAGCTGTCCGAGCAGTTTGCTCACTGCGTCGCGTTCGACATTGAGCTTTTCGCGCGCCACCTTGGCAGCGCTCAATGGGTCACCGCTCAGGGCCAGATTGACAGCCTCATCCACCACCGGCTGCATGCGCTCGCTGACCCGGGTCTTGACTTGGGTGAGGATGCCTAGCGCCTTGTCGTTGGTGCCCAGGGCATCGGCCAATTCCTTGGCGACTGCATCAAACTCAGCCCGACTGGCCTTGAACTGTTTGACGGCCGGAATCAGTGCGGTGGCATCGTCTTGTGTGGCTAGGCCCCAGGTGCTTAGGTTGCGGTCGGCTAGCACACGCTCAAAGTTGGCCAGGGCGCGAGTCAGTTGCAGGGCGTCTTGCCCCACCGACACCATGCCCAGATGGGTGCTGCGTTGCGCCCAGGCGCCGGCCAGCGCCATCAAAATGGTGCCCAGCAACACGACGCCAAAGGCTAGCGCCAAGCGCTGGCCGATCGACACGCGATTGATTTTCATGGTGGGGTGTCTCCGTCATAGGGCCTGCGCTGGCACCGGTGGCCCGCCCTGCGGCGGACCTTGCGAGAAAAAGCCTCGACTGGGCTTACTTGGCGCTCACGCTGGCATGGATCACGCCCACGATTTCACTGCCGTCCTTGATCGGCACTGCAATTTGCACCGACGGCAGTTGCGTGGTGACATCTTTTTGCACCCCCTCTTGTTGCCAGGCGGCACCGGTGATGGCCGTTTTGAAAACAGGACGGTGGGTGACGTTGTAAAGCACCACTTTGGTGTTGGCCGCCACCAAGTTGCCGTGCTTGTCGCGGATGACGACTTTGTTCACGTCGGGCCCGTCCAGCGCGTCCACAAACTTGCCCGCCTCAGAGGTGATGGTGCGTTGCACTTCAGGCGATTTGTCGTCCAGCTCAGTCCATTTCACCGCCGTCATGCCAGCGATGCCGCCCGCTGCGCTGGACGCCTTGGCCGCACGTACCACCACCGGGTTGGCAGCCCACTTAGCCAGCTCTAACTTGTACTTGTCCACCTTGGCCTGAATGGGGGGGGTGATGGGGGTGAACTGGGCCAAAGCGGGAGCCATGGCTACGCTGGTCAACAAGGCAACCGAGCAAGCAAGGGCGACACGGCGGGTGGCTAAGGGAAGGGCGGTCTGCATCGAATTTCTCCCAAAAGTGCGTTGGCAGGAAACCAATCACAACTCTAGGGCTTTTGGATGCGAAAGCAGACGCGGAGCTTCGCTTTCCCATCGGGGAAAGTGCCAATAAGCGCAGCGTACAACGCGAGCGGCCCGCCCCCTGACCGGCTGGGCGCGCCCAATGCCTTACCCGACGTCGCCTTGGTGGCTACAACCGCGCCAGACGCTCCAGCGCACCGCGCAAGGTGGCGTCTTGCTTGGCAAAGCAAAAGCGGATGACTTTTTGGTCAAAGCCGTTGCCGTAGAAGGCGCTCAGGGGGATGGCCGCCACGCCAATTTCGCGGGTGAGCCATTGGCAGAAGTCGGCTTCAGGCAGATTGCGCTCGGGCACTGCCAAGCCACTGATGTCCACGCACTGAAAGTAGCTGCCCGCGCTGTTCAAAATGCGAAAGCGGGTGCGCTGCAAACCCGCGCGAAACAGATCGCGTTTGGCTTGGTAGAAGGCGGGCAATTCCAAATAGGGCGCGGGCTTGGCCAAGTAGCGAGCCAGGCCGTGCTGCACCGGCGTGTTGACGGTGAACACGTTGAACTGGTGCACCTTGCGGAACTCGGCGCTCAGCGCGGCGGGTGCGGCCACGGTGCCCACTTTCCAACCGGTCACGTGAAAGGTCTTGCCAAAGCTGGACACCACAAACGCCCGTGCGGCCAGGCCTGGGTAGCGGCTGGCACTGGCATGGGCCGCGCCGTCATACACCATGTGCTCGTACACCTCGTCGCTGATCAGCAGCACATCGGTGGGCGCCAGCAGGTCTTGCAGGGCACGCATTTCTGCATCTGTCCAGATGGTGGCGCTGGGGTTGTGCGGGGTATTGACCAAGATAGCCCGAGTGCGCGGCGTGAGGGCGGCGGCAATCAGGCCCATGTCGGGCCGAAAGGTGCCGGGCGTCAATGGCACGCGCACCACCGTGCCGCCAGCCAGCTCGATATTGGGCACGTAACTGTCGTAGCAGGGCTCCAGCACGATGACTTCATCACCCGGGCGCACCACGGCCAAGATGGCGGTGATGATGGCCTGCGTGGCGCCAGCCGTGATGGTGATCTCAGACGTGGCGTCGTAGCTGTAGCCATACAGCGCGGCGATCTTGGCGGCTACGGCTTCGCGCAGGGCGGGCACGCCGGTCATGGGCGGGTATTGGTTCAAGCCCTCGCGCATGGCGTTGCTGACCGCATCGACCAGTGCCGGGTCACACGCAAAGTCTGGAAAGCCTTGGCCCAAATTGACGGCGTTGTGCTGCGTGGCCAAGGCCGACATCACGGTAAAGATGGTGGTGCCCACAGCGGGCAGCTTGGTTTGCAAGGGCGGTGTGCGGGGCTTGGCGAGGGTGTCCATGGTGTGTCTATGCGTCTCTTTTTGGGGCCAACCGGCGTTCTTAGAGTTCGTAGTCGTTCACATGGCCTGACATGGCCTTGGCGATCAGGTCTGGCGTCAGCCGATTGGACAGCAGGCCTGCAAATCGGATCACAAACTGGCGCAAATAGGCGCCGCGCTTGAAGGCAATGCGCGTGACGTTGCGGCCCAGCAGGTGGCCCAGGGGGCGCACGGTGAGGTCACCCGGCGGATCGTCGCGCACCGCCATTTCGGCCACGATACCCACGCCCAGACCCAAGCGCACATAGGTCTTGATGACGTCGGCATCAATGGCTTCTAGCGCAATCTGCGGCACCAGCTTGCGTTGGGCAAAGGCGTGATCAATGCGGGTGCGGCCGGTGAAGGACGGGTGATAGGTCACCAAGGGCTCGCGCGCAATGTCTTCCAGGCTGACGCGCTCGGTATGGGCCAGTGGATGCGCAGGCGGCAGCACCAGCACGTGCTGCCAGTCGTAGCAGGGCAGGGTAATGAGCTCGGGGTAGTCGGCCAGGCTTTCGGTGGCCACACCCACTTCGGCGACTTCGTCCAGCACCATGCGCGCCACCTGGCCCGGGGCGCCTTGGTGCAGCACCACTTTCACCCGTGGCCACTGCTCGCGCAGCTTGGCCACCGATTGCGGCAGCACATAGCGGGCCTGCGTGTGGGTAACGGCCAAGCTCAGCGTGCCGCTGTCTTGGGTGGCGTATTCATCGCCAATGCGTTTGAGGTTGCCCACCTCGCGCATGATCACTTCAATACTTTTAAGCACCTGCTGGCCGGGCTCGGTGATGCGCTTTAAGCGTTTGCCGTGGCGGGCAAAGATGTCTACGCCCAGCTCTTCTTCAAGCTCGATGATGGCTTTGGACACGCCGGGCTGCGAGGTATGCAGCGCCTTGGCGGCTTCGGTCAGGTTCAGGTTGCGGCGGGCGGCCTCCTGCACATAGCGGAACTGGTGCAGGTTCATGACGGTGGGTGTTTCAAATAAAAAAGGGCTTCTAGGCCCTATTTTATTGCCGAAGCAGCTATTGATTTTGTAGCAAACGGGTGCAGCGCGATTTGCGCAGCGGCGTCGATCAGGCGGCTGTCTTCGCCCAGTGCGGCATGCAGTGCAAAGTCAATATGCGGGTGTTGATTGGCCAGCGCCTGCAGCATCTCGGGCAGATCGTGGCGCGCATGGCGGCCTACGCCCAAAAAGGCAGGCAACACCTCAATTCGCTGCACACCACGCGCTGCGAGGGCCGCCACGGTGCTGGGCAGGTCGGGTTCGCAAAGTTCTAGGTAGGCGCAGGCCACGTGCAGGTGCGGCGCGTCGTGCGCAATGCGCTGGGCGATGGCTTCAGTGGGCAGGCGCCACAGCGGGTCACGCGAGCCGTGGGCAAACACAATCAAGCCGGTGGCGGGTGTTTCGGCTGGGGTGGCAGGCATGGTCGTCATCGTCGCAGAACCAACCAGCCAAAGGCGCCTAGCGAGGCCAAGGTGTAGATCAGCCCGGGCGCGGCCGCCGTTATCCACGGCACCCAGTTGTTCAGGTTGCCGATGTAGCCGAACACGTTGTTAAGCAAGAAAAAGCTCACCCCGACCATCACGCCGCCAAACACATAGGCGGTGATGCCGCCACGGCGAAAGTGCAGGTAGGCAAAGGGCAGGGCCAGCACCACCATCACCAGGCAGCTCAAGGGGTAGAAGACCTTGCGCCAAAACTCGATTTCATAGCGCTGTGCGCTTTGGCCGTTGGCGCTTAAATGGCGGATGTACTGAAACAAATCCAGCGTGCTCATGCGGTCGGGTTTGAGCAGCGCGGTGGACACCATGTCGGCCGTCAAGTCGGTGGGCCACACCAGTTCGTTGAAGCTTTCGCGCACGATGCCTTGCGCGGCTTGGCCTTCGGCCGGAAAGCGCAGCCGCTGCACCTGCTGCAGGCGCCAGGCGCCGGGCTCAAAGCTGGCCGATTGCGCATCGGTTTGCGTGGCCATGCGACCGTCGGCTTCAAACTCGTACAGGCGCACGGTGCGCAAGGTGGCGTCTGGCGCCATGGCCGACACGTTCACCGCAATGCTGTGGGTGTCATTTCTGGCTTTGAGCCATGCACCGGTGCGACCTACCGTGATGCGCCCACCGCTTTGGGCCTTGAGCAACTGGGCTTGCCGATCGGCCGCAGGCGCCACGTAGTCCCCCATCACAAAGGTGAGCAGCACCAAGCCTGCGCCGAGTTGCAGCAGGGTAGACAAGGCCCGCCCGGGCCCCAAGCCGCTGGTGCGCAAGATGGTGTATTCCGAACTCTGCGCGAGCCGCGCCATGACATAAATGGCACCAATGAGGGTGGTGATAGGCAAGAGTTCATACAAATGGTTGGGCACTTGCAGGGCCACGAACAGCAAAGACTCGCCGAGGTCAGCGGCGACGTTGGTGGCTCGCGCGGCGCTGCGCAGTTCGTCAACCAAATCAAAAAAGAAGAACAGCGACACAAAGCCCAGCGTGACAAAGGCCACTGCCCACAAAAGCTCGGTGTACAGCAGCCGCCGAATGGTGATCATGGTGCGACACCCGCGCGGCCTGCACCCGAAGAACGCCAGCCGCCTAAGAGCACGGATCTCGCAATGGCGAAGGGGCTGCCCCAGCGCTGGCGCACCAAGAGCCATCCAATCAGGGCCACTGCCACACCCGCATGCAGCCCCAGCATGTAGCGCAGGAACTGCACCCGACCTGACGCGATCCAGTTCTGCCCCAAATTGAGCAAGTTGTAATAAACGATGAACGCAAACAGCGCAAACACCAAATTGGCCGCCCGACCCGCCCTGGGTGAACCAAACGACACCACCAGTGACAGCATCACCAGATTGATGGCCGCCAGCACCAGGCCGATGCGCCAAGAAAGCTCACCTTGGTTGATGGCTGAGGGATCGTTCATGAGGTCCCAGGTGTGGCGCGCCCGCACGGGTGTTTCGCCGGCCTCGATGGGCGCGTCGCCGATCAGGATGCGATAGGTGTCAAATTCACTCACCCGGTGGCCGCTGCCGTCGTTGCGCCGCTCCACGCGCTGGCCGTTTTCCAGCACCAAGAACCGGTCGGCGCCTTCGGTTTGGATGCGGGCCGACTGCGCCGACACAATGGAATGCGAGGCCGCGTCTTGCGACGAAATGAAGACGTTGTTGCCGCTGGTTTCGCCGCTGTCTTTGTCGACAAAAAACACCCGCGATCCGCTGGCGGATTCTTGAAACTGCCCCGGCGCGATGCGTTCTACATCCGCACGCTGCTCAAAGCGCTGGCGCAGTTCAGCCACCTGCTGGTTGGACCAGGGCCACACCCCAAGGGCGAACACCGCCACACCCACCAGCACCGGCCACGCAAAACGCAACAGGGGCAGCAGCAGGCTCATGGGGCCGCGGCCGCAGGCTGACCAGATCACCATTTCGCTGTCGCTTTGCATGCGCGACAAAGTACCCACCGCCGCCACAAACAAGCTCAGCGCTAGCAAGGTGGGAAAGTGGCCGAGTAAGGTGTAGCCCATCACCAGGGTGACGTCCGACGGGCTCACCGTGCCTTTGGTCGCCAGGCCCAGCGTGCGGATCAGCATCATGGTGAGCACGACCGTGCCCAGCACCAGCAGGGTGGCACCAAAGCTGCGCGCCAGTTCTCGGCGCAAGGATGAATCGAATAACATCAATCAGCACTTTCTCACATCGCTATGAATTTTGACCTCGTTTCCCAAGATTTAACGGCCGCAGCGGGCCATCAAGCCGATGCATTGGTGGTGTTTTGGCCTGAAGTGCTCAAGCCAGGGCGCGATGCACTGTCGCAATTGGGCACCCGAGCCTTGCGCAGTGCGGATTGGGAATTGAAGGCGGGTAAGGTGTCTACTTGGCTGCAGCCCAGCGGGATCAAGGCACCCCGGGTGGTGCTGGCCTGCGTGGGCAGCGGCACGGCGGCGCAGACTCGCCAAGCGGCCCTGCAGGCTTTTGGCGCGCTCAAAGGTCTGCCAGTCAAGCAGCTGGCCCTGCATTGGGTCGGTGCCACAGACACCGCCAAGTCACGCGCCGCGATGTGCGCCGCCGCTTCGGCCATTGCCGAGGCCAGTTACGTCTACACCCTGACGGCACCCAAGGCCACGGCTCGCGCGCTCAGCCTGATCACCCTGAGCGCGGCCGTGGCCGACGCCGACCAAGCCGCGTGGGCCCAAGCACTCACCCAGGTGCGCGCCCTGCATGCGGGCAAAGAGCTGGCCCGCGAATGGGCCAACCGGCCCGCCAATCACTGCACGCCCACGCTGCTCGCTCAAGCCGCGCAAGCCCTGGCCAAGCGGCACCGCAGCCTGAGCTGCGAAGTGCTCGGCCCCAAGGAAGTGGCCAAGCTCAAAATGGGTTCTTTCATGGCAGTGGCGCAGGGGTCGGAAGAGCCGCTGCGCTTCATCGTGCTGCGCTACAAGGGCGCTGCTGCAGCACAAAAACCGGTGGTGTTGGTGGGCAAGGGCATTACCTTTGACACCGGGGGCATCAGCATCAAACCCGCTCCTGACATGGACGAAATGAAGTTCGACATGTGTGGCGCGGCCAGTGTGCTGGGCGTCTTTGCCGCACTGGCAGAAGCCAAGCCCGCACTCAATGTGGTGGGCCTGATCCCCGCCTGCGAAAACATGCCGGACGGCCGCGCCGTCAAGCCCGGCGATGTGGTGACCAGCATGAGCGGGCAGACCATTGAGATCTTGAACACCGACGCCGAAGGCCGACTGATCCTGTGTGACGCGCTCACCTACGCTGAGCGCTTTGAGCCGCGTGCCGTCGTCGATATTGCGACGCTGACAGGTGCCTGTGTGATTGCCCTGGGCGCTGTGCGCAGCGGCATGTTCAGCACCGACGATGCCTTGGCCCAGGCACTGCAAACCGCTGGCGATTCCGCACTAGACCCCTGCTGGCGCATGCCACTGGATGATGAATACGCAGACGGCCTCAAAACGCACTTTGCAGACGTGGCCAACGTCGGCGGGCGTGCCGCTGGTGCGGTGACGGCCGCCAAGTTCTTGCAGCGCTTTGCCAGCCGCTACCCGTGGGCGCACTTAGATATTGCCGGCACGGCCTGGAAAAGCGGCACCGCCAAAGGCGCCACTGGCCGACCGGTGGGCTTGCTGTTG
>JAAFIY010000139.1 GCA_013297985.1 Comamonadaceae bacterium | reverse complement strand
CGCTCACCGATCGCGAATACCAAATCCTTCGCAACGCCAGCCTGGCAGTGCTGCGCGAAATTGGCGTGGACACCGGTGGCTCTAACGTGCAATTTGCCATCAACCCGGCCGACGGCCGCATGGTGGTCATTGAGATGAACCCACGGGTGTCGCGTTCATCGGCCTTGGCGTCCAAGGCCACGGGTTTCCCCATTGCCAAAGTGGCCGCCAAGCTGGCGTGTGGCTACACCTTAGATGAGCTGCGCAACGACATCACCGGCGGCGCCACGCCGGCCAGTTTTGAGCCCAGCATCGACTACGTGGTCACCAAGGTGCCGCGCTTCGCCTTTGAAAAATTCAAAGATGCCAATGACCGCCTGACCACGCAAATGAAGAGCGTGGGCGAAGTCATGGCCATGGGCCGCACGTTCCAAGAAAGCTTCCAAAAAGCCTTGCGCGGCCTGGAAGTGGGCGTGGACGGCATGAATGAGAAAACCCAAGACCGCGAGGTGTTGGAAAAAGAACTGGGCGAACCCGGCCCCGAGCGCATTTGGTACGTGGGCGACGCCTTCGCTCAAGGCATGACGCTGGACGAAGTGCATGCCCTCACCAAAATTGACCCGTGGTTCTTGGCGCAAATTGAAGACATCGTGCGCATTGAGCTGCAGATTGACCAAGTGCGTGATGCCGTAGGCGAAGGCGCCTTGCAGCAGTTGACCGCGCCGCACATGCTCACCCTCAAACGCAAGGGCTTCTCAGATCGCCGCCTGGCCAAGCTCTTCAAGACCACGGAAGCCGCCATGCGCGCCCACCGCCACGCGCTGGCCGTGCGCCCGGTGTACAAGCGGGTAGACACCTGCGCGGCCGAGTTTTCAACCGACACCGCTTATCTGTATTCCACCTACGAGATCGCACTGGCCAACGGGGCAGTGGAATGCGAAGCCGAACCCAGCGACAAGCGCAAGATCATGGTGCTGGGCGGTGGCCCCAACCGCATCGGACAGGGCATTGAGTTTGACTACTGCTGCGTGCACGCCGCGCTGGCGCTGCGCGAAGATGGTTACGAGACCATCATGGTTAACTGCAACCCCGAGACGGTGTCGACCGACTACGACACCTCTGACCGCCTGTACTTTGAGCCGCTCACGCTCGAAGACGTGTTGGAAGTGGTGGCCAAAGAAAAGCCGATGGGCGTCATCGTGCAATACGGCGGGCAGACGCCTTTGAAACTGGCGCTGGGCCTAGAGGCCGCTGGCGTGCCCATCATCGGCACCAGCCCCGACATGATCGACGCAGCCGAAGACCGCGAACGTTTCCAAAAGCTCTTGCAAGACCTGGGTCTGCGCCAGCCGCCCAACGCCACTGCGCGCACCGAAGCCGAGGCCTTGGACAAGGCCGCCAAGCTGGGCTACCCGCTGGTGGTGCGCCCCAGCTATGTGCTGGGCGGTCGGGCTATGGAGATCGTGCACGAGCAGCGCGACTTGGAGCGCTACATGCGCGAAGCGGTCAAGGTGTCCAACGATTCGCCCGTGCTATTGGATCGTTTCTTGAGCGACGCCATCGAATGCGACGTCGATTGCCTGCGCGACACCGCAGGCGTGACCTTCATCGGCGGCGTGATGGAGCACATTGAGCAAGCAGGTGTGCACAGCGGCGATTCGGCCTGTTCGCTACCACCTTATTCGCTGGCGGCCGCCACGGTGGAAGAGCTCAAGCGCCAAAGCCGCGCCATGGCCGCAGGCCTGAACGTGGTGGGGCTCATGAACGTGCAGTTCGCCATTCAGCATGTGGACGGCCAAGACGTGATTTACGTGCTGGAAGTCAACCCCCGCGCCAGCCGTACCGTGCCCTATGTGAGCAAGGCCACCGGCATCCAATTGGCCAAAGTGGCCGCTCGCTGCATGGCAGGCCAGACGCTGGCCGAGCAGGGCATCACGGCAGAGGTGACGCCGCCTTACTTCAGCGTCAAAGAAGCCGTCTTCCCCTTCGTGAAGTTCCCCGGCGTGGACACCATCTTGGGCCCCGAGATGAAATCCACCGGCGAAGTCATGGGCGTGGGCCGCAGCTTCGGTGAAGCCTTTGTGAAAAGCCAACTGGGCGCAGGCACCCGCTTGCCCAGCCCCGCCGGGCTTGACGGCGGCGCCAGCGGCAAGGTGTTCTTGACGGTAAAGAACGGCGACAAGCCGCGTGCCGTGGCGGTGGCGGGTGACCTGCACGCCATGGGCTTTGCGCTGGTGGCCACCAAAGGCACGGCGGCTGCTATTGCGGCGGCTGGCGTGCCGGTGGTCACGGTCAACAAAGTGACCGAGGGCCGCCCCCATGTGGTGGACATGATGAAAAACGGCGACATCGTGATGGTGATCAACACGGTCGAAGAACGCCGCAACGCCATCGCCGACAGCCGCGCCATTCGTACCAGCGCCCTGACCAACCGCGTAACCACCTTCACCACCATTGCTGGGGCTGAAGCCGCCGTGCAGGGCATGCAGCACATGCACCGCCTGGGGGTGATTTCGGTGCAAGAAATGCACGCCGAGTTGGCCGCATAATTCGGCCGTCGGGGGTGGCCATGAGCTGTCCTCGTTCCATGTTTCACGCCGGGCCTGCCAACCCGGCGTTTTCGTTTTGCTAGCTGACTGCCGGGATTTGCCCCATGCCCACCATCCCTATTACCAAACGCGGTGCTGAAAAGCTCAAAGCCGAGTTGCATCGCCTGAAGACGGTGGACCGCCCGTCGGTGATCAACGCCATTGCCGAAGCCAGGGCGCAAGGCGACTTAAGCGAGAACGCCGAATACGACTCGGCCAAAGACCGCCAAGGCTTTATTGAAGGGCGCATTCAAGAAATTGAGGGCAAGCTGTCGGCCGCACAAATCATCGACCCCACCAACCTGGACGCCGGCGGCCGCGTGGTGTTTGGCGCCACGGTAGAGCTGGAAGAAGAAGCCTCGGGCGAGGCGGTGCGCTACCAGATCGTGGGTGAAGATGAGGCCGATCTCAAGCTAGGCCTGATCAACATCAGCAGCCCTATCGCCCGCGCCCTCATCGGCAAGGAAGAGGGCGACAGCGTCGATGTGACAGCCCCCGGCGGCACCAAACGCTACGAAATCGTGGCGGTGCGCTACGGCGACTAGGGCCCTCCACGCCGCGCCTGCTTCATGAGCGTGTTGCTTCGCACCCGGCTGGCCGTGGCGCTCGCTTTGGCTTGGCTGGTGAGCCTGCTCATGACGGGTGCAGTGGTGGTGCCGGTGCTGTTTGCGTATGCCGATAGCCTGCAGGCGGCGGGGCGCTTGGCCGCACGGATGTTTACCGCGCAGCACTGGATCAGTTTGGCGCTGGGTGTGGCGCTGTTGTGGCTGTTGCGCGTGCAAACGCCTGCCCCGACGCCTGAAGATGCACAGGGCGAGGCTGTCGCGGCAGCTCAGGCCAATTCCTCTGTTCGGCCCTCCAATAGGCTGTATGTAGCTATCACTTTGATAGCAACTGGCTTGTTGTGTGCCCTGCTCATTGAGCACGCGGCAGCGCCGCGCATCCAGGCTCGTACCGATTTGGCGCTGTGGCACCGCTTGGCCACCGCCTGGTTTGTGGTGCAGGGCGGCTGTGCGGCAGCGCTGTCTTGCTTGTTGCTGTTAAGGCTTCGGCGTTAGGCTCGGAGGCCTTTCCTTGAGTTGACGCTTGAATCTTCAGCCCATGAAACCAAATTGCGGTCTTGACTCCTTTGCCATCGGCGTGCACCGCACACGGGGGCGCTTGCCCGGTGCGCTGGCTGCAATGGGCTTCGCCCTGGCCGCGTTTGCAGTGCCCTCGTCGCAAGCCCGCAGCCCCGAGGCCAACCAGTTGTTTGACTGGGCGCAGACCACGTTCCCGCAGTTCTTTAACAGCGCCAACCCCGCCAATGAGCTGGTCCGGCCGTATTTGTTTCGGCGGTACCCCAGTGGGCACTTCTTGGCCGTGGCCGATGACCAGGTGTTTGTGTTGGGTCCGGCCACCGGCAATGTGCCGCTGGCCGTGGGTTCGATCACCAGTTTTGGCTGCGCGGTGTTTCCCACCGATTGCGGCCAACCGGCGGGGCTGGGTTCAGGCACCGGCGCGGAACTGACCGAAGTCAACGCCTTCCTGGCCCAGGCCGAAGCGCTGTGGGCCGGCGCCGCCCCCGCCACCGGGGACGCCGCGCATGTGCTGCATGACCGTTGCTACCTCGACAACGGCCTGACCCGCGACGCGCTGGTGGCGCAGCTTGACGCCAGCCCGAGCGCCTTCGCCCAGGCCAACGCCTTTCGCTTAGGTGAGCAGCGGCGCAACGTGGTGTTGCGGGGCTTGCGCCAAAGCACCAATACTGACGGCAGCACGCGGCGCGAGATCGACATCGCCTTTGACCTGGTGTATCGCGACGGCACCACCGCCAGCAACCAAAGCGCCACCCTGGTCTCGGGCAGCAGCACCGGCCTGTGCGCGGCCGGGCAAAACGCGCCCGGACTGCGTTGGCTAGGCAATCGGCGCTTGGTGGGCGTGGCCATCACGGCCCGCAACACCGAAACCGTGGCGGTGCGCCTATCTGACGGCGTGCAAACGGGCCGCAGCCTGCGGCGCGATTGGCAGTTCAATATCACCGACCCAGCGGGCAACGCCACCTATGCCATCGTCAGCGGACCGGGGCCGGGGCAAGTACTTGGCGGGGTCTCGTACACCTTTTCGCTCAAGCTCATTTCGCCGCGCATCTTACGCGGCGACCCGTCTTTGGTGGGCAAGCGCGACAACGTGCTCAATTGGCCTGACGACACGCCCTTTAGAGCCTGCCGCATTGCCAACAACAGCGCACCCCCCGCGGCCCTGGCTGATTGCGCGGGCCAAGGCGCCAACGAAGCCACCATTGGCTGGACGCTGCAAAGCCCCACCACCACCGCCGCACTCAGCCAAGGCGACGCCGGTTTTGACGGCTATGGTTTGGGCGGCACCTACGCCGTAGCTGTCTACAACGACGACGGCTGGAAGACCCCCGGCGGCCACATCGGCAAAACGCCGATTGCAGTCTATGGCACCACCCGCAGCGTGTTGCCCTATGGCTTTGTGCAAATGGCCAATGCCACGCCGCTAGACCCCTACTTGTTCATGCCCGGCTTGGTGCCCAGCAGTTCACTGGTGCAATTGGCCGAGGTGTTTCGCCAAGGGGCGCGCTCGGCGGTCAATGTGCAGATGGCGCCGCCCGGCGTGCCTGACGGCGATGCCCTGCGTTTACTAAGCCTCACCGAAACCTGGACGGGCCCCACAGCCGACGGTGCGGCGGCCGTCAACCTGACGCCTGCCGAGCGCGGCCAGAGCGCGGCGGTGGTGGACAGTGCCAGCACCGCGGTGCTGTTGCCCATTGGCGCCAAAACCGATGCCGCACAGCGCAAGGCCGCCGTGGAATTAGCCGTGACTTACGGCAACCGCAATGGTCGGGTGATGCGCCGGGTGTTCAGCTTTAACTGATCAGGGGTTGGGGGCCCGCGAACTAAGCGCTGGCCTGCTTCTTGGCGGATACCTGACGCGGTGGCTTGGCGCGCTTGACCTTGCCGCCGCTGGTGAGCCGCTGGTTGCCCAGCACGGTGACGCGTTTGACTTCGGGCCGCTGGCCGCCGCGCTTGCTGTATTTCAGCACCTTGAACTGCTTGGGGCCGGGCAGGGCATCTTCGGGGCGGTCTTTGTCTTTGATGGGTAAGGCGCGCCACAACACCAAGAGCTTGCCAATGTGCTGGATGGGCGCGGCGTTGAGCCGGTCAGTTAACTCCGCCAGCCAAGCCTCGCGCTGCTCGCGGTCGTCTGAGCCCGCGCGAACCTTGATCAGGCCGTGGGCATTGAGCGCGGCGTCGGTTTCTTTGATGACGGCATCGGTCAGACCGTCGTTGCCGATCATCACCACCGGCGACAAGTGGTGCGCGTCGGCGCGGCGCGCTTTGCGCAGGGCAATCGATAGGGTCAGGGCGGGCATCGGACAATCTCAACAAAGGGAATGCAGCAATTTTAGGTCTTATTGCCCGAATGCGGCCTATTTGACAGCCTAGCGTGCTATAAAAATGAGAGTAAACACCAAAAGCGGCAAGGTCAACAAGGCGTGGCTCAACGACCATGTCAATGACCCCTATGTCAAGCAAGCCCACCAAGACGGCTACCGCTCGCGGGCGGCCTACAAGCTCAAAGAAATCGACGAAGTCTTTCGCCTGATCGCTCCGGGCCAGGTGGTGGTGGACTTGGGCAGCGCCCCCGGTGCGTGGAGCCAATATGTGCGCCGCCGCCTCGCCCCAGGTGGCGCTGCGGCGGGTGAACTGGACGGCACCATCGTGGCCTTGGATGTGTTGCCCATGGAGCCGGTGGAAGGCGTCACATTTCTGCAAGGCGACATTCGCGACGACGCCACTTTGGCGGCGCTGCAAGCCGCGCTGGCGGGGCGCCAGGTAGATGTGGTGGTGTCGGACATGGCGCCCAATCTGTCGGGCGTAGAAAGCGCCGACGCTGCCCGCATTGGCCATTTGATTGAGCTGGCCATTGACTTTTGCACCACTCACCTGAAGCCCGGCGGCGCCCTGGTGGCCAAGGTGTTTCATGGCAGCGGATACAGCCAGAACATGGAACTCTTCAAACGCACCTTTAAGCGGGCAAAACCGCACAAGCCCAAGGCCAGTCGCGCCAAATCGGCCGAGACGTTTTTGGTGGGCATTGGACTAAAGGGCGACTAGGCGCGGGCCGGCGTTCAGCACTGGCGCCCAACGAGGCCCCAAGCCGGGCGCCAATTCCTTACGCCCACCCCCTGCATCGGGGTCTTTCAACGCGGCTGGCGACTTGAAATGCCTACAATGGGTCGCAACTGGTCGTCAAGCCCCGTTGACCCGGGCGCCGTGGCCTGATCTGTCTGAGTTATGTGGAGCTTCGCTTGAACAATCCTTGGTTCTCAAAAGTCGCCGTTTGGCTGGTGATCGCCATGGTGCTGTTCACCGTGTTCAAGCAATTTGATTCACGCGGGCCGGCCAGCGCGGGCTATGTCGGCTATTCCGATTTTTTGGAAGAAGTGCGCGCCAATCGCATCAAAAGCGCCACCATCCAAGAAGGCCAGGGCGGCACCGAAATTGTGGCCATCACCACCAATGACCAGCGGGTGCGCACCACCGCCACGTTTTTGGATCGCGGCCTGGTGGGCGACCTGATCGCCAACGGCGTCA
>JAAFIY010000138.1 GCA_013297985.1 Comamonadaceae bacterium | reverse complement strand
CCCCACAGTGCGCGAGGCGTCGGTAAAATCGCGCCCTTCGCGTCGACCACCCCGGCTTGCGGCCCTCGGACGCAGGCGCCTAGTGGGTTCTTGGCTATGGCGCTTGGTGCATTCCAATAAAAACACATGCTTATGCGGCCTGACGGCTTGAATTCAGCGCCCGCGCGCTTCGGCTTGCCGCTTTGGGCGCAGCCCATTGCCCTGGGGCCCTACCTGCTGCCCAACCGCGTGTTTGCAGCGCCCATGGCGGGCGTGACCGATCGGCCGTTTCGGGTGCTGGCGCGGCGCTTTGGCGCAGGCCATGCTGTCAGCGAAATGGTGACCACCAAACGCGAGCTGTGGGACAGCCTGAAAACCTCACGCCGCGCGGACCATACCGGCGAACCCGGCCCCATCGCGGTGCAGATTGCCGGCGTTGACCCCGTCGAGATGGCCGACGCCGCCCGCTACAACGTGGAGCGCGGCGCGCAGATCATTGATATCAACATGGGCTGCCCGGCCAAAAAAGTCTGCAATGTGTGGGCGGGCTCAGCGCTGATGCAAGACGAGCCACGCGCGCTGGCCATCGTGCGCGCAGTCGTGCAGGCCTGTGCGCCACTGGGTGTGCCCGTCACGCTGAAGATGCGCACCGGCTGGTGTGCCACCGCCCGCAATGCCTTGGCCCTGGCGCTGGGTGCACAAGACGCGGGCGTGGCGCTGGTCACCATCCATGGCCGCACCCGTGAACAAGGCTACAGCGGCCAGGCTGAGTACGACACCATCGCGCAGGTCAAGGCGGCGCTGAGTATTCCCGTGGTGGCCAATGGCGACATCACCAGCCCCCACAAGGCGCTGGCGGTCTTGCAGGCCACCGGTGCCGATGCGGTGATGGTGGGCCGCGCGGCGCAGGGCAGGCCGTGGATTTTTCGCGAAATCCATCATTTCTTGGCCACTGGCCAATTGCTGGCGCCGCCCTTGGTGGCCGAGGTGCGCCGCGCTTTGCTGGCGCATCTGCACGAACACCATGCGCTGTACGGCCCGGTGGTGGGTGTGCGCAGCGCGCGCAAGCACATCGGTTGGTATGTGAGCGGGCTGCCCGATGGCGACGCGTTGCGCCGCGCCATCAACACGGTGCAAGACGAGCACGAACAAATCGACCGAGTGGCTGCCTATCTGGATACCTTGGCACAGCGCGGCGATCGCTTGCCGGTGGCGGCTGCGCCTGAAGCGGCTGAGGTGTTCCCCACATGAGCAACCGGCAGCAGTTGGAGCGCTGCGTCACTGACGCGCTGGCGGTGTACCTGGATGACCTGCAAGGCGAAGTGCAGCCCACGGGCCTGCACGACATGATGATGCGCGCCGTCGAAAGGCCCCTGTTGGCCGACGTGCTAAAGCGCTGTGGCGGCAATCAGTCGCTGGCGGCTGCCTGGCTGGGCCTGAACCGCAACACCCTGCGCAAAAAGCTGCTTGAGCACGGCTTGCTCGATCAGTAACTGGCGCGCGCCGTAGCGTGCGTTCTCCCGTTTTTCTTCTCCTTTAGTGGCTGGCCCAAGCATGTCCCACAACCCTGCCTCAAAACCGCTGACCGCTCTGTTGTCGGTGTCTGACAAAACCGGCATCGTCGATCTGGCCCGCGGGCTACATGCCCTGGGGGTGCGGCTGCTGTCCACCGGCGGCACCGCCAAGCTCTTGGCCGACAGTGGCTTGCCGGTCACCGAAGTGGCGCAGCACACCGGCTTTCCTGAAATGATGGACGGCCGCGTCAAAACGCTCCACCCCAAGATCCATGGCGGCCTGCTGGCGCGCGGTGATCTGCCCGAGCATGTGGCGGCCATGCAGGCGCATGGCATTGACCGCATTGATGTGCTGGTGGTCAACCTCTACCCGTTTGAGGCCACCGTGGCTAAGCCCGGTTGCTCCTTGGCCGACGCCATTGAGAACATCGACATCGGCGGCCCCGCCATGGTGCGCAGCGCAGCCAAAAACTGGGCTGACGTCACGGTGCTCACCGATGCCAGCCAGTACCCCCAAGCGCTGGCCCAACTGCGGGCACAGGGCCACACCAGCCGATCGATGCGCTTGGCTTGCGGCATTGCCGCTTTCAACCGCATCGCGCAATACGACGCGGCCATTGCCAACTACCTGAGCGCCATCACGCCCAGTGACGAGTTGGACGTCAACGCTGCACCCACCCGGGCTGAATACCCCGCGCAGCTCAACACCACGTTTGTGAAGCTGCAAGACCTGCGCTATGGCGAAAACGCCCACCAAAGCGCGGCGCTGTACCGAGATTTGCATCCCGCCCCTGGCTCGCTGGTGACCGGGCGGCAGGTGCAAGGCAAAGAACTTTCGTACAACAACATTGCCGACGCCGATGCTGCGTGGGAATGCGTCAAGAGTTTTAGCGCGCCCGCCTGCGTCATCGTGAAGCATGCCAACCCTTGCGGCGTGGCGGTGGGCGCGGATGTGCTGCAAGCCTACAGCAAGGCGTTTCAGACCGATCCCACCAGCGCCTTTGGCGGCATCATTGCCATTAACCGGCCGCTGGACGGCGCCGCAGCGCAGGCGGTGGCTAAGCAGTTTGTGGAAGTGTTGATGGCGCCTGCCTTCACCGACGAAGCCCTGGCAGTCTTCAAAGCCAAGGCCAATGTGCGCTTGCTGCAAATTGATCTGCCCTCAGCCACTGGCCTCACGCCTTGGCAACAAGGCCGCAATGCCCAAGACACCAAGCGGGTGGGTTCTGGCTTGCTGGTGCAAACCGCTGACATTCACACCTTGACCCCCGCTGATCTCAAAGTGGTCACCCGAGTGGCACCCACGCCGCAGCAACTGCATGACCTGATGTTTGCCTGGACGGTCGCGCAATACGTCAAAAGCAACGCCATCGTGTTCTGCGCGGGTGGCATGACGATGGGCGTAGGCGCGGGGCAAATGAGCCGTTTGGATTCCGCTCGCATTGCCAGCATCAAGGCGCAGCATGCGGGGCTGTCTCTGGCTGGCACGGCGGTGGCCAGTGATGCGTTTTTTCCATTCCGCGATGGGCTGGATGTGGTGGTGGACGCAGGGGCCACCTGCGTGATTCAGCCCGGTGGGAGCATGCGCGATTCAGAAGTAATCGCTGCGGCCGACGAACGCGGCGTGGCCATGGTGCTGACGGGCGTGCGGCACTTTCGGCACTGAGCCCCAAGCGCCCGCGTTGGGCGGGATGCCGTGGGCGCTATTGCCAGCGCGGCCGTGGGCCGTAGCCCGGCGGCTTCCAGCCTGGGCCTGGATGCCCATGCCACTGCGGTGGGCCCCGATGCACATCCACATTAAAGGCAATCGACGGCGGCGCCGGACGCCAATGCGGGCGGTACACCGGGTAGTAACTGGGTGCCACCGCAAACACGGGCGGCCCGGGGGTGAACAGTGGCACATATTCACGTTGCACCGTCACCACTGTGGGCGGTGCTTGATAAGTCACCACCGTGGGTGGAGATACGTAAGTCACCACCGTGGGTGGAGATTGGTGAGTCACCACCGTAGGTGGAGATTGGTGAGTCACCACCGTAGGTGGTGATGGGTAAATCGGTGCAAAGCCCTGCTGGATGACCGCCGGGGGCTGCTGCGGCACCGCGATGGGCGCAGGCGCCGTGACCAAAGGGGCGGGCGCGGCAACGATGGGCTGGTTCTCACTGGCGGCCAGCGGTGCTTCATTGCTGCCATAGATGCCACCGCTGGGGGTGCTGATCACACCCGAGCTGCCCACCACCGGCGCCACCCGCACCCGAATCTGTGGGCCGGGGTCTTGCGGCATTTGCACCGTGTACTGACGGCCTGCGTATTCATAGGTGACTTGGTAGGCCACGGTGCGCTGCTCAAAGCGGGTTTGGGTGCCGCAGCGCTGCACGTGCTCCACCTGCGGCTGGCCTCCGCCTTCGATGCGGTTGCCCAACACAGCGCCACCCACCAACCCCAAGATGGTGGCGGCTGCGCGCCCGCCGCCGTCCCCAATGGCATTGCCCATGGCGCCACCTGCGATGGCGCCCAGGGCGGCACCGGCGCCGCTGCGGCGCTCAGTCACCACTTGTTCGACTTGGCACACCTGCTGCGGTACAGCCACTTGCTGCACCACCGGCACGCGGCTGATCACGCGCGCCCATTCGTCCTGGGCCAGCGCGGTGCCCGCGGTGGTGAGTGCGCCCAGGCAAACAGCAACACCCAGCAGGTGCTGGGCGGGGTGGAACAGGGCAGAGGTTTTCATGTCGACAACTCCGTGCATTCAGGCATGCCGGGCAGTCTAGGCAGCGACGGCGGCTTGCGCACAAAGCAGGTGCGGCGCGACGTGATGCAGTTGGCGGCCTCGGTGCAATGGTCAACGCTTCGCCGCCGTAGTGCGTTGACGCTGCTTTGTAAAGTTTGCTCCAGGCGTCTCAACAACCCAAGGAAATTCGGCCGCTACCGCAGACAGATAAGGCGCAAGCAGCTACAAAAAAAGTAGCGTCATGCCTCAGGCAAACCCGCCATGGCTTCAGCCGCGGCCTGCACGGTGGCGGCAATGTCGTCGGCGCTGTGGGCCGAACTGACGAAACCGGCTTCGTACAAGGCCGGGGCGGTGTACACGCCGCGCCGCAGCAGCCCATGGAACAGGGCGTTAAAGCGCGCACCGTTGGTTTTCATCACATCGGTGTAGTTGGGCGGTAACTGCGGCAACAAAAAGAAACCAAACATGCCGCCTTCGCTGTCACCGCAAAAGGGCACACCCGCTTGAGCGGCGGCGCCCTGCAGACCACTGATCAAGCTGCGGGTGCGTGCACCCAAGGCATCAAAGTAGCCCGGGCGGCTGATTTCTTGCAGCGTGGCCAAGCCGCACGCCGTGGCCACCGGGTTGCCCGACAAAGTGCCCGCTTGGTACACCGGGCCCAGCGGTGCCAACTGCTCCATCACCGCGCGTTTGCCGCCAAAGGCCGCCAGCGGCATGCCGCCGCCAATCACCTTGCCCAGCACGGTCATGTCGGGCTCAAAACCGGGCATGTGGCGGGCATAGACCGATTGGGCACCACCGAGCGCCACCCGGAAACCCGTCATGACTTCATCAAACACCAAGAGCGCGCCGTGCTGGCTGCACAGTTCGCGGCAGCGGCGCATAAAGGGCACCGTGGCGCGCACAAAGTTCATGTTGCCTGCGATGGGCTCAATCATCAGTGCGGCCATCTGTGCGCCGTGTTCGGCAAAGGCAGCTTCTAGCGCGGCCACGTCGTTAAACGGCAGCACCAGGGTGTGCTGCACCACCTCAGGCGGCACACCGGCGCTGGTGGGGTAGCCAAAGGTGGCCAGACCAGATCCGGCCTTCACCAGCAAGGCGTCGGCATGGCCGTGGTAGCAGCCTTCAAACTTGATGATCTTGGGCCGCCCGGTGGCGCCGCGCGCCAGGCGGATGGCGCTCATGGCCGCCTCAGTCCCGCTGCTCACCAATCGCAGCATTTCGATGCTGGGCACGGCGGCGATGATGGCTTCGGCCAACTGCACTTCGCGCTCGGTGGGGGCGCCGTACGAGAAGCCGTCCAGCGCGGCTTTTTGCACCGCCTCTAGCACGGCAGGGTGGCCGTGGCCCAAGATCATGGGGCCCCACGAGCCGATGTAGTCGATGTAGCGCTGCCCGTTGGCGTCCCAAAAATACGCGCCCTGCGCGCGCTGCACAAAACGCGGCGTGCCACCTACGGCGCGAAAGGCCCGCACTGGTGAATTGACGCCGCCAGGAATGCTGCGCTTGGCACGTTCAAACAGATCAAGGTTGCGGTCAATGGTCATGGCAGACTGGGCAATTGCTATACAAAAGATAGCTGCTTAGGCAATTAAATAGGGCGGAGCAGGGCGCTAGCGCCCCAATGATGCGGGCTAGTGCGGCGTGCCGCTGGGGTTGCCCGGGTCGGGAAAATCAAAGCCGCTGCTGGGCGCAGCGGCGTCCGAGTCGGCGTCGTCGCTGTCTTCATCTTGCGCCCAAAACAGGCGGTCGGGCACCATGCGGCCCATGCCGGTGCGGTATCCCGCGTCCAAGGCCCGATCTAGAAAGTGCAGCGATTCGCGGGTGGCGCTGACCAGATCCTGCCCGCTGGCCAACAGGGCCGACAGCACGGCCGACAAGGTGTCGCCCGCGCCGTGGAATTGCGCGTCAAAGAGCTCAAACTTCTCATGCAGCAGCACCGATTCCGGCGAAGCCAGCACGTTGTCGACGAACTGCTCCGGCAGCGGCATGCCCGTTACCAGGGTGTAGGCCACGCCCGCTTCGTTGGCGGCCCGGGCGATATCGCGGGCGCTGGGGCTGCGCTGAGCGCTGTCCCAGTCAGGCAGCAGCCAGCGCCACAAGGTGCTGTGGTGGCCCACCAAAATCGTGGTTTGCGGCAGGATCAGTTCCCTGAAGGCGTCCAGGTAGTCGTCTAGCGCCTCGTCGTCACACCAGCTGAGGTTGGGCATGTAAGCCACCACGGGTGTTTCTTCGTAGTCGTCACACAAAGCGGCCACGATGGCAGCGTTGGCTGCACTACCCAAAAAGCCAATCTTGATGAGCTGCACGGGCATGTCTTCGAGCACCGCCCGGGCCTGGGCGTCAACAGCGTCATCGTCCAGCGGAAAGTGGTCAAAGGTTTCCGCGCTGTCGCGGGCCAAGGCCGTGGTGACCACCGGGCACACATGCGCCCCAGCGGACGACATGGCCAGCAAGTCGGCGCTCAAGCCGCTGGCGCCGCTGGGGTCGCTGGCGTTAAAGACCAGCACGCAGGGGTTGTCGGGGCTGTGTTCGCCGTCGGCGGGGTCGTCACTCGAGTCTGCGTCGGGCGACTTGGGCTCGTCTTCGGTCGGGCCAGCGGTGATGCGAATCGGGCTTACAGGGGGTTGCAGGGGCATGGGCTCGGACGACGACGGCTAAATGGACAACTGGCGTACGCTCTAGAAAAGTGAGCGCTGCGAGCCCGAACCACAGGCCCTGGTGGGCAACACGGGGGGTGTATGGCTACAATGAATTTCATTGTATTGGACCGATTGAAAGACACTGTGAGTTCGAATACTGAAAGCACCACTTGGATGTGCCTGATTTGCGGCTGGATCTATGACGAAGCCAGCGGCGCACCCGATCACGGCCTGGCCGCAGGCACTCGTTGGGCCGATGTCCCCATGAACTGGACCTGTCCGGAGTGTGGCGCGCGCAAGGAAGACTTCGAGATGGTTCAAATCTAGTTCGCTTGTGCCTGACCACCCCCCACCCTTTGCCCGGAGATCACACCGTTGAGCACCGCAACAACTGGCATTAAGGTGCTGGTGGTGGATGACAGCAACACCATCCGCCGCAGCGCCGAGATCTTCCTGAAGCAAGGGGGCCATGAAGTGTTGTT
>JAAFIY010000137.1 GCA_013297985.1 Comamonadaceae bacterium | reverse complement strand
GATGCTGTTTGCCACCGCTGCGTTGGCCACAGCCGCTGGTGCCCAGACGATTGACAACTGGCGCAACGGCAACTCTGAACTGGTGTGGCGCAACGGCACCAACCAACTGTGCTGGCGCGATGCCGCCTGGACCCCGGCCACTGCCGCCGCTGGTTGTGACGGCGCCATTGCCCGTGCTGCTCCCGCTCCGGCGCCCGCACCTGCGGCTGCTGCACCGGCTCCCGCTCCGGCACCGGCACCCGCCGCTGCACCGGCGCGCCCACCGGCTGCGCCCGCTGCCGCCCCTGCTGCTGCTCCGGCACCCGCTGCGGCGCCCGCCGCTGCACCGGCTGCGCCCCCCGCTGCCGCCACCAAAGTCACCTTTGCCGCTGACGCTTTCTTTGACTTCAACAAAGCTGTGTTGAAGCCCGAAGGCCGCGCCAAGTTGGACGACCTGGTGGACAAGGTTAAGGGCATCAACCTCGAAGTGATCATTGCTGTCGGCCACACCGACTCAGTGGGCTCTGATGCTTACAACCAAAAGCTGTCGGTGCGCCGCGCTGAAGCCGTGAAGGCCTACTTGGTCACCAAGGGCATTGAGCGCAACCGCGTGTATACCGAAGGCAAAGGCGAGAAGCAGCCTGTGGCCGACAACAAGACCGGCGAAGGCCGCGCCAAGAACCGCCGCGTAGAAATTGAAGTGGTGGGCACCCGTCCCAACCGCTGAGCTGTACGCAGCACCGTCGGCGGGTCTGCCCGCCGACAGCCAAAAGCCCCGGCAACGGGGCTTTTTTTTTGTCGCAACCGATACTCGCTGCATGCAACCAACACCGCAGTCACCCGCATCGGCCAAACCAGTGGCCGAGCCAGTTTCTCCACACGCTAACGCCGATCCGGCCGAGTTGGCCAAATTCTCAGATTTGGCCCACCGCTGGTGGGACCCGAACAGCGAATTCAAACCGCTGCATCAAATCAACCCCCTGCGCCTACAGTGGATTGAGCAGCAAGTCGGCCCGCTCAAAGGCCGCCAGGCACTGGACGTGGGCTGCGGCGGCGGCATCCTGGCCGATGCGATGGCGCGACGCGGCGCCGAGGTATTGGGCATCGACTTGGCCACCAAAGCGCTCAAGGTGGCCCGGCTGCATGCCTTGGAGGCAGGCACGACCGGTGTGAGCTACCGCGAGGTCAGCACCGAAGAGTTGGCCGTTGAACAGCCCGCGCAGTTTGATGTGGTGACCTGCATGGAAATGCTCGAACACGTGCCCGACCCTTCAGCAGTGGTGCAGGCCTGCGCAACGCTGGTCAAACCCGGTGGTTGGGTGGTGTTTTCCACCATCAACCGCAACCCCAAATCATTTCTTTTTGCCATCGTCGGGGCGGAATATGTCTTGCGCCTATTGCCCCGCGGCACCCATGAATACGCCAAATTCATTCGCCCCGCTGAATTGGCGCAGTGGAGCCGCGCCAGTGGCCTCGTCACCCAAGATGTGCGTGGCCTGCAATACAACCCCTTAAGCGACCGGTATTGGCTCAACCAAGATCCGTCGGTTAACTACATGGTGGCGTGTCAGCGCCCCGCTGCATGACGGCGATGGCGGCGGCGCCGCATTCAGCTTTTGCGCAGTGCCGCGCAGTGCTGTTTGACCTAGACGGCACCTTGCTAGACAGCGCGCCAGATCTGGCCGCCGCAGCCGACGCCGTGCGGGTGGCACGCGGCCATGCGCCGCTGCCCCTAGAGGCTTATCGCCATGCCTGCGGCGCTGGTGCCCGGGGCTTGCTGGGCGTTGGCCTGGGCCTCACGCCCGATCACCCCGACTACCCGGCCGCCGCAGAAGCGTTTTTTGATACCTACCAAGGGCGCATGACGGAGCGCACCCATCCCTTTGACGGGGTTGATGCGTTGGTGGCTAACTTGCACACCCGTGGCCTGCGCTGGGGCATCGTCACCAACAAGGCCAGCCGCTTTTCAGACCTGTTGGTGGACTACTTTGGCGTTTTCACCAGCCGCGGCGTACTGGTCAGCGGCGACACCACGCCGCAACGCAAACCCCACCCACAGCCGCTGCTGCATGCGGCGTCTGTGCTGGGTGTGGAGCCCGCACATTGCATCTATGTGGGCGACGATGAGCGTGATATCCAAGCAGGCCACGCCGCAGGCATGGGCACGGTGGCCGCCCACTACGGCTACCTGGGCGCCAACGCCGATCCGCGGCGTTGGGGTGCTCACGCGCACATCCATAGTCCAATCGATCTCTTGCAATTGCTCCCCGGGGCCTAAAATGCTTGGTTCTGGGGCTGCACCGGTTTCGACGTGGGTTCGGGTGCGCTGTCAGGCGTGTCGAGGTTCAGTCACCTCGTTAATCCGCTGAAACAAACCAACTGCGAACGACGAACGTTTCGCCCTCGCCGCTTAAACACCGGTGAGCTTCGCACCAGCAGGCCGATGGGCTGGGCACCAAAGTGGCAACACCCAAAGTGCAGCGAAGTAACCTACATCGGCTGGTTGCCGCGCGGGTGCCTTGCGCAGCAATAAGACTCAAGGGCACTGGCTGACCTGGTAGCGTGCCACTGCGCGACTGGGGCGGCGAGATCCAAATCAGACGGCTACACACGTAGATCGGCACGAGGAAGGCTTGCGGACGCGGGTTCAATTCCCGCCAGCTCCACCAGACGACGTTTTAAAGGCCGCTAGGAATGACCACCTAGCGGCCTTTTTCTTTGGAAAATCAACGATCTATCCACTATCAAGCGCCAAAGAGCCCCATTGACTGCCAACGCGAAGCGGGGGTACAAACGGGGGTGAAAGCAGGAAAAAGCGGGGGTTCAAAAGGTTGTACCCCCATTTTCTGTACCCCCACCCGGAGCTGTACCCCCATGCTGACCGATGCCCAGTGCAAGAACGCCGTTTGTCCCCCCGACAAAAAGCAAGCCCGTTTTGCCGACTCAGACGGCATGTACCTGCAAGTCAGCCCGGCGGGTTCCAAGCGCTGGTTTCTGAAGTACCGAACCGGGGGCAAGGAAAAGCAATTGGCCTTGGGCAGCTATCCGGCGGTATCGCTGAGCGCGGCGCGGCTGGCCCGCAATAAAGCCAAGGAACAAAAAGTTAAAGGAACCGACCCAGTGCTAGCCCGAAAGCTGGCCAAGATAGCGCAAGCCCAAGAGCAGCGGGCCGCGCTAGTGCAAGCCCAGGCCGACAAAGAAGCCAAGGCCGTGGTGCAGATAGAGCAGGGCGACACCTTCGCTGTGATCGCGTTGGAGTGGTACGGCAAGCAAGCTCCCCAATGGAGCGACAGCCACGCGCAACGCATGTTGCGCCAGCTAGAGCGCGATCTGTTCCCCTGGATTGGCCAGCGCCCCATTGCAGAAATCACTCCCTTGGAACTGCTGGCCGCACTGCACAAGGTGGAAGAACGCGGCGCACTGGAAACGGCAGACCGGGCGCTGATGCTGGCGCGGCAGGTTTGGGAATACTGGTTGCCCACGGCGGGCGTGCAGCAACGCAACATCACCGAAGGCTTGAAGGCCCGGCTGACCCCTTACCGGGGCAAGAGCTTTGCAGCCATCGTGGAACCCAGGCGCTTTGGCGAGTTGATGCGGGCCATTCACACCTACAAGGGCGGGCCGGTGGTGCGCACTGCCTTGCAACTGGCACCGCTGCTGTATCAGCGACCGGGCAACCTGCGCATGATGGAATGGGCAGAGATTGACCTTGACGGGGCGCTGTGGACGATCCCCAGCATGAAGATGAAGCGCCTCAAAGTGGACAAAGAAAACGGGCAGCCCCATGTGGTGCCCCTGCCCACGCAAGCCGTGGCCCTGCTGCGCAACATCCACCCACTGACCGGGCATGGCCAGTACGTGTTCCCTGGTGAACGCAGCCACGATAGGCCGCTGTCAGACAACAGCGTGCGCAGCGCCTTGTACGCGCTGGGCTTTGGCAAGGAACAGACTTGGCACGGCTTCAGAGCCAGCGCACGCACGATGCTGGTGGATGAGCTGAACCTTGACCCGCTGGCCATTGAAGCCAACCTTGCCCACGCCGTGAAGGATGCCAATGGGCGCAGTTACAACCGCACGCAGTACGTCAAGCAGCGCTTTGACATGGTGCAGCAGTGGGCGGACTTTCTAGACACGCTGGCGGGGCGCAACGTGGTATCCCTGAGGGCTGCTTGACGTGGGCTCACTTCAGGTCGACAAGGCGACGGGCGAAGGGGCTGGGCTGGCCCTACTCGAAGAGCCCATGGATCAGGCGGTTGCTCAGTGGTACGACCGCCCTGATGTCGGCATCGGGTACTACGAGGCCGTGGAGCTGGCGGCAAACGAAGAGGCGGTGCGTTTGCTGAAGGAGTTTGACGGTCGCGGCCCGCGTGCGATCTTTGAAGCTGTCAAGGCAAGGCCTATTGAGCCGCAGGTGATTGTTCAGTTGATTTTGATGGCCAAGGCAGCGCAGAGGACCGAGACAGCTAGAAAAGCGGCAGGCAAGCGGCATGTTGATACTTACGAACTCAAGGCCGAGGCCTTTAAGTGGTTTGATGCCAACCGTGCCAGATACAACAGCCTAGACGCAACTGCTGAAGCCTTTGTGGCCGCACGGCTTCAGCCGAGCAAATTCCGAACGGTGCGCAAGTGGGTGGGCGAATGGAAAGCCCTGCTCTATGCCAGCACAACGTAGTGCATGCCTGCACCATGCACAGGGGGCTAGTTCGGGGGCTTCGCGCACACTGCGCAAAGCCCGACCATTTGCACCAATCGCTAGCCATCGCCAGCGGGAAGCATAGGGGGCTACGTGCAAATTCTGAGAATAAAACCCGTGAAAGCAAAGACAGGCCATCGGAGCGACGCATCCATCTACAACCAGATTCGCGAGGGCCTGTTCACCAGAGGCGTCGCCATCGGGCAGCGTGCGAAGGGTTGGCCAGACACCGAAGTTGACGCCATCTTGGCGGCGCGGGTTGCTGGCAAAACCGATGCGGAAATTCGCGAGCTGGTGAAGCAACTTCATGCCAAGCGTGTGGAGGTGCCGGTCTTTGCTGAGGCAGCCGCGCAACAAGCTGAGCGGGGGCACTGAGCCATGAGCAAAACGCTGACTCAAGAACTCAAAGATTGGGACGCAGAGCTAAAGGCGAGTACCCGAGCGCAGCTCATTGCATCCCCTGCGATTGCCCCATTTCTTGAGTCCAACAAAGTTGACCCGGAAACCCTCAAGGCGGTCGCCAGTCGGTATGGCATCAGCCCCCAAAGGCTGAGGCGCTGGATCAAGGTTGCCAAAGGCGCATAGCACCCCTAGCCCACCCCTGCAGCCGCCCCCGGCTGCAGCGCCAAAAACCCGGCTAGCCCGCCTTCGCGGGGCCGGGATATGAAGTAACCCAGTCGCCCTAAGACAGCAGCGCCCTGCACCAGCCGTGCAGGGCGCGACGAATACCTGTCGGCTGCTTTTCAACAGCATGGGGGTTTCATGAATACGCAAGAACTGATGGCCGCTGCGGCGGCGGGCGACGCGGTGCGCCTGGTGGATGGTGTTGCAGCGCTTGGTGATGCACAGCGGTGGGCGCTGGTTGACGTGGCGCTTCAGGGGTTGGGGCGGGCGCTGGAGGGCGCTGGGAGTGGGCCTGAACGAAACGGCTTAGCCGTGCGCTATGCGGTGGTGGTTGACCTGATTGCGCCGGGAGGGGGTTCCATTTTCGAGGCCTGTCGCGATAGGGTGTGAACCAGCGCCATTGGTGGCGCGTCACTGGAGATGCTCTATGTCTGAAGTATTGGAAAAACGGGGCGGCGGGCAGCAGCCTGGAGAAGACCCCGAGCTGTGGCGACGCCCCCGCGTGGCGCGGTTCTACGGCGTCACGCCGCGCACGGTCAGCGACTGGGCCAATCGAAAGATCATCCCCGCGCCGGTCATCAATGCGCCGAACTGTGAGCTGTGGAACTCGGCACACATCCGGGCCACTGCGGAGGGCGGCAAATGAGAGCTGAGTTTGATAGCGTCGTGCACGTGAGGCTTGGGCGCACGCTTAGGCCCGAGACAGTCGAAGAAGCCCAGCAAATCATCGTGCTCGTTCGGGATACCTTGGAGGGCTTGTCGGACAGCGATTGGGATTGGCTACGGGGCTCTGCCGGAACACCAACCGACGAAGCGCTAGCGGTGCTGAGCGCGGCCACGCCAGAAGCCCCCGGGGAGGACATTGCCCACCTCATGGGTGGGCCGTCGTTGCGCGATGCGGATCGGGCCTTCATCGGTGGGGCGCTTTCGGGTGATCGACGCCCGGAAATGCTTCTGCTTGTTGCGATTGAATTTCAGCGGACCTGCGCAGACTTGAAGACCCTGCGCAAGAGCTATACCGGCTCTTCCGCTGCGGGATTTGTGAGACAGGTGCATGAGCTGGCGCGAGGCCTTCAGGACCGCGCCAATCAGTGCAAGGAGGAATCCCGGTGACCTAGGGCAGGCGGCCTAGCCAGCCGCGAAAAAATAGGCCCGGAGCCGCAATGAACAGCGCCGGGCCTAGAGGGTAAGTTTTCATCCACAGCCAATAACAACAAGAAGAGGCTGCTATGAGTGATTTTCGCATCGAAGACCATGCGGGGCAAGCGCTGCCGCAATCAACAACCTGGGCGCAAAAGCGCGATGCCATCAAGGCATCGGGACTGCGCGAACTGTTCCCGCATTGGTTCCTTTACGGGCCGAAATGGCTTGGCACCGATGGCGGCCACAAGCGGCCTGGTAACCCCCACACGCTGGGGCCGGGCGCGACCGACAACATGCACACGGCGGGGCCGCTTGGTCTGTGTATTGAGCGCGTTGAAGCGGGCGAGGCTGAGGGCGTTGGCCTTGCCATGCAAAGCACTGGGCCTGAAGTCGTTGTGTTGGACTTCGATCATGTCGTTGGGACGCCTTGGGCCGGGGAAGCAGCCCTGCAATTCAGCGCGACCTATGTCGAGGTGAGCCCCAGCGGGTCGGGCCTGCGCATCGTGTTGAGCCTCTCAGACGAAGCCGAACGCACAGCCTGGGCGGGGGTACTGGGTGCCATGGGCAAGACCCTGGAGGATGGCCGCTTCAAACTCCCCACGCAGGACAGCGATGGCGTCGGCGTGGAGGGTTGGCAAGGTGGCGTTGTGGCTTGGGCGCGGCTATCGGGCGATGTGGTTGCAGGCACCGCCGGGCAAGTCTGCGGCGGGTGCGCGGCGGGCCTTCAGTGGCTGGCGGGCCGATTGGCACAGGCGCGGCGGGGCGGGGGTGCGGGGGGCGCGGGTGGGGGTGCCAAGCCTGCAGGCGCGGGCAGCGCAACCGCCACGGTCGATCCCTTCGATGTGCTTGAGACCTACCGGGGCGGCTTCGAGCGCACCGCTAAGGATGCAGTCGAACTGATCCGCAAAGACATTCGGCGTAAGCCCG
>JAAFIY010000136.1 GCA_013297985.1 Comamonadaceae bacterium | reverse complement strand
CCGCCGTTGTCATTCACACAGCGAAAGTACGCGTTGGCTGATGCGCCCGATGCGCTGAAGTCATCGGGCCCGGTTTTGCTGACGATGCCGCCCAAATAGATCGGTTCGCCTGTCGCGCGTTGGCCGGTGTTGAGCCCGCAATCTAGTTTGGCCAGCGCTGCGCTGGGCGCAACGGGTGTCGGAGTGGCAGGTGTTTGCGCCGTTGCCATCTGTGCCACAAAGAGACCCGAAAGCAGCGACAGCAGATGCCACTTCGTCACACGCTTGCCACCGGCCAGAAAGCGCACAGACCACATCAGAGTTTCTCCATCGGGGGGGTGGCAATGCCCGCAGCGGCCAACGCGGCGGACACATCTACCTGATCGATATAGGAAGGCTGCATAAAGCGGCGTGCGTAGTCCAGGTGCACCCCGGAGCGCAGAAACAGCTCAAAAATTTCCGGGTCGACGTGCTGGGTCTTGACCATACCCACCAAAATCGAAATGGCCTCAGAAAGCAGCTTGCCCTTTTTGTACGGCCGGTCTACAGCCGTGAGCGCTTCAAAAATGTCCGCCAGCGCCATCATGCGCGCTGGGGCGCTCATTTGCTCGCGGGTCAAGCGCTTGGGGTAGCCGGTGCCGTCGAGCTTTTCGTGATGGCCGCCCGCAATTTCCGGCACCCGGCTCAAGTGCTTGGGGAAGGGCAAGGCCGCCAGCATCTTGATGGTCTGCACGATGTGGTCGTTGATCTTGTAGCGGTCTTCGTTGGTGAGCGTGCCGCGCGCTACGCCCAAGTTGTACACCTCGCCGCGGTTGTACAAAAGCTCCGGCGTCTGCATTGCGAAGCCCCAAGGGTTGCCGGGGGCGGTATCGGGGTTGGCGCGCTCGCGCTCGGGGCGCTCAATGAGGTGGTCGGGTCGGTCAGCTAGCAAGGGCTCATCTACAGGCAGCTCTGGCGCGGGCGTGCGCTGCTTGCGCTGCAGTTCTTCATGGGCAATACCCATGCGGTCGTCCAGGGTGCGTCGCCACGTCACCTTGGCCAAGGCGCGCAGTCGTTCGACTCGATCGGCCGCCATGAACTCGCCGCCCACATTGCACTCAGCCACAAAGGCCCATTGCTGGTCGATGGCCTTCAATTGCTCATTCAGGGCGACCAAGGCGGCCTCTTTGTCAGGGCCGGACGCCCCGTTCTCAAAGAGTTGGCGCCAAGTGGCTGTTTCGGCTTGCGCCTTCAGCACTTCAAAGCGCATGCGCACTTCGTGAATCCGGTCGTACACCGTCTCGAGCTTGGTGGCCTTGTCCACCACAAACTCGGGCGTGGTCACTTTGCCGCAGTCGTGCAACCAGCTGGCAATGTGCAGTTCTTCCCATTCCTCTTCAGTGAGTGCAAAGCTGGCAAACGGGCCTTGGTTTTGTGCGCAAGCGGCGCGCGCCAGCATTTTGGTGAGCTCTGGCACCCGCCCACAGTGGCCCCCGGTGTAGGGGCTCTTGGCATCAATGGCGCCCGCAATCAGCTCAATAAAGCTTTGCAACAACTGCTTTTGTTGATTGATGAGCTGCTGGTTGGCCAAAGCCACGGAGGCCGTGCCCGACAAGGCTTCAATGAAGGCCCGGCGGGCCTGGTCGATGTACACCGGGTCACCGTCGTCACTGTGCGTCCAGTACAACCACATAGCGCCCAGCACTTCCTGGTTGCGGTCCATCAAGGGCAGCACCATGGCGTCGCAGCCTTGCGCTTCAAGCAGCCCCAGCATGCGCGCGTCGCGGTCACCGAGGTCACTGTCCATGGCGGTGAAGCGGCCTACGGCGCTGCGGCGGTCGCGCAGGCTTTGGGCAATCGGCGGGATCTGCTCTAGCTGAAAGTAGTCGCGCAATAGTTCTTGGATGTTGATCGTCGGTTGGGTTGGAATAAACGCGGTGCCGCCCTCAAAGCGCTTTCCGTCATGGGACAGCAGCATCAAGGTGCCGCCAGTGGCTTGGGCGGCACTGAGCGTTTCCATCAAGATGCGTTGCAGCAAGCGCTCAAAGTTGGTTTCACCGCCCAGCGCGGTAGAGATATCCAAAAAGCGCTGAATGGTGCGCCGCATGTCGTCAATCGCGGTGCCCAGTTGCGCCACTTCCGCGACCTGCGACGGCGCACGTCCGGGGGAATCAAAATGAAACTGCGCAATGCGCGCTGCGTCTTGGGTGAGTTGGTCGATGGGCTTGGCCAGTCGGTGCGACACCGCAAGCGACACGACCACCACCAGTAGCAGGCCCCCTACCACCACCCACAGCGCTCGGTTGCGTGCCGCGATGGCGGGCGCAATGAGCTCGTCCACAGGCATCAAGGCGCCGAGGTAGAAGGTTTGGTTGCCCGAGTCGAGCGCGCGGTCAATGCGCAAGAAGTACTCCACGCCTTTGATGTCAACCGTCTGCAGATCGCCTCGGGTACCGGTTTTGGTCGCCAGGCGTTCAGACTGACCCACGAAACTGGTCCAGAAGGCCGACATGGCGGGGTCGCTGACCATCTCGGGCAGACTGTTGAGCGCCAGACCGGCTTCAGTTTTGCGCGCCACCATGCGTTCTGGGCTGCTGTGAGCGATCAGGCTGCCGTTTTGATCAAAAAGGACGAGCTCAACGCCCTTTTCGCGTTTGAACTGTGCCAGCAAGCCAGAAAGCGAAGCCAGCGTAATGTCCACCCCTACCACCGCGGTGGCACCAGGGGGCCGCGCGGCAATCGTGATGCCTGCTTCACCCGTGGACGCGAAAACATACGGGGCGGTCATCACCTCGGTGCTGTCCGTCGCATTCATTGCTGCTTGGTACCACGGCCTGGAGCGCGGATCGAACTCGTCAATCACCGAGCGGGCCTCTACCAAGTGCAGGGTGTCGTCATAGAAGTAGCGCACGGCGTCCACTCGGCCGTTGCGGTCGCGGTCAATGGATCGAGCCAGATAGCGCGATTCGTCCGGTGCATCCAAGGTCTTGGCGGTAGCTTCGTCATTGAAGCGCCGCACCTGCAGAAAAGAGCCGTTTTCGGTGCCTATGTACGCGCTGCTGAAGGTGGGGCGGCTGCGCGCGGCGGCCAAGAGCGACGACATGAATCGCTGGCGCTCGTTCAGGCCGTTCACATTCGCAATCGGCGAATTCGACAAGATTTGTGCAGCCACCCGGGCGGGCTTCAGCTCAGACTCCAGCGCATCCGCTGTGGTGCTGGTGATGCGCGCAAACAGGTCTTCCCCCGACGCCAGCATCTGGTCGGTGAAGGTGCGGTTGGTCACTGCAATCAAAGCCGCAGCAGTGAGCAGCAGCATGCCCACCACCAAGCCGGCGATCAGCAAACGCAGCGAGAAGGTTTTTTGCAACGAAAGTCCGAATCGAGACAAGAACGCCACAACGCTCAAATACAAAAGCTACAAGATGTCTAAGCGAGTCAGCAAGTGTGCGCGTTCAAACTGGTGAGCACATGACGAAAATCAGGAGAGACTCTTTTGTAACCGGGTATTGCCCAGGGTTTCGCCCGGTGTGCTCTCACAGAGTTGTTTGTTCGCCACCTGCGTGGGCCGATTGGCGATATTGCAGCGCAAAAGTCTCATACCAAGGCAAACACCCAGGGTTGGCCATGGCATCGCGATTGAGCACCCGCGCCATGGGCTGGCCGAGCATGAGTTTTTTGATGGGCAACTCTTGCTTCTTGCCCGACAGGGTGCGCGGTATAGAGGGGGCTGCCACGATTTCATCTGGCACGAAGCGCGGCGACAAGGCCTGTCTTATGGATTGGGCAATGCGCTGCTTAAGCGGCTCGGTGAGTTCAAGGCCCGCTTGCAGCACCACGAACAGCGGCATGTAGCTGGGGCGGCCCAGCATTTCCAAATCCACCACCATTGAATCCAGCACCTCGGGCAGGGCTTCAACGGCTGAATAGATTTCGCTCGTGCCCATGCGTAGGCCGTGGCGGTTGATGGTGGCGTCGCTGCGGCCGTAGATGATGCATTGGCCATCTGGCGTGATGCGCAGCCAGTCGCCGTGCCGCCACACGCCGGGCCAGGTGTCAAAGTAGCTGCCTAGCAAGCGGCTGCCGTCGGCGTCGCCCCACAGGTACAGCGGCATGCTGGGGATGGGCCGGGTGCAGACCAGTTCACCCACCGCATCGATCACCGGCTGGCCCGATTCGTTGAAGGCGTACACCGCGCAACCCAAGGCGCGGCATTGCATTTGGCCGGGCACCATGGGTAGTTCGCGATTGCCGCCAATGAAGGCCCCGGCAAAGTCCGTGCCGCCACTGATGTTGCACAGGTAGACGTCTTGGGCGGGTGGCTGTCCGGGCGTCGATTGCACGGCCCGCAGCGAATCCACCACCCAACGATGGGTGTCGGCACTCAAGGGGCTGCCAGTGGTGCCCACCGCGCGGATGCTGCGCAAATCGCCGCAGGCGGCCAAATCCACCTGCGCCTTTTGGCAGTTGGCAAAAAACGCGGCCCCGGCGCCGAAGAAGGTCACGCCCAGATCGGCTGCAAAGCGCCACAGGGTGCCCCAGTCAGGCGCGTCTTTGGGGCCAGCGGGGTTGCCGTCGTACAGGCAGCAAGTGGTGCCGTTGAGCAAACCGGCCACCTGCGCATTCCACATCACCCAGCCGGTGGAGCTGTACCAAAAGTAGCGCTCGCCCAGGCTGTTGGGGTGGTAGCTGCAACCGATGTCGTTGTGCAGCGTTTTCAGCGCCAGCGCCACCACCAGCGTGCCGCCATGGCTGTGCACAATGGGTTTGGGCAAGCCGGTGGTGCCGCTGCTGTAGACGATCCACAAAGGGTGATCAAACGGCAGCCATTCGGGCGCAAAGGCGGCGCGTTCGGCCGGGGTGCCTGGGCGGGTATGTAGCTGTGAAGAAAAACCGGCTCCAGCGCCTGACCACAGGGCGCAAGCAGCTCCTGTTTTGATAGCACCTGACACATCGGCCCAAACCTGTGCGCCCGGCGCTTGGGTGCCAGGGCCCGCCCACATCACCACATGGCGCACGCTGGGCAGCGCATTGGCCATCTCGGCCAAGGTGGCGCGGCGGTCCAGGTCGCGGTGGCCGTATCGCACGCTGGCAAAACCCAGCAGCACCGTGGGCGTGATCTGACCAAAGCGGTCGAGCACAGCGGGTGTGCCCATGTCGGGGGCGCACACGCTCCACACTGCGCCCAGGCTGACCGTGGCCAAGAAAGCCACCATCGTCTCGGGCACATTGGGCATGTAGGCGGCCACCCGGTCGCCGCGCTGCACGCCCAGGGCTTGAAGATGCAGCGCCAACGCGGCCACCTCATCGCGCAGCGCGGGCCAGCTCAGCTCGGTGTGTTCGCCGCGTTCGTTGCGGCAAATGATGGCGCTCAAGCCCTGCGCAAAACCCGCGGACTGCCCCGCTGCCAGGGCGGGCTGCACATGGCGCAGCACCTGTTGGGCGTAGTTCACTTGGGCGCCCACAAACCATTGAGCGCCCGGCATTTGTTCCACCGCCAACACCGCAGCGTGCGGCGTGGGCGACTGCAGATCAAAGTAGTCCCACACCGATTGCCAAAAGGCGTCGAGGTCCTTGACTGACCAGCGCCACAGCGCGTCGTAGTCGGCAAAGTGCAGACCGCGCTCGCGTTGCAGCCAGTCTTGGTACAGACGGATGTGCGGAACAAATGGGGCGCCTGCTGCTTGGGGCGAGCTGGCTTGAATCGGTTGTGCCATGTGTCGAACCTTAGCAAGGTGAAGGCGCGTTTGGCGCGCTGACTGCGGGTTTCTCAGGGGTTTGCGCAAATTTGTACGTCTGTTCAAATTTACGCATGGCCGCCTCTTTGCGTGAACCCGCCCGTCGAGCCCCCGCTCGCCAACGGGTGAGCCGCGCCAAAGCGGCGCTGACTGCACAGGCGCCCGCCCGCACCGGCGCCGACCGCTCGCAAGACATCTTGCTGGCCGCAGAACAGTTGTTTGCCACCCACGGCTACCACGGCGTCACCATTCGGCAGATCGCCCAAGCCGCCCAAGTGCCGCTGGCGCTGGTGGGCTACTACTACGGCCAAAAGCACGAGTTGTTTGAAGCCTTGTTCGCACGCTGGGCCACCACCATTGATGTGCGCACCCAGCAGTTGCAGGCGGCGCTGGCCGCCCCGCGGGGGGACCGTCTGGCGCGCATCGTCACCGCATTTGTGCAACCGGTGCTGCACTTGCGCGCCAGCGCCGAGGGCGAGTGGTATGCGCTGTTGGTGGCGCGCGAGCTGTTGCACGCCCGTGAAGACACTGACCGTGTGCTGCGCCAGCACTTTGACCCGATGGCGCATGCCTTCATTGACGCGCTGCAAGCGCTGTATCCCCAGCGCGGCCGGGCCGAAGTGGCCTGGGCCTATCAGTTCATGCTGGGCAGCCTGCTGCACCACCTGAGCGACAACCGAGTGCATCGGCTGTCCCACGGCGCGGCGCCCACCATGCCCAACGCGCAGAGCGAAGCGCTATTGACGGTGTTCATGTGCGGCGGAATTGACGCGGCCTTGGGCACCACCGAGCCAGCAACTACCCGGCCAGTAAAAACCAACCATCCAGGAGCAACCCCATGACGACATCCTCCACACCTCAACAGGCTGGCGCAGGACGGCGCCGCTCGGTGCTGATCGGCGCCGCGTCCGCCGCCGCGATGGCGGCGCTGCCGCTTGCCGTGCGGGCCCAAGCGCGCACCAAGATCGCGTTTGGCTTTACCGCGGTGACTGATTTCACCAGCGTGTTCGTGGCGCAAGAAGAAGGCTACTTTGCCAAGCGGGCGCTGGATGTGGAGCTGAAATTCATCCCGCTTAACAGCACCATTCCAGCTGCCATCCAAAGTGATAGCTTGCAGATGGGCGGCCCCACCCCCAGCGTCTTTTTGCAAGCGGTAGACGGCGGGCTAGACCACGTGGTGGTGGCCGGTGGCGGCGTCACTAGCAAAACCATCACCGGCTTTGGATTGGTGGCCCGCGCGGGCAGCGGCATCCGCACCGCGCAAGACTGCGTGGGCAAGCGCATTGGCGTGCCGGGGCTGGGCGCTTTTCTGCATGTGACGTTTCGTGCCTGGCTCAAGCAAAGCGGGGTGGATTTCAAGCGGGTGAACTTTGTGGAGGCCGCCTTTCCGCAGCATGGCGATTTGCTGCGCGGTGGCTCAATTGATGCGGTGGTGACGGCCGACCCCTTCATGAGTCGCATCACCGACACCGGAGTGGGCTACGTGGCCTCGTACTACTCCACCTTCTTGGAAGAGGGCAACCCCACTATCATCCACACCGCGCGGCGTGACTGGGCCACCCGCAATGCGGCGGCGGCCAAGGCGTTTCGGGAATCGGTGGTGGAGGGTGCAGCCTTCATCGGCAAAGCGGCCAACAACGCAAAAGTGCGTGAACACATCGGCAAGTACATCAAGCTGCCGCCAGAGGTGCTGGCCCGCGCCCAAATCTCGCCCCCCGGCCCGGTGGTGACGGACAAGCAGCTCAACTACTGGGTGCGCCTGATGCGCGACCAAGACATGTTGCGCGGCAATCCCGATGTGGCCAGCCTCATCGTGCGCTAACGCCTGGCCGATGAAGCCTCCCGTGTTCAGCAACCCCGCGCCAGTGCTGGCCCCTGTTCTGGCGTTTGATCAGGTCAGCATCCACTTGGGTGGGCGAGAGATCTTGTCGCCCACCTCGCTTGCCGTGCAGCGCGGCGAGTTTGTTTGCGTCATCGGCCCGTCGGGCTGCGGCAAAACCACCTTGCTGC
>JAAFIY010000135.1 GCA_013297985.1 Comamonadaceae bacterium | reverse complement strand
CTGGCGCGGGTGATGCGCGCAAACACCGGCACGTTGTAGATGCCAATGGCCACAATGGCGATCACCATGCCCGGCCCAAACACGGCGGTGAACATGATGGCCAGCAAGATAGCCGGGAAGGCGAAGCTGAAGTCGGCCAGTCGCATGATGGTTTCTTCCAACCAGCCGCGCCGCGCACTGGCCAAGAGGCCCAAGGCCACGCCCAGCAACAGGCCAATGCCCACAGCCACCACGCCCACGATGATGGACGCCCGCGCCCCCACCAGCAGCAGCGACATCACATCGCGCCCAAAGGCATCGGTGCCCAGCCAATAGGTGGCGCTGGGGCCTTGCAGGCGCGCATCCATGGCGATGTCGTAGGGCGAATGGGGCGTCCATAGAAGCGACAGCGCGGCGGCCAGCAGCACCAGCATCGACAGCGTGCCGCCCAGCCAAAAGCTGCGGTGGCGCGTCAGCCGCTGCCACAGGCTGGGCTGGCGGTGCGACGGCGCTGGGGATTGAACTGCTGCGGCGCTAGACATCGCTGGCCTTCACCCGCGGGTCAATCGCCGCGTACAGCAGATCGACCACAAAGTTGACGATGACCACCATGGCTGCCAACAGCATCACGCAGTTACGCACCACGATGACGTCGCGGTTAGAAATACTCTGAAAAATCAAGCGGCCCAGGCCGGGCAGATAAAAAACGCTTTCCACCACGATGGTGCCCGCCAGCAGCTCGGCAAACTGCAGGCCCATGACGGTGACCACTGGAATCATGGCGTTGCGCAGCACATGCCACCACAAGGCAGCGCGTTGGCTTAAGCCCTTGGCGCGGGCGGTGCGCACATAGTCTTCGCGCATCACTTCCAGCACCGCGCTGCGGGTGATGCGGGCCAATATGGCGCCTTGCACCACGGCCAGCGATAAAGCGGGCAGCCACAGGTCTTGCACGCCCGCCCACAGCTCGGCGGGTGTGCCATCGCCCCAGCCATCAAAGCCGCCGGCGCTGAACCACTGCAACTTCACGCTGAACAGCAAGATCAGCAGGATGGCAAACCAAAAGTTTGGGATGGCAATGCCCAGTTGCGACGCCGTCATCACGCCCACATCACCCAGCCGGTTGTGGCGCGACGCGGCGTAGATGCCGGCCGACAAGGCGATGACGGCGGTGAGCGTCATGGCCAGCACCGCCAGCGGCACGGTCAGCGTCATCCGTTCCCACACCATTTCGGCCACCGGGGTGCTGTAGGAGTAGCTAATGCCCATATCGCCCTGCAGCAGCCCGCCAATCCACTGAAAGTAGCGCACATGGGCACTCTGATCCAGGCCCAGCTTGGCGGCCAGGGCTTGCACCGCCTCGGGTGATGCATCTGGCCCCATCAAGATCTGCGCCGCATTGCCGGGCAGCACTTCCAGCACGCCAAACACCACCAGCGAAGTGCCCAACAAGGTGAGCAGCAGAGTCAGCAGTCGCTTGAGTAAAAAAAGGGCCATACCCTAGGGTGATAACAAACGGTTGGCGTGACGGGTGCCACGGTTGATGTAAGCGGCTCCCGGTGGTTGCCATTGACAAGCCAGCCGCGCCAGCGACACTGTCTTTGAAGGCAAGTATGCGCGTCGCAATGGAGGTGTCTGTGCATCAACGATGGCTATTGTGTGCTCGGCGGCTGTGCTGCGTGGGCGTGGCGGGCTTGGCGCTGGCGGCTCAGGCGCAGCAGCTTGTCAACGGCGGCTTTGAATCTCCGGGCGGTCTGGGTGCTGTGCGCGTGATCGTGGGTGCTGACACCCCGCAGAGCATCGCGCCATGGGCGGTGTCGGGGCCTGGGACACAGGTGTACCAGTCATCCGGCACCGACAACCTGACGGCGGCGGAAGGCCGCTTTTGGGTGAGCTTTGGCCACAGCAACACCACAGGCGGTCGGCTGCAGCAGGTGGTGGCCACACCCGTTGGGGTGGAGTACACCGTGCGCTACAGCGTGACGCCGCAGCAGGGCGTGGGTAGCGGCCAATCGATGGCCGTGCGTGCGGTGGACGTGGCAAGCGGTGCGGTGCTGGCCGAGGCCACTACCGCGATCAGCGCCACCCGCATCGCCTGGGTAGACGGTACGCCCTTGGTGTTTACCAGCCGTGGCCAAGAAACGCGCATTGAGTTTGTCGATACCTCTGACGTCAATTCGCCAGGTGCAGTGGCCGGCAATTGGGCGCTGGACGCGGTGCGGCTGGAATCGCGTGCACCCGAACCGGTGCGCCAAGCCACTTTTGGCGGCAGCGCCACTGGCCCGATTCAACGCATGACCCTGTCGGTCAACCTCAGTGCAGCCAATGCCGATGTGGGCAAGCCCACCCAAGTATTTGTGGTGATCCTGCTGAGAAACGGCGTGGCTTTGCTCAAGACGGCCAACGGCTTCGCGGTGGCGGGAGCTGCGCCGTACCCGGCGGCCCAGTCGTGGACGCCCACCTCCGCGCCGCTCAACCTGGACTTGGTTCGCGACGCCGACCTGCGTGGTGGCGAAGGGGCGCAGATCTTTGTGGGCTACGGGAGTGATCTGCTGGAAATGATCGCTCTGGGCCGCTACCGAATGGTGGTGCAAATCCCTTGAGCGTTGGCGGGGCGCCTGGCACTGACCTTGGGGCAACCCAAGCGCCTGCGCGGGATAATCCCATTTATGGCGCTGATGATTACCGACGAGTGCATCAACTGCGATGTCTGCGAGCCCGAATGCCCCAACCAGGCGATTTTTTTGGGGCCCGAGATTTATCAGATTGAGGCCAGCAAATGCACCGAGTGCGTGGGGCACTTCAATGAGCCCCAGTGCGTGCAGGTGTGCCCGGTGGCGTGCATTCCTGTGAACCCCGAGATGGTGGAAGACCGTGACAGCCTGTGGCGCAAATATCAGCGCTTGCAGCTGGCGCTGAAGGCGGTGCCTGTTGGCCCGGCGCCAGACACACCCACTTAAGCCAAGCGCTACAAAAATCGTAGCTGCTTAGGGCCTATAACAGGGCGCCAGAGGCCGTTTTGCTGAATGCGCTCAGGCAGCTGACGGCGCTGCGGGCTTGGGCGCCTGAGGCTTCGGCGCAGCCGGTGGCGTGGGCTTGGTGTGGATGCGGCGCATGGCGGCCGTGAAGTCGCCACCGAGAAGCTCCGGCAGGGCCGTCATGGCGCGGTCTAGCGCAGATTGAATGACATCGCGGTGTTCGGCCTGCGGCTTGCCCAGCACCCAACCCGACACAGCAGACTTGTCCCCTGGGTGGCCAATGCCGATGCGCAATCGCCAATAGTCGCTGCTGCCCAGTTGGGCGTGGATGTCGCGCAGCCCGTTGTGCCCCGCGTGGCCGCCACCTAGCTTGATACGCACGTCGCCAGGCACCAAATCCAGCTCATCGTGGGCCACCAAGATGCGGCTGGGCTCAATCTTGAAAAAGCGCGCCAGCGCCGCCACCGATTGCCCCGACAGGTTCATAAAGGTTTGCGGCTCCAGCAGCCAGCGCGGCTGGCCGTCGCGATTGACACGGGCCAGCAACGCGTTGTAGCCCCGATCCATTTGCAGGCTGGCGCCCCAACTGCGGGCGATTTGGTCCACCCACCAAGCGCCAGCGTTGTGGCGGGTGTGTTCGTATTGCGCGCCTGGATTGCCCAGGCCGACGATGAGTTGAATCATGCGATGGCAGTGTGCGCTTGGAGTGTGCACAAAAAAGGCCCGCACAAGGCGGGCCTGGGGTCAAAGAGGGCGGCCAGCAGCAGCGCCCGCTTCGGCGGTGGCACCAGCCACAAGGGCTGTGGCTGGTGCGCTCGGGGCTTACTTCTTCTTGGCCGGAGCAGCCGGGGCCTTAGCGGCGGCCGGTGCAGCAGCAGCCTTGGCCGGGGCGCCTTTGCCACCTTTGGCGGGTGCGGGCGCGGGTGCAGCGGCGGCTTCGGCCGGAGCGGCTTCTTCAGCGGGCACCACCACCGACACCAGCACCGGGTTTTTCTTGCCGTGGGTCACGGCCGTCACGCCCTTGGGCAAAGTCACGTCGGCCAAATGCAGCGACACGCCTTTCTTCAGGTTAGACAGATCAATGGCCACAAACTCGGGCAGATCGGCCGGCAGGCAGGCGATTTCGAGTTCGGACACCACGTGGTTGATCAAGCACTTGTCGGCTTTTACGGCGGGCGAATTTTCTTCACCGCTGTAGTGCACCGGCACCTTCATCACCAGGCGGGTGTTGGCTTCCACGCGCTGGAAGTCGATGTGCTGCACCATCGGCTTGTACGGGTGCATTTGCACATCACGCAGCAGCACTTTGCTGGTTTGGCCGCCCATTTCCATTTCAAGAATGGAGGAATGGAAGGCTTCTTTTTTCAGGGCGTACCACAGGGCGTTGTGGTCGAGCTCGATTTTGGCGGGCTCGGAGCTGCCGCCGTAAACGATGCCCGGCGTGCGACCGGTGATGCGCAGGCGGCGGCTCGCACCCGTTCCTTGCAGTTGGCGCTCAAAAGCGACGAATTTCATGTGGATGTACTCCGGTGTGACAGCGCTGCCACCGCGACCAGTGTGCGGCGCTGGTTAAAAACCCCATCTGCCAGCAAACAAGCGGCCGCGTGGGGGGTGATGTTTCGGGGCTAGAACAGGTTGTCTTGCTCCGAAAACAAACTCATGACCGATTCACCGTTGGCGATGCGTTGAATCGTCTCAGCGATCAGCGGCGCCACGCTCACCTGTCGAATCTTGCTGCAGGCGCGCGCCGCGTCCGACAGCGGAATGGTGTTGGTAATGACCACTTCATCGAGCGCGTTGCCTTTGGCGATGCGCTCGATGGCAGGGCCCGAAAAAATCGGGTGGGTGCAGTAGGCATAGACCTTGAGCGCGCCGCGTTCTTTGAGCACCTCGGCGGCTTTGACCAGCGTGCCAGCGGTGTCAATCATGTCGTCCATGATCACGCAGTTGCGGCCTTCGATGTCGCCAATCACATGCATCACTTCCGACACATTGGCGCGCGGGCGGCGCTTATCGATGATGGCCAAGTCACAGCCCAATTGCTTGGCCAGCGCCCGGGCGCGCACCACACCGCCCACGTCGGGCGAGACCACCATCAGGTTGTCGTAGTTGCGCTGGCGCAGGTCACCCAGCAGCACCGGGCTGGCGTAAATATTGTCTACCGGGATATCAAAAAACCCCTGAATCTGGTCGGCGTGCAAATCCATGGTGAGCACGCGCGCCACGCCTACGGTTTGCAACAGGTTGGCCACCACCTTGGCCGAAATCGGCACGCGAGTTGAGCGCGGGCGGCGGTCTTGCCGCGCGTAGCCAAAGTAGGGAATGACGGCGCTGATGCGTTCGGCAGAGGCGCGCTTGAGCGCGTCCACCATGATCAGCAGCTCCATCAAGTTCTCATTGGTGGGTGCGCAGGTGGACTGCACCACGAACACGTCGCGAGCGCGAACGTTTTGCATGATCTCCACCGTGACTTCGCCATCTGAAAAGCGGCCGACTTGAGCGGCACCCAGTTCAATTTCAAGGTGGCGAGCCACTTCGGCGGCCAATGCCGGATTGGCATTGCCGGTGAAGACCATGAAGTCGGGATGCGCGGTCATGGGGCGTCGTGTGGCGGGGCCAGCAAGTTGGGGGAGCGGGCATTGTCCATGCGCCACTGCCACTTCAGAGCCGAGGGATCACTTCAAACTGATGACGGGGCGCGCAGTTGATGCCTGCGTGCCACACCCTGACGGGCAACTGTGCGGTGGGCCTGCTAGCGACCCAAAGCCGCGGCGGCACAGCGCGAAAGGTTTTGGCAGGGGAGGAAGGACTCGAACCCTCGCATGTCGGAATCAAAATCCGATGCCTTAACCAACTTGGCGACTCCCCTGCACGGGCTTGCAGCTTGTGCGACGCGCGCACGGGCTACCAGCCTGCAACTCAACTTGCGCTTGGCGCTACAACGCGGCCAGCGGATGGGTGGACAGCGTGCGAGCCCAGCGCGCGCCCATCGGCGCTTTGGCCCCAGCCGCTTGAGTGCCCGCAGGCGCCGGTGCAAATACCGCACTGCCCGAACCACTCATGCGCCCGCCGGGCCAACCGGCTTGGTGCAGCTGCTGCAGGGCGTGATCCACATCGGGGGCCAGCGCAACTGCGGCAGATTGCAAGTCATTGCGACCCCACATCCACATCCGCTGCCAGCGTAAATCGGCTTGCGTGCAAGGCGATCGAGCGTCAGCAACAAAGCCTTCAAGTATAGCAGGATCGGTGTCGCGCTTGCAGGCTGGGTGACCGAATACCGCCGGGGTCGACAAACCCACCGGGGGCTTGATGAGCAACAGGTCGGCCTCAGGCACAGCCAGCGGGCTTAGCTGCTCGCCCACCCCCTGGGCCAGCGCTGCGCCCCAGCCCGTCACGAAAAACGGCACGTCTGCGCCCAAGGGCAGCGCCAAGGCCTGCAGCTGCGCGCGGCTCAAGCCACAGCCCCACAAATGATTGAGCGCCACCAACACCGTGGCGGCGTTGGACGAACCGCCACCCAGCCCGGCTTGCATGGGCAGTTGTTTGTCCAGCGTGATGTGGGCGCCTGCCGCGCAGCCAGTGGCCGCTTGTAGCGCCCTGGCCGCGCGGGTGCACAGGTCGTCGGCGGGCAAGACGAAGGCGCCGGGGTTGAGGTCGGTACGGCTAACGGCGGCGCCGCTGCGCCGTTCAATGTGCAGGGTATCGGCCCAATCGATCAGGCAAAACGCGGTTTGCAGCAGGTGGTAGCCGTCGGTGCGGCGGCCGACGATGTGCAAGAACAGATTGACTTTGGCGGGTGCGGGCAAGTCATAAAGGGCAGCCGGTGTGTTCATGCCATGTGTAGCTATCAATCCGATAGCACCAGCCGCAAATCAACCAAGGGGGCGGGGGCCAGCCGCTGCGCTTGGATGCGCCGCTGCGCGTGGCCGCTTAAATCCACCTGCCAACCTTCGGCAGAGGTGGCCACGCCGCCCAGCCAATCGATGAGCGCGGCCACCGGCACAGCCGCGCCTGTGAGGCGCTGCAACAGCGCATCGACACTGCGGTCTTGCCAGAGCTGGCCCTGGCCTTGCAGGGTGGCGCCTTGCGCGTTCCACACCAAGTCGGCCAGGGTTTGGCCCAGCGGGGTGCTTAGCCGCAAGAAGCCTGCGGCGGCGCGGCCTTGCAAGTCGAATTCAGCCGCAAAGCGCTGGGGTGGGTCGGTGGCCACTTGCAGCGACAGGCGGCCGTTGTAGGCCACCGGGGGCGCCGAGGGCACCGACGTGCCGGCGGCTTCAGGCTCTGGTACGGTGGCGCAGCCAGTGGCAACGACGACGGCCACGCCGCTCGCCGTCCAGCACAGGGCGCGCAGGGCCGCGCGGCGGCGCAGATGGCGCGGCTGCCTCATGGCCACCACAGCAAAAACCTACAGCGCCACCTGCAAGCGCTTGAGCGTTTCTTGCAGGGTTTCGTTTTCGGCGTTGAGCTGGCGGCCCTCTAGCCAAATGGCGCGGGCCTTGTCGCGCTGGCCCATCACCCACAGCACCTCGCCCAGATGGGCGGCAATTTCTGCGTCGGGCCGGGTTTTATAGGCCAGTTCCAGCAGGCGCAGCGCCTCGGGCAGGTTGCCCATGCGGAACTCCACCCAGCCCAGGCTGTCGGTGATGTAGGCGTCACCGGGGGCAAGTTCGAGGGCTTTTTGGATGAGTTGCTTGGCCTCAGGCAGGCGCACATTGCGGTCGGCCATGGAATAGCCCAGCGCGTTGTAGGCGTGGT
>JAAFIY010000134.1 GCA_013297985.1 Comamonadaceae bacterium | reverse complement strand
GTGCGCAAGCCCGGCGCTGCGTTGGGCACCCGGCGCGAAATCAAGAACCTCAACAGCTTCAAGTTCATGCAGCAGGCCATTGACTTTGAAGTGCGCTGGCAAATTGAGCAGATTGAAGAAGGCCGCGCGATCAGCCAAGCCACGGTGCTGTTCAACCCCGACACGGGCGAGACCCGCGCCATGCGCACCAAGGAAGACGCTGCCGACTACCGCTACTTTCCTGATCCAGACTTGCCGCCGCTGGCTATTTCGCCGAAGTGGATCGACCAGGTGCGCCAGCACATGCCCGAGCTGCCCCGCGACATGGCCGCGCGTTTTGTGACCGACTACGGCTTGCCTGAGTACGACGCCCTTACCGTCACCCAAAGCCAGGCCATGGCCGCTTACTTTGAAGCGGCGGCCAAGGCCAGTGGCCAGCCCAAACTGGCGGCCAATTGGGTGATGGGGGAAGTATCCAAACGGCTAAATGCCGAAGAGATCAGCATCGAGCGGGTCACAGTGAGCAGCGCGCAACTAGGCGCGCTGATCCGGCGAATCACCGATGGCACCTTGAACAACACTTCGGCCAAGCAGGTGTTCGACATCCTGTGGGCGGCAGGTGACTTTGCTGGGCAGCCGGTTGAGGAGGAGTACATCGACCGGGCCGCCGCAGACCTTGGCCGCATCGACGAAATCATCGAAGCCAAAAGCCTCAAGCAAATGAACGACACCGGCGCTTTGGACGCCATCATTGATGACGTGCTGGCCGCCAACCCCGACAACGTGGCCCAAGTGCGTGCGGGCAAAGACAAGGCCTTTAACGCCTTGGTGGGCCAGGTCATGAAGGCCAGCCGCGGCAAGGCCAACCCGACGCAGGTGAATGAGCGTTTGAAGGCGCGCATCGGCGCTTGAGCGTCACCCGGCCTGCCGCGCCGTTCAGATCAATTTGTTGTGAATCGCATAGGCCGTGAGCTCGGCATTGCTGCCCACACCGAGTTTTTCCAGCACCCGGGCGCGGTAGACACTCACCGTCTTGGGGCTCAGCATGAGTTGCTCGGCGATATCAGACAATTTGGCCCCTTGCGCAATCTTGATGAGTGTTTGGTGCTCTCTTTCTGATAGCGCAGCGTGCTTGGCCTCGCTCTCTGGTGCACTGACGTTGTCGGCCAGCAGTTGCGCCACTTCGGGTGTCAGGTATTTTTTGCCCGCTGCCACCGTGCGCACGGCGGCCAGCAGCGCGGCCGGGTCACCGGCCTTGTTCAAATAGCCAAACGCACCGGCCCGCAAGCAGCGAATAGCGTATTGGTCTTCGGGGTACATCGACACCACGAGTGCGCGTACCTCGGCGTGGCTGTCCTTTAAGCTGGCCAGGGCTTCCAGCCCGCTGCGGCCGGGCAGGTTCAGGTCCAACACCAGCACATCGCAGGCGGCGCTGCGCAGCACGTCGCGCAGTTCCGGGTAGCTGCCTGCTTCGCCGGTGATCTGGATGTCGTCGCTCTCGGCCAGGGTGTCGCGAATGCCACGGCGCACCACGGCGTGGTCGTCACAGAGCACCACGCGGATGGCTCTGGTACCTGCAGGCGCGGCAGTCTTGCTGGGGCTAGCGCCCATGGGGCATCTCCGTTGGGGCGTGCGGCGGCACGCTGGGCAGCTCAATCGTCAAGATCAACGTGGTGCCGCGCCCGGGCTGGCTGGCCACATCTAACCAGCCACCGACTGATCGAGCCCGCTCCGCCAAGCCGCGCAGGCCGAATGAGCCTGATTTGTCGCGCGCACCGGAAGTCAGCCCGGGGCCGTTGTCGGCCACTTCCAGCATCAGGTGGCCGCCGTGCACACTCAAGTCCAAGCGCACTTGGGTGGCGCAGGCGGCGTACTTGGTGATGTTGGTCAGCGCCTCTTGGGCCGTCCGGTAGGCTGCCAGGGCCAGTGGTGCAGGCAACACGGGTGCGACGCTAGGCACACTCACCTGGGTGGCCACGCCGGTGCGCCGGGCAAACCCGTCGGCCAGCCATTGCACGGCGGCGCCCAGGCCCTGGTCCAACACAGCGGGGCGCAGGTCTTTCATGATGCGCTGACTGGCGTCCACCGCGTGCTGCAGCATGGCGTTGGCACTGCGCACATGGCCCTGGGTGGCTTCGTCGTTGTGGTGGCGGGCCATCCAGGCCAAATCAAAGCGCGCGGCGGCCAAGGCGCCGCCAATGTCGTCGTGGATTTCGCGGGCAATGGCGGCGCGCTCGCCTTCAATGCGGTCCGTGAGGTGCGCCATCAGCGCGGCGAGTTCTTCGCGCGACTCAGCTAGCGCGGCATCGGCCTGGCGCTTGGCGCGGGTGGTGGCGTGCGCCTGCAGCGCGCGGCGCACCGCCAAATCGAGCTTGGCCAGGTTGTCTTTCAAGATGTAGTCGGCAAAGCCGCTGCGCATGGCTTCGACCGCCGCCGCTTCGCCAATGGCGCCTGACAACAGCACAAACGGGGGCGGATCGCTCAAACTGGCCACATGCCCCCAGGCTTGCAGTGCGGTAAAGCCGTTTAAGTGATAGTCGGCCAGCACCAAGTGGGGCGCCGGCGCGGCGGCCAGCGCCGCCACAAAGTCAGCCAGGGTATCTACCCGTTGCCACTGCACGACGAGGCCCGAGCGGCGCAGCGCCCGCGCCGCAAGCTCATGGTCTAAGGCTGAATCCTCGAGGTGCAGCACCCGAAGCGCGGCCGATTCCAGCGGCCCGGCGCCGTCGCCCGTGGGCGTTGCAGCGCCCGTTTGGGCTGTAGCGGGCCCCGAATGCTCGTCAATCACTGTGTTGGACCGCGTGTGTTTACCTTACCAATGGCTGGGATTTTGCTAGATTCCACCCTGAGCAGTTCATTTTTTGCTGATGGGAGCCTGCATGTCAGAGGTCGGGGTGCCGCCACAAGGTCCGGTGGTGGCAATGCCAGTCGCCGTGGCAGCGGAGTTGCAAGACTCTTTGCTGGTGGTGATGCGCGACCTAGAACGGCTAGAAGGCTTGGTAACGCACGCTGCCAATAACCTGCTGGACCGTTTCAGCCAAGCCACTGCCGCCCTGGGCGACGTGCAGCATCAAACGGCCACCGCCGCCGAGTCGGCACAGGCCCTGTCCGTGGCCCATGAGGCCTTGAAAAGCGCCGTGACCGAGTTGCAGTTTCAAGACATGTCCAGCCAACTGATTTGGCACACCACCAAAATCCTGCAGGGCTGTGCGTTCCGGCTGGCGGCCGAGACCATGGGCCAAGACGAAGACGAATTAAGCGCCCCTTATCAAGAGATGGTGCCCGACCGGCCCAACCCCGTCACCCAAAGCGAAATGGACGCTGGTTCAATCGAATTGTTTTGACCTTATCCTTCTAGGCTGCCGTTTGGCGCCGCTGCCACGCTTTTTCTCACCACCATGCATTCCATTCTCGCGGTCGATGATTCACCCTCCATGCGCAAGATGGTGGCGTTCACGCTGACCGGTGCAGGCTTTCACGTGGTGGAGGCCGTTGACGGACAAGACGCCTACGAAAAAGCGCAAACCAATGAAATCCATTTGGTGCTGGCCGACCAGAACATGCCGCGTCTAGACGGCATCGGTCTCACCCGCAAGCTGCGCGAGCACGCCAAGTTCAAGACCATCCCCATCCTGATCCTCACCACCGAATCCAGCGATCAGATGAAGCAAGCCGGGCGCAACGCGGGCGCCACGGGTTGGTTGGTCAAGCCGTTTGACCCCACCAAGCTGGTGGAAGTCATTCGCAAGGTCATTCGCTAACGCGCGCAAGAGCAACCGCACACGAGGAGCAAGCCATATGGCAGATGGGCATCAAGAAAGCGGCGGCGCCGATTTCGATCTCACGCAGTTCTATCAAATCTTCTTTGAAGAAGCGGGTGAGAACCTCGACCAGATGGAGCACATGCTGCTCAACATCGACGTAGACAACACGGGCGACGAAGAGCTCAACGGCATCTTTCGTTGCGCCCATTCCATCAAGGGCGGTGCGGCCACCTTTGGCTTTGCCGATGTGGCCGAACTCACCCACCAGATGGAGTCGCTGCTAGACCGCCTGCGTCGGCATGAGCTCAAGCCCATTCCGCCCATGGTGGATGTGTTGCTGGAGTCCGCCGACCTGACGCGCAGCTTGCTGGCCCGCCACCAAGCTGGCGGCACGGGTGTGGCGCCGCCATCGGCTGACTTGGTGTTTCGCATCAGCGAATTTGCGGCGGGCCGCGTGCCTGCCGGTGCAGGGCGTGGCGCTGCGGCCCCGGCCCCAGCGCCAGTGGCGGCCCCCGCACCGGCGCCGGTCGCCGCTGCGCCCGCTCCCGTCGCGGTGCCTGCAGGCCCTCCAGGCACCCGCGTGCTGGAAATCCACATTGGCCCGCTGGACAACCCCAGTTCGGCTGACGCGGTCAAAGACCTGTTCCGAGATATTCCGGGCTTGGGGACCATTGAGTCGCTGCCCAACCCGTCTGACAAGTCGCGGGCGTTTCGCGCCACCACTACGTCCGCGGACAGTGATTTGCTAGACCTCTTTGTGTTCCACGTGGCCAAAGAGCAGGTGCAAATCCGTGATCTGACTGCAGGCCCCGCGCCTGCGGCCGCAGCACCGGCCGCCCCCGCAGAGTCGGCAGGCGACAGCAGCTTTGGCTTGTTCGCCGGAGCGCCCGGTGCACCGGCGGCCGCGCCCGCCGCTGCACCCGCTGCCCCCCCGGCGGTGGCTGAAGCGAAAGCACCGGCCGCTGCGGCGGCAGCCCGCCCGGCGGCCGCTGCGGGCGCCTCAAGCGCTGCGCAAATGGAATCCACCACCATCCGGGTGGCGGTTAACAAAGTCGATCAGCTCATCAACTTGGTGGGTGAGTTGGTGATTACGCAAGCCATGTTGGCGCAAAACAGCCGCAGCCTGGATCCGGCCCACAACCAGCAATTGCTGGCGGGTTTGGTGGATCTGGACCGCAACACGCGCGATTTGCAAGAAAGCGTGATGTCCATCCGCATGATTCCCATGTCGGTGGTGTTCAGCCGTTTCCCGCGCATGCTGCGTGACCTGGCCAACAAGCTGGGCAAAAAGGTGGAATTGGTCACCCAGGGTGAAGCCACTGAGCTAGACAAAAGCCTGGTGGAAAAAATCACCGACCCGCTCACCCACTTGGTGCGCAACAGCTGCGACCACGGCATTGAAATGCCGGCCGACCGCGCCAACAAAGGCAAGCCCGAGGGCGGCACCATCGTGCTGGCCGCGTCGCACCAAGGCGGCAGCATCGTCATTGAAGTGCGCGACGACGGCAAAGGCCTGAACCGTGAAAAGCTCTTGAGCAAGGCCCGCGAGCGCGGCCTAGACGTGTCAGATTCGATGAGCGACAACGAGGTGTGGAACCTCATTTTCGCGCCCGGTTTTTCTACCGCCGATCAGGTTACCGATGTGTCGGGCCGTGGCGTGGGCATGGACGTGGTCAAGAAAAACATCGCGTCGCTCAACGGCACGGTCGATATTGAGTCTGTCGAAGGCCAGGGCATGAAAGTGTCGGTGCGCCTGCCGCTGACTTTGGCCATCATGGATGGCATGTCGGTGAAGGTGGGCGACGAGGTCTACATCTTGCCGCTGTCGTCGGTGGTCGAATCGTTCCAAGTCAACTCCGACGCGGTCAGCACCGTGGCCCAGGGCTCGCAGCTCGTCAAGGTGCGCGACGAGTTCATGCCGGTGATCGGCTTGGAGCGCGTGTTTGACGTGCCGCGCAACGCCGCCGAGCGCTCCAGCAACAACATCATGGTGGTGGTCGAGGCCGAAGGCGCCCGCGTGGCGCTGCTGGTCGATGAGTTGCTGGGCCAGCATCAGGTGGTGGTCAAGAACCTCGAAACCAACTACCGCAAGGTGTCTAACGTGTCAGGCGCCACCATCATGGGTGACGGCCGCGTGGCGCTGATTTTGGACATTGGCAGCCTGGTGCGCCGGGCGCGCCACTAGACCTCAGTCCCGCAAAGAAACTGGCACCCAACCCACCCGCATCAAGGAAGCGTTCATGGAAGGCAAGACCGAGAGCAACACCCCCAATGCGCGTGAATACCTCACGTTCCGGTTGGATGAGGAAGAGTACGGCATCGATATCCTGAAGGTGCAGGAAATCCGCGGCTATGAGCCGCCCACCCGCATTGCGCATGTGCCCAGCTTTGTGAAGGGCGTCATCAATTTGCGCGGCACCATCGTGCCGATCGTGGACATGCGGTTGAAGTTTGGTTGCGCACGGGCCGACTTCAATACCTTCACCGTGGTGATCATCCTGAATGTGCGCGGCCGGGTGGTGGGCATGGTGGTGGATTCGGTCAGCGACGTGCTGGAGATTCCGCAAGCCAATATGCGGCCCGCACCTGAGGTAGACGCCTCCATCAACAGCGACTGCATCACCGGCCTGGGCGCCGTGGGTGAACGCATGCTGATCTTGCTGGACATTGAAGCGTTGATGTCGGGTGACGACATGGCGCTGGTGTCACCCACGTGATCCGGCGGCGTTGTCACTAGGTGGCGGTCGCTGCGCAAACTGAACGCCTGTCGGCGGCCCTGCCGGGCGCGCTGAGTGAACGCGAATTTGGCTGGTCTTCGGCCGATTTCACTCGCATTCAGGGGCTCATTTATCAACGTGCGGGCATCAGCCTGCACGACGGCAAACACGCCATGGTCTACAGCCGCTTGTCGCGGCGCCTGCGTGAGACCGGCCACGCCACCTTTCGCGAATACCTGCAGTGGCTGGAGTCGCACGACGGCCCCGAGTGGCAGGAGTTCATCAACGCGCTCACCACCAACCTCACCTCGTTTTTTCGTGAGCAGCATCACTTTGATGTGTTGGCCCAGCAGTTTCGCCAACGCCCGGCCGGGCCCTGGCGGGTGTGGTGCAGCGCGGCCAGTACGGGGGAAGAGCCGTATTCCATCGTGATCACTGCAATGGAGTCCTTGGCACCCAACGGCAAGTTTTCGCTGGTGGCCAGCGACATTGATTCCAAGGTGTTGGCCACGGCGCAGCGCGGTGTGTATCAGCCTGAGTCAGCCAAAAACTTAAGCCCTGAACGGCTGCGGCGCTTTTTTCTGCGCGGCAAGGCCGGCAATTCAGGCCTGATCCGCGCCAAGCCCGAACTGGTGCGGCAAATTGAGTTCATCAGCGTTAATCTGATCAAAGACGGCTGGCCTTTCAAAGAGCCCTTTGATGCGGTGTTTTGCCGCAACGTGATGATCTACTTTGACCCGCCGACCCAACGCAAGGTGCTCGAGCGGATTCACCGCGTGCTCAAACCCGGTGGCCTGCTGTATGTGGGCCACGCCGAGAACTTCACCGAATCGCGCGACTTGTTCCACCTGCAAGGCAAGACGGTGTATGAACGGGTCTAGCGTGCTCAGCAGCCCCATGGGCGCTGCGCCTGGCGGCGTGGCGGTAGACCGGCGCCGCGTGCCGCGCATGGCGCCGTTTGGCGGCGCGCCGGGCAGCTTAGGGCCAGCGCCGTCCTTGGCGCCACCCCATCGAGTGAGCTTGGACGAGCTCAAGTCGCGCACCAGGCGGCCGTGCGAAGCATCGTTCTTTTTCTTTGACAACCACTTTCAGTACAACGCCGTCAAAGTGCTGCCGGGCGAATACTTTGTCAGTGGTGAAGACTTGGTGATCATGACGGTGTTGGGCTCATGCATCGCCGCCTGCATTTGGGACAGCCGCATGCGCGTGGGTGGCATGAACCATTTCATGCTGCCCGACGGCGAACCGGGCGACACCTCGGGCCGCTACGGTGGCTACGCCATGGAACTGCTTATCAACGACTTGATGAAGCTCGGCGCTCGGCGTGAATCCATGCAAGCCAAAGTATTTGGCGGTGCGCAGGTGATGCACAACTTCAGCAGCATGAACGTGGGCGAACGCAACACCCAGTTTGTGCTGGACTACCTGGCCACTGAACGGATTCCCGTGGTGTCAGACGATGTGCTGGACATCTACCCGCGCAAGGTGGTGTTCTTTCCGGTCA
>JAAFIY010000133.1 GCA_013297985.1 Comamonadaceae bacterium | reverse complement strand
AGAGCGATGGCGGCTTGGCAAATGCGACGGGTGTCGGCCAGCAGCCGAGCGCCGTCAAAGTGCTCGGGCGCACCCGCCACCACAAACTGGTGGGCCACGCCGTGCACCTCAAACTGCCCGCGCCAAAAGGCGCCCAGCTCTACGGGGCTGTCGGCCAACTCGTCGTAGTTCTGGGCCTGATAGCGGCCAAAGCCCGCGTCATCCACCGCCACCGCCGTGAGCGCAGTGGCCACTTGCCAGTGGGCCGGGGCCACGCCGCGTTGCAGCTCCACATCGGACGCCAAGTCGGTCTGCCCCAGCACCTGCAGGCACAAGCTGGTGGCGTTGAAAAAACCCCGTCGCGCATCCAAAAAAGCGGCGCGCACGCTGTTGTCAAACGCACTGCAGCGCCATTGCAACTGCAGCGGAGTACCGGCTTTGCATTCGATGCGCCAGCGCGACGAATCCAGCGGCACCACGGCCACCGCCCGCCCGCCTTGTTCAGCCACCAAGCCATGCAGATGGCGGGCAAATTCGCGTACCAAATAACTGCCTGCAATCCACACGGGCAAGGCCACCTCTTGATTAGCGGCAGGCGCTTCAATGTGCAGCGCGACGCGGTAGTGGTGGGCGTGCAGGTCGGCCGGTGCCAGGGTGTAGCGCAGGGCCGCAGCCGCTATTGGGGCGGAGCGGGCAGCGCGGGTGGGGCGGGGGCGGGCAGAGGCGGGGGCCATGGGTGTCTTTAACAAAACGGCTGATCCGCCCTAAAAATGGGCGCAAGCAGCTATTAAAAATATAGCAAACAGGTTTACACGGTGGCTGCTGTCAGCAGCAGGCACAGCGCCGCCCCGAGCGACAGTGGGGTGCGCAAGCCCAGCCAGACGCCCAGGCCCAAACCCGGCCAGGTGCGCCGGTCTACCAGCCAGCACAGCACGATCAGCCCTGCGAGCGCGGGCAGCGCGGCAAAGGGTTGCAGCAGCAGGCAGGCCCAAGCCGCCAACTGCGGGCACACGCTCCACACCAAGTGCCAGCGCGCGGCTGCAGCCTGGGCCGGGTCAGCCCAAAGGCGCATGGCCACGCCCCAATGAATACCACCCAAAAAAGCTGCAATGGTGGCGCCGTAGCCCACCAGCGCCAGGGCCACAAAGTGGCGCAGATCGCCATCGACCAGCCAAGCCAAGGCCGTCAGGGTGGCAAAGGGAATCAAGCCCGCCCAGCCCAGCCAAGCAGCGGGCTTGGCCAGGGGCACGGCCGGGCCTGCAGCCGGCCCATGAGGCTGTGCACTCGGTGGCACACCGGCTGGCAAGGCCATCAGCGCGTGGGCGTGGCGGGCGCGGCGGCGGTACCCGTCAGGTACTTTTCAACATCCGCTGCAGGAATAGCACCCGGTACACGTTGGCCGCTGGTAAACACCAGCGTGGGCGTACCGGTGATCTTGTATTTGCGGCCAAAGGCCACGTTGCGATCCATGGCGGCGGTGTCGCAGCGGGCTTGTGGCGGGGTTTGGTCGCGCAGCATCCAGTCGCCCCAGGTGCGGGCGCGGTCGCGGGCACACCAGATGTTGCGCGACATGGTCACCGACTCTTCACCCAAGATGGGGTAGAGAAACATATAGATGGTGACGTTGTTCAGCGTGGCCAAGTTGCGTTCAAACTGCTTGCAGTAGCCGCAGCGCGGGTCTTCAAACACGGCCATGCGGCGCTGGCCATTGCCGCGCACGATGGTGATGGCGTCAGCCAGCGGCAGGTCAGAAAAATCAATGGCGGTGAGCTTGTCGACCCGCTCTTCGGTCAGGTTGCGTTTGGTGCGGGTGTCTAGCAAGTCGCCGCGCAGGATGTAGGCGCCTTCAGCGTCGGTGTAGAAGATGTCGCTGCCGTTGATGCGCACCTCAAACACGCCGGGCATCGGCGTGCGGGACACCTCATCGATCACGGGCATTTGCGGATAACGCTCAGCCAGGTTTTTGCGAATGGCCGCGTCAAAGGCCCATGCAGAGCCTGCCAAGAGCAAGGCGAGTGCGGCGGCGCACAAACGGGTGAAATGGGTCATGGATAGGGGCGGGTTGTACAAAACCAAAAAAGAAACGCGGAAGGGTTGTGAGAGCAGGCCTAGGGGTGAAGAGTTCAGGGCTTGGACGCCGCACCCCCCGCACCACCAAAAGCTTGCGCCGCCACCCAGCGCTTGAACGGGCCGCTGGCACTGAACAGGCCCAGGCCCAGGTTGCGCAGGCGGCTGCTGGGCTCGTCATCGCGGGCAAACAAGCGCTGCAGCGCGTCGCCACCACCGCCCACGGTGGCCCAGGCGGCGCGGCGTTCGCGTTCCCAAGTGGCCAGCACCCGGGCGTCGGCCAGGCTGCGCCAGTAGTCGCGCCCCTGCAAATGGGTGGCCAGCGCGGCCACGTCGCCCAAGCCCAGGTTCAGGCCCTGGCCTGCCAACGGGTGCACCGTGTGCGCGGCGTCGCCCAGCAGCACCCAGCGGCGGGCGTTGGCGCCATGGTCGGGTGACTGCGGCATCAAGCCCGTCCAGCGCTGCGCGCTGGCGTGCGCAAGCGGCCAAGCCTGTACGGCGCTGTCCAATTGCAAGGCACCCAAGGCTTCAGAGCTGCGGCGGGTGATTTCACTTTGCAGTGCGGCAGGCTCTGCGGCCAGCCACTGGGCGGCTTCTTCGTCGGGCAGGCTCCACACCAGTGCCACGCGGCGTTCGGCTTCTGATGCGCCCAAGGGCAGCAGCGCCAGCACGCTGCCACGGGGGCCAAACCACTGCCGCGCCGCGCCAGCGTGCGGCCATTCGGTGGTCAAACGTGCGGCCAGCGCCTGTTGGCCATAGGGTTGGCGCTGCCAGGTGATGCCCAAGCGATCGCGCCAACTGCTCAGGCGTCCCTCGGCCACCACGGTCAGGGTGGCATTGACTTCATCGGTCACCGTGCGGGGCTCAATCAGCGGTTGAAAGGCCAGCGCTTGGCGCAGCAGGGCGTCGAGCGGCGGCACGTTGACGATCCAGGCCAATGCGTCTTGGCCTTGCTCATGGGCATCAAAGCGCAGTTCGCCGCCCTGGTCACCCCACACCTGCATGCGCTGCACCGGGGTGGCATCGGCTTCGGGCCAGCAGCGCAGGCTTTGCAATAGGGCACGCGACGCGCCATTGAGCGCCCAGGCTCGCACATCGGCATTGCCGCTGATGTGAGTTGGCGCGTGGGCGGCTGCCGAATCACGCACCAGGGCCACCCGCAACCGCAGTTGGGCCAGCCGCAGCGCGCAGGCCAGGGCGGCGGTGCCGTCGCCGTAAATGGCGACATCAAAGCGTTCAGTCATGCGGCCATTCTAGAAAGCCGCTCAGGCACGAGGGCGGTGGCCGGGATAATCACCGGTTTTGCCCAACGGCCACCGGCCCCAACGCCAAAGTCACCGAGCCATGAACGCTGCTGCCTTGCCCTCCTTGGATGTGCGTGCCCAGATCACCGAACTGCGCCTGCACCCCGTTAAAAGCTGCGCCGGTGAAGTGGTGCGCGACGCGGTACTGACCGAAACCGGCCTGGATCTTGACCGCGCCTGGATGGTGGTAGACAGCCAAGGCGACTTTGTGAGCCAACGCGAATTGCCCCGCATGGCCTTGATCAGCACCCGGCTGCGTCAAAGCGACGTGGTGCTGCGCGCCCCCGGCATGCTGGCCCTGCACCTGGCCACTGAAACGGTAGAAGCCAAAACCCGCGCGCGGGTGTGGGACGACGTGGTGGACGCCTACGACATGGGCGACCTGGCTGCGCAGTGGTTGACTGATTTTTTGGTCACCCACCACCCCAAAGAACTCGGTCCGGTGCCCAGCGGCTTGCAGCGCCTGCGCTTGGTGCGCTTTGACCCTGACTTTCAGCGCCTGTCCAATCAAAAATGGACGGGCGGCATAAGCGCCACCACGCAATTCAGCGACGGCTACGCGTTGCTGGTGGTAAGCACGGCTTCGTTGGCCGAACTCAACCGCCGTTTGCAAGCCGCAGGCCACGCGGCCGTGGGCATGGATCGGTTTCGCCCCAACATCGTGATTGACGGCCTGGACAACGCCCATGACGAAGATCGCCTGGACGAACTGCACATTGCCACCCCGCAAGGCGTGGCACGGCTCAAGCTGGTCAAGCCCTGCCCGCGCTGCCCGATTCCCAATGTGAACCCGGCCACCGCCACCACGAGCCCCGAGGTGGGCGACATGTTGGCCACCTACCGCGCCAACCCGGTGGTGGACGGCGCCGTCACCTTTGGCATGAACGCCATCGTGATGTCCGGGGCAGACCATGTGTTGAGCGTGGGCCAGCCGGTGGCGGCGTCCTATCGCTTCTAAGCCCACTGGGTTCTTAGAAGAAATCAGGCTGCTGCGCCCAAAAATAGGGCGTAAGCAGCTATTGTTTGTGTAGCAAAAATCGTTTGAAAGCGCCCTGCCATGAGCCTGAAATGCGGCATCGTCGGCCTGCCCAATGTGGGCAAGTCCACCCTGTTCAATGCCCTCACCAAGGCCCAAGTACCGGCCGAGAACTACCCTTTTTGCACCATCGACCCCAGCGTGGGCGTGGTGGAGCTGCCTGACCCGCGCTTGCAGCAGCTGGCAGCCATCGTCAAACCCGAACGCATCGTGCCCGCGGTGGTGGAGTTTGTGGATATTGCAGGCTTGGTGGCCGGTGCCAGCAAGGGTGAAGGCCTGGGCAACCAATTCTTGGCCCACATCCGCGAGACCGATGCCATCGTTAACGTGGTGCGCTGTTTTGAAGATCCCAACGTCATCCACGTCAACAACCGGGTAGATCCGATATCTGACATTGAAGTGATCCAAACCGAGCTGTGCCTGGCTGACTTGGGCACGGTGGACAAAAGCCTGCAGCGCTACACCAAAGCCGCTAAAAGCGGCAATGACAAAGAAGCCGCCAAGCTGGTGCAAGTGCTCACCCGCATCCAAGCCGCGCTTAACGAATTGAAGCCGGTGCGTGCGCTGGACTTCACCGATGAAGAACGCGCCCTGATCAAGCCGCTGTGCCTCATTACCGCCAAGCGCGCCATGTTTGTGGCCAACGTGGCCGAAAACGGCTTTGGCGATGACAACCCCCACCTGCAACGCCTGCGCGCCTATGCCGCCACCCAAGGCGCGGCCGGTGGCCCCGGCGCGCCGGTGGTGCCCATTTGCGCCAAGATCGAAGCCGAATTGGCCGACATGAGCGACGAAGACCGCGAAGTGTTCTTGGCCGAAATGGGCCAGACCGAAGCTGGCCTAAACCGCCTGATCCGCGCCGCGTTCACTCTGTTGGGCTTGCAGACCTACTTCACCGCCGGCGAAAAAGAAGTGCGCGCCTGGACGGTGCCCATCGGCGCCACCGGCCCCCAAGCCGCCGGCGTCATTCACACCGACTTTGAACGCGGCTTTATCCGTGCGCAAACCATCGCCTTTGCCGACTATGTGGCCCACGGCGGTGAGCATGGCGCCAAAGAGGTGGGGAAGATGCGGGCCGAAGGCAAGGAGTACGTTGTCAAAGACGGCGACGTGCTGAATTTTTTGTTCAATGTGTAGATAACGAGCTCTGTCCGTAACGATTGGGGGCTCTGTTGGGCATCCACTCGGGTGGCCGAAAAAGTGCCATCCATGATTGGGTTTGCACTAGCGGTGTCGATTTTCCGTCTGCTCGCCGCCCCACTGACCGAAAGGCGGCCGCCAGCGTTGCTCCGTAAAGCTGGTGCTCCGGCAGATTGACGAAGCGTCCGCAATAGCGTACGCTTTTGTCGAACTTTGGAGTCCGTGATGACTGTGCTGACCGCCACCGCTGCCCGCGCCAATCTGTACCGCCTGATTGATCAGGCCCACGAGTCTCATCAACCGGTGCTGATTGCGGGAAAGAACGCATCTGCTGTTCTGGTGTCGGCCGAAGACTGGGCGGCGATTCAAGAGACCATGCACTTGCTGTCCGTCCCGGGCATGCGTGAGTCGATCCGTTCGGCCATGGCCGAGCCGCTGGCCAAAAGCGCTCGCCAGCTCAAATGGTGAGCTGGGAGCTTGCCTACTCGCGGCAGGCCGTGAAAGACGCCAAGAAGATCAAAGCGGCGGGGCTCAAGTCCAAAGCGCAAGAGTTGTTGGCGGTGTTGCAAGTGAATCCCTTTCAGAACCCGCCCCCGTTTGAAAAGCTGGTGGGCGATTTGGCAGGCGCCTATTCGCGGCGCATCAACATTCAGCATCGTTTGGTTTACGAAGTGTTCGCCCCCGAGCGCGTCGTGCGGGTGCTGCGGATGTGGACCCACTACGAATGAGCAAGCTCGCTTTGTCGGCCTCGCACATGTCGCCGGTCAGTGCCATGGTTGAATCAGAAGTGGAATTCACCGCCATCCGCGCCCAGGGCCCGGGCGGGCAGCATGTGAATAAGGCGTCCACGGCGGTCCAGTTGCGCTTTGACGTGGCGGCCTCTGGCTTGCCCGATGCCGTCAAGGCCCGGCTGCTAGCGCTGCCCGACAGCCGCATCACGGCAGACGGCGTGGTGGTCATCAAGGCCCAAGACAGCCGCAGCCAAACACTGAACAAGGCCGAAGCGCTGGCCCGCTTGCAAGAGCTGGTGGCTCAAGCCGAGCACGTGCCCAAGCGCCGCAAAGCGACCAAGCCCACTTATGGCTCCAAGCAGCGGCGGCTGGCGGGCAAGGCACAGCGCAGCGAAGTCAAGGCCGGTCGTGGCAAAGTGATGCCCTAGGGGCGCCAGTGGCACCCCGCGCCTAGCCAAACACAAGGAGACACAGGCATGTTCAGTCACGTGATGGTGGGTACCAACGACATCGAGCGGTCCAAGCGCTTTTACGACGCGCTCTTGGGCGTGTTGGGGGTGGGTGAGCCGCATCGCAACACCAACAAGACCGGCCAGCAGCGCCTGTTTTATCGCCACGAGGGCGTGAGCTTTTGCATCAGCGAGCCGCTCGATGGCGAAGCTGCCACCTGCGCCAACGGCGGCACCGTCGGTTTTAAATGCACGTCGCCTGAACAGGTCAAGCAGTTCCATGATGTGGGCGTGGCCCACGGCGGCACTTCGATTGAAGAGCCGCCCGGGCTGCGCGAAGGCCAAATGGGCGCGCTGTATTTGTCGTACCTGCGTGACCCTGACGGCAACAAGCTGTGCGCACTGCATCGCCCCAAGGCCTAAGGCGCGGTGAGCTCGACGCGCCCATGCACGGGGTGCGCTGACGGCTATGCGGGGCCTGCGCTTGATCTGGGCCGCCCTGTGGCGGGCGCAGGTGGCGCACTTGGCGATCTTTGTTGCCGTGCCGCTGGCGGCTTGGCTGGCCAAAGCGCTGCTGGGCGTGGTGTTCTTGCCCTTTTTGTTGCTAAGTTTTGGCGACACACCGCAACGCACCCAAGCGTCGCACCTGAGCCCAGGCCCCTGCTGGGTGATGTTGATGCCCTGCGCCCTGGCCGAGGTGCAAGTGCTGCCGTTGAGCCGGGCCTCGGCGGCTGGCCCAGTTGACCAAGCCGCAGGCAGCACGGCAACAGAGGTGGCACCCTTCTTGCCGATGCCCTCAGCGCTCACCCTGCGGCACGCTTGGTTTGCGGTGTGGTTGATGTGGTTCATCGCACACCTGTGGAAGCTTGAGCGCAAGCAGCGCAAACGACGCCGCGCTTGAGACCAGAGGCCAGCGTTGCTTAGCACCTGTGGCTGCAATCGCTCCGTCTGCCGCCAAAGCGGCGCGCGCCTATTTGGCATTGGCACGCAAACGCCGACTAGCAAGATGTATGGCGTTAATCTGGGGTGTCTGGATGATCTAACTCAAGCCCAGTTGGCGCAGCTGCTCATCACCTATGTCGATGGTCTGCATGACCGGTGGGAGCGCCCGCCCGCACAGACCGATCACTTGTAGGCGCAGCGTTTGTAGCGACGGTCTGTGGGTGGTTCAGTCGTCGGCGTTGATAGGCGAGCTCTCTGCCGCGCGTTGCTGCTCGATCCATGCACTGCCCGCCCGCAGCTTGCGCGCCAGAGGCGATTGGGGGTCAACCACGCGCCAAAACGGCGCCACCTCGGCGGCAGTGGCACCGGCTTCGATTTGGTCCCAGGCCGCTTCGGCCACGGTGCGCAAAAAAATGGCGGTCGACACCGGGCAGGTGGCATCGGCGCCGTGCAGCGCGGCCAGTTCGCGGCGCACTTGCTGAACTTCGCGCGTTTGGCCAACGGGGATCTGGGTGCGCAGGTAGTGCTCAAGCTCCACGGGG
>JAAFIY010000132.1 GCA_013297985.1 Comamonadaceae bacterium | reverse complement strand
TAGTACACCACCAGCATGGCCAGCGTCAGCCACAGGCCAAAGCCGGTGCGCTTGCGGGTGAGCTCTTGGTACTTCGGATGAGCGGCGATGCGCTCGGCAAGGTCCTGTTCCATCGCGTGTCCCCCTTTTGAGAAATGGGTGGTTGGCAGCTCGAAACGGCTGCCAGAAACCACATGATTCGCAAGGGCTCTGACCTTGGTCTGACACCTTTCCAACAAAGCCTGACGCCAGGCTGGCAGCACGCTGACGCGCTAGGAAGCGGGGCTAGGGTTTACGCGATATCAGCGCCGAGATGGGGTAAAAAAAGCGTATCGGACCTTTGCTACTATTTTTGTAGCTGCTTCCGCATATTTTTAGGGCCGAACAGCCTTTTTCGACCGCGACAACGGCGCTAACGAGCCCGCTGTACGCCGGTAGGCAAGGCCTGCGCTGCGTCCCAGTCGGGGCCAGCAAACCACGCATCGCCACGCATTGCGGCGCGCAGCATGGGTAAGGCCGATGCACCCCAAAACGCACGGCCCTGCCACACGCAAGTGGGCACCCCAAACAGGCCTTGGGCAATGGCCGCTTCGCCCTGGGCGCGCAGTTCTTGGCGCACCTCGGGGCCATCAGGGTCACGCTGGGGATTGAGCGATTCGCGCAGCACGGCCAGCCCTGCCGCGTCGCTCGCATCGGCGCCCGCGCGCTGCCACACATGCGCCAAGATGCGTTCGCACACATAGCGGTTGGGCTGCCCACCCGCTGGTGCACAAGCCAGCGCTAGGCGCAACAACGCCAGCGAATTAAACGGGTGCGCAGCGGGCAGCTGCATGGGCAAACCTGCGGCGTGGGCTTGCCACAGGCAGTCGCGATAGGTCCAGTCGCGCTTGGGCGCAATCTCAGCGGGGCCCAACTGGCCGTGGTGCTTCAAAAACGCCGCAAACAACACCGGCCGATACCTGACGGCCACGCTCATGCCCTCTAGCGCCTGCGGCAGTTGGTGAAACGCCAAGAAGGCATAAGGGCTGATGGGGTCAAACCAAAAGTCCACCTCGTGCAGCGTGGCGCCAGGCGTGGTCATGCCGGCGCCTCCACCCGTTCGCGAATGAGTTGCCACACCCGGCGCTTGCCAGCATCACCCAAACCGGCCCAGAGGCGAATCTCGTCGATGGTGCGAAAGCAACCTTGGCACAAGCCGCTGGCCGCGTCCATCTTGCAAACCGATATGCAGGGTGAGGGCAGGTTGCCGCGATAGGTCATGGCCAACAGCGCGTTGGTGCGTGTGGTGTCGCGCGCAGTGGCCTCAGCCAGTTGGCCCAGGGTAACCGGGGTGGTGGGCTCGGTGCTCATGCCGCCACCGCCTGCGCCACATCGGCCACGGGGGCGCCGCCGGTCAGTCGAGGCAAGTCGTGCGGGCTCAAAGGAAACACCCCATGCGGGTGGCCCGCCGCCGCCCAGATTTGCTCAAATCGAAACAGCTGTTCATCAACGAGTGTCACCCCGGGCTGCGCATGCGCCAACGGCGCCACGCCGCCAATGGCAAAGCCAGTGCGCTGCTTCACAAAATCTGCATCGGCGCGGCCCACGGGGCCCACTAGCGCGGCCACTTTGGCTTCATCCACGCGTCGGTCGCCGCTGGTGACCACCAACACCGCCACGCCGTCGCTACGCCGTTTGAAGATGATGCTTTTGGCAATCTGCCCCACGGCCACGCCCAGGGCATCGGCTGCTTGTTGCGCGGTGCGGGCGGCGTCGCTCAGCATCACAGGCGGGTGCGGGTGGCCCGCTTCAACAAGCGCACGGGCTACCCGTTGCACGCCCTCGGGAAGATTCGGTAAATCTGTCATGTAGGGATCGTAGCGACCCCTTCTGCGAGCTGCTTGAGCCCTTGCAGAGTGACCGGCAGCCCCAAGCGGACATCGCGGCCCACCGTGGCGTGCAGCGGCCAAGCCAGCCAGCCCACAAAGCTCACCCGGTGAATGACCCGGGTGAGTCCACTCGGCAGGGTTTGCAACAGGTGCTCAAACACCATGCGTGAACCCAGCACAGGGCATTGCACAGTGAAGCTGCGGTCTGGCTCGAAAGCGGTGAGTTGCAAGCGCACCGACATGCCCTTGCGCGGCTTCAAGCGGCCCCAGGTGCCAAGCGCCCACGGGCCCATCAGCTCAGCAGCGGCGGTGTCTGGGTCCCAGCTAGGCCACGCGGGCACGTCTTGGTAGATGGCATAGAGCACGGGCGCTGGCGCTGCAACATCGATGGCGCACTCCACTTGAAAAGCTGTGTTCATGTCGCCCAAGTTAAGGCCTGCGCCCGGCGGCGTCTTGAAGATTTCCGACAACCTCAAGCGTGATAGCGCTCGGCCAACGCCAAACTCACGGTGTCAGACGCAGCACCCCACGCACGCGGGGTGGTACCCAACAGGGTCCTCATCTCGCGCGACAGATGGGCCTGATCGGCGTAGCCCATGGCCACCGCCCAGGCCGCCAATCCGCCTTCGCGCACTGCGGCACCGTCATGCAGACCCGCCGCTGAGCGATGCACTCGCCAGATGCGACGCAGTTGGTGGGGGGTCAACCCGGTTTCATGCAAACAGGCGCGCTGCCAGCGGCGCTCGCTCCAGTTGGCAGGCGGCGCGGCGCTTAGCGCACGGGCGCTTAACCACTGGGTGAGCTGCGGCCGGAAAGCCAAACTGGCGCCGCGCTCGGGCCGCACCAGGCATCGGTGAGCCAACCACGGCCACACGGCCTGGGCCAAGGCTTCGTCTTGCTGCGTCAGTGCCAGCTTGGCCCACCGCCCCCACGGCGCACCACGCCACCACCCATCGGGCGCCCCACCATTGCGCACCTCAGCCGCTGACACGCCCACCGCGTGGGCGAACACGCTCGCGCGGCACAGCAGGCTGACCGACACGGCATCGGCGCTGTGCCGCACCCGATGCGCCATGCTCTGGCTACCTTGTACATGGCATTGACCGGTATCGCAGCGCGTCACCGACACCGCACCCAGCGGTGCATCGATGCGCTGCCAGCTCACCTGCCCACGCAAGACCATGGTGGCCACCAGCAGGCCGTGGGCAGGCAGCACCGTCAGTTCAGACTCAGCGGCTGTGCGCTGCACGATCAAGGCCAAGGCCCACGGCTGTAGGGCGGCAGGCGCGAACAAGGGCACCATGGGCGTGCGGTTGCTCGGCCCTTAAGCGACCACCCGCTTGTTCAGCAGCGCCTTGGCCGCGCGCGATTGCGTGGGCCGCCCCAGGTGCTGGCTGATGTAGGCACCCGCGTCGATCAGCGCATCCAGATCAATGCCGGTGTCAATGCCCATGCCGTGCAACATGTAGACCACGTCCTCACTGGCCACGTTGCCGGTGGCACCTTTGGCATACGGGCAGCCGCCCAGACCCGCCACACTGGTGTCGTATTGCCAAACGCCCAGCTCCAGACTGGCCAGGGTGTTGGCCAGCGCCTGGCCATAGGTGTCGTGAAAGTGGCCTGACACGTCGGCCAGGTCATAGTGCTCCAGCGCGGCGGCCATGGCACGTTGCACCTTGGCGGGCGTGCCCACGCCAATGGTGTCGGCCACGCCCACATGGTGCACGCCAATTTGCTTCATGAGGCGCGCCACCAGCGCCACGCGTTCGGGCGCAATGTCGCCTTCATAGGGGCAGCCCACCGCGCAACTGATGGCGCCGCGCACCGTCATGCCGGCCGCCCGCGCTTGCTCGACCACCGGGGCAAATCGCTCGATGCTCTCAGCGATGCTGCAGTTGATGTTGCGCTGGCTAAAGGCTTCGCTGGCCGCGCCAAACACCACCACTTCGTCGGCCTTGGACGCCAGCGCACCTTCAAAGCCTTTGAGGTTGGGGGTCAGCACTGAATAGGTAACGTCATCACGGCGCTCGATACCCGCCATCACTTGCGCGTTGTCGGCCATCTGCGGTACCCATTTGGGGCTGACGTAGCTGGTGACTTCAATGCGCTTCAAGCCTGCAGATTGCAGGCGGTGCACCAGCTCGATTTTTACGTCGGCTGGCACGGGCTGCTTTTCATTTTGCAAGCCATCGCGGGGGCCCACATCCACCAGCATCACTTTGCTAGGCAGGCTCATTTCAAACTCCTTTAAGGGCGCCGCTTGGCGGCTTTGGGGCCTGATCGGGCCATGCTTTGTCAATTGTGTAGCGACCCAGCCACCACACGCTCCAAGGGCCCGCCAGCACGGTGACGGCCGCCAACAGCACCGGCAGCAACACGCCCGCATCGAAGCCGAACACAAATCGCGGAAATACTCCAAACCACAGACCGCCCAAGCCGGTGGCGTAGGTCATCGCCAAAGCAGGCAGGCACAGCAGCCCCACCAAGCCCCAGGGCCAAACGCGCTGCCCAGCCCGCCACGCACGCACACCGCGACGGGCACACAACCACAGTGGCATCAGCGCAGCCCCCACCAAGGCCGCAACGACCCCGGCCCCAAAGAGCTCTAACGCCACCGCCGCCTCATTGCGCCAGCGTCAGCAGCTGGGCGCCTTCGGCCACTTGGTCACCGGGCTCGTACAACAACTCAGCTACGGCGCCGTCGCGCGGGGCGGTGATGCTGTGCTCCATCTTCATGGCCTCCATCACCGCCAACACCTGGCCTTTGGCCACCGCGTCACCGGCCTTGACGGCAAACGACACCACCTTGCCCGGCATGGGCGCGGCCAGCCCACCTGCGGCTTGGCTGGTGTCGGTATCAGAGGCTGCAGGGTCGGCCCATTCAATGACCGCTGCACCCGCAGCGGCATGCAGATGCAGCACCCGGCCATGCACCACCAGTTGGCCGCGCAGTCGCTCGCTGCCCAGTTGCAAGTCCACCTGACCGGCGGGCGCTGCGTGCAATTGCAGCACCTGCCAATCGCCATCCGCCACCCGCAGCGCCAGGGCGCCGCGCTGTTGGCGCATGTGCACCGATACCGGCTGGCCGTGCCACAAGGCTTGCCAAGTGTGGTCCACCGCGCCACTGAGGCGCCAGCCATCGGCCGCGCTAAACGGGTCACCTGGCTGAGCCTTCGCGGCCATGCTGGCCAGCCGATGCGCGGCCAGGGCGGCAGCCGCCCAGGGCAGGCCCACGGGTTGCTGGTTGAACAAACGATCCGCCTCACGCGGAATCAGTGCGGTGTCCAGCTTGGCTTGGGCGAAGGATGGCGTGCCCAGCACATGGCGCAAAAACTGCACGTTGGTGTCAAGCCCCACGATGACCAGTTCAGCCAGCGCGGCATCAAGGCGCGCCAGGGCTTGCTCACGGGTGTCGGCATGCACGATCAGCTTGGCGATCATGCTGTCGTAGTGCGGGCTGATGGCGTCGCCTTCGCGCACGCCGTCGTCGATGCGCACGGCACCCTGGGTGAAGCTGGTGGCGGTGGGTTTGCGATAGGCCACCAGCGTGCCGGTGGCGGGCAGAAATTGCCGGTCGGGCGCTTCAGCGCAGATGCGCGCTTCAATGGCGTGGCCGTGGCGTTGCAGTTGCGCTTGCTGCAGCGGCAGCGGCTGGCCTGCGGCCACGCGCAGTTGCCACTCGACCAAGTCCAGGCCGGTGATGGCTTCAGTCACCGGGTGCTCCACTTGCAGCCGGGTGTTCATCTCCATGAAATAAAAGCGCATCTGCTCAGGCGCGTCGTAGCCACCGGGCTGCTCGACGATGAACTCCACCGTGCCCGCGCCCACATAGCCCACCGCCTGGGCCGCCGCCACCGCCGCTTGGCCCATCTGCTGGCGAATGGATTCGGGCAGGCCGGGTGCGGGGGCTTCTTCCAGCACCTTTTGGTGGCGGCGCTGCACCGAGCAATCGCGCTCAAACAAATACACCGCGCCACCTAGGCTGTCGGCAAACACTTGGATTTCAATGTGTCTGGGGCGCTGCACGTACTTTTCAACCAGCACGGCGTCATCGCCAAAGCTATTGCGGGCCTCGCGCTGGCAACTGGCCAAGGCAGCAGCAAAGTCAGCTTCAGCCTCAACAATGCGCATGCCCTTGCCGCCGCCGCCCGCGCTGGCCTTGATGAGCACCGGGTAGCCAATGCGGGTGGCTTCGCGCTGCAGCAGAGCCGGGTCTTGGTCAGCGCCGTGGTAGCCGGGTACCAGTGGCACCCCGGCCTGCTCCATCAGCCGTTTGCTCTGCGCCTTCAGGCCCATGGCTTCAATGGCGGCAGGCGGCGGGCCAATGAACACCACACCGGTGGCTTGGCACTGGCGGGCGAAGTCTTCGTTCTCGCTCAAAAAACCATAGCCCGGGTGGATCGCCTGGGCACCGGTGGCTTTGGCCGCAGCCAAGATGCGCTCACCCAGCAGGTAGCTTTCGCGCGGGGCATTGCCCCCGATGTGTACCGCTTCGTCACACAGCGCTACATGCTTGGCGTGGGCGTCGGCATCGCTGTACACCGCCACGGTGCGAATGCCCAAGCGGCGTGCGGTGGTGGCCACGCGGCAGGCGATTTCGCCGCGATTGGCAATCAAGATTTTGGTGAACATAGGCGTGGGCCACTCAAGGTGAAACGGGCGTGGTCGGCAGGGGTGCGGGTGTCCACACCACCTCTTCATTGACCGCATAGATGCGGCAGGATGTGCCGCGTGAATGGGTTTGGCAGCGCTCAAGGGCGCGCTGTACGGCGGCGTCGGGCTCGGCCGGGTCAGACACCGCCCAGGCCCAAGCGCCGCCGGGGGCCAGCGCAAACGCGCGTGGCGATGGACGAGCCAGAAAAGCGCGATAGCCCTCACGCCCGGTGGCGCCAATGTGGGGCACGGCATCCACCGCGTCTAGCGCGGCAAAGTCAGTGCGCGGTGGCGCATTGGGTCGCGCACCGGTGTGCAAGCTGCCTTGCACGCGCTGATGGGGCAAGCCCACGCGCTGCAAAAACGCGCTCAAGGGCGGATACCAAACACCGCCACCGGCACGGTCGCCCAACAGATAGTGGGCGTCAGACCCAAAGGCGCCAAAAGCCACCAGCTCAGCCGCCGCATGGGCAGGCGCAGCAGCGCTGTAGCCCTGATGCATCGGGCCCGACACTTCGGGTGGAAAGAAGCTGTCGTTGGCGCCATACAGCCACAGCGAGGGCAACTGAGCGCGCTGACCGTAGCGCGCTGCAGCCTGAATCAGCGGCTGCGGCCAACTGGGACAATCGGTTTGCCGCAGGCCACCAGCCACATTCACCAAGCCGCGCACGCCGGGGTAGGGCTTGCCATCAAACTGCAGCGTGCCAAATGCCAGCGTGGTCCAGCCGCCGTGGGATTGGCCCATCACCAATAAGCGGCTGCGATCGGCCCAGGGCTGCTGCACCACCCAATCCAGCACCACGCGCACGTCGTCTGCCTGCGCCAGACCATTGCTTTCGATGTTGCAGCCACCTATCACCTCGGCCCCGCCCGAGCCCGCAAAGCCTTGCCGCATCGGCACCACCACCGCATAGCCACGTTGCACAAAAAACTGCGCCACCGCCACCGGACGATAGCGGGGTTGTAGCTTGGAATTGCCACCCGCGCGGCCATGGTTCATCACCACCACCGGGAACGGGCCGTCGCCCCGGGGCATGAATAGCGTGGTCTGCAAATCGATGGAAAACAGCGCGAGCTTTTTGGGCACGGCCACCACCTGCTCGCCCAGCGCGGTGGCCAGCAGGGGCGCAGAACCCTGCGCCCAGCTGGCATTGGCCCACATGCCAATCGCTACAAAAATAATAGCTGCTTGGGCCGCCAAATCGGCGCAAGCAGCCGAAAACCTTTGTAGGGGGTGGAGGCCGGTGCGGCGGAGTGTCATGTCGCACCCCGCCCATGGCCGCACGGCGTGGCGGCCAGGCGCGTTAGGCCGCGCCGCCCGCGTCGTGCGCGCCTTGGGCCTGCGGCACCCCGGCGCGGCCCCAGCGCTGGCGCAGGCCGCGCAACACGCCGCGCAGCAAGCGCGCCAGCCACACCAGCAGCAGCACCGACAACAGCAGCACCAAGCCCAGCGCCAGCCCAAAGGCCACCGGATGCTGCGTGGCCAGCCACATGGCACCCAGCACCAAGCCGTCTTCGGCCAAGCTGACGGCGATATTTGAAAACGGTTCGGGCGAGGTGTTGACTGCGGCCCGCGTGGTCATCTTGGTGGCGTGCGATGTGGCCGCCAGCGAGCCACCCAGGAGCGCCCCCACCCAGGCCATGGTGGCGCTGTCGGCGCCCAGTGCCGCCGCTGCCAAGGCCGCACCTGCCGGGATGCGAATGAAGGTGTGTACTGCGTCCCAGGCGCTGTCGATCAGCGGCACTTTGTCGGCCAAAAATTCCACCGCC
>JAAFIY010000131.1 GCA_013297985.1 Comamonadaceae bacterium | reverse complement strand
ATCAGCGGCGCGCAGGGCCATGAAGTCGCTGTGGATGACATGGCCCACGCCCGCTGCTCGGGCGCGCTCGGCGGTTTGCGCGTCTTGCTCGGCCAGCACGGTGACGGCGCCGGGGCGCTGGGCCTGCAGTGCGCGCAAAAAGCCGCCTTCGCCACCGCCCACGTCCAGAAAACGCAGCGCCTGGGGTGGCACCAGGGGCAGCATTTCAGCGCGGTCATTGGCGAAGTAGCCGCTGGCGTCGTGGGCGAAAGCGCCGGTCACCACCGCGCGGCTGGCCGCCCCGCTGGCCACGCGCGGCAAGGCGCCCACCGTGGTCAACGCCACCAGGGGCGCCACGTCGGTGCTGACCGCATGGCTGGCCACGGCGTGCGAATCGGCGTAGCGATCCAAGCCACGCAGGGTGGCGTAGTCGGGTGGCCGCATGGGGTGCCAGTTGGTCGGGTTGCGGTTGTCACAGGCCTGCACCACCTCGGCGCTGCCCAGCGCCAGTTGCTCAGCCAGCCGTGCCAAGGTGTGGCGCCCGATGCTGATCCACGGATGCGCCAGCAGCAGCACCCACTGGTGGGCAGGCGCATCGGCCAGCCAAGACGGCGCCTCAGCCACCGACATGCCGGTGTGCCAGCGGGCCTGATCGCCCACGGCTGCCTGCAAGGCTTGCAGGCAAAAGTCCATCTCGCGCGCGCGGCGCGGCGCACCGTCCACCACGATGACGTGGGCAATCGGGGGACGTGCCACCGATTCATCCATGGCGTGGCTCACAGTGGGCGGCTCGCAAAAAAGGGCAACAAGTGCGCGGCCCACCAGCGCCCCGGCTGGGCCAAGATGTGTTGTTGCAACATGAAATAGGGCGTTTGCGCCCAATGGGTGAGCGCAGAGTGCTCATTTTTTTGTAGCAATTCGTTGGGGTCTTGGATTTGCAAGGGCGACAGGTGCACCCGGTGCTTGCCCGGCGCGGTGCTGTCGCACACAAAGGCGCCCAGCGCAGCGCCGCAGCGCAAGGCCAATCGCAGCGCCCCTTGGGCAAACAGGCGTTGGGCGCCTAGCCACGGCAGCCACAGCCCATCTGCCGTGGCGCCACCTGGCGTGGCGGGGGCAGGGGCGTCGGCGATCACCACCACAATTTCTTTTCGCGCCAGGGCTTTGTAGAAGTGGCGCATTTGCGTCTCGGCATCCGCCAGTTGCCCGCCATTTAAGTGGCGCTGCAGGCCTTCATATTTGGCCGCGAAATGCTCGCGCACGGCGGGGTGCAGACGCGGGTCAGCCGAGATGGACGACATCACCGGATGCACCACTTCGCCTGTGGCCGCCAAGGCCGCAATGGCAATGACGAAAGTGTCCAGGTGCGCGGTGACCAGCACCAGCCCCCGATCGCGCGGGCGCTGCGCCAGGCGGGCCAGCGCATCGGCTGCATCCACCTGAAAATGACTCAATCCGCGACGCGCCAGCAGGCGGCATTCGACTTCTTCACGCGCCACGGTTTCAAAGCGCTGGCGCACCAGGTCGGCCACCTGCTCAGCGGGGTTGAAAAGCCCGTAGCCCGCAGCGCTTTGCGGCGCGATGTGGGTGTGCCCTAGCGCCAGCGACACCCAATCCCGGTCATGGCGGGCGTTGAAAGCGCCCCGGGCTTGCATCGCGCGCTGCCGCAGAGCGGGCGGTAGAGCGCCGATAGCGGGCAGCAGCCAGCGGTAGTCCAGCCCCTGCAGGCGCTGGCTCCAGGGCGGGATGGGGCTGGGCGCGGCGACAGGGGCCGCTGCCGTGGGTGTGGTGGGCGCTGTAGCTAGCGCAGGTGCGGCGGCTTGCACATGCGGCTGCGCCGTGAGCGGTGCCGCAGCTGGCGAATCTGCTGCGATCAGCCCCATGGGCGTGACCACCGGCAAAGCTTGCGGCCAGCACTGTCGCAAACGGCGGGCGCTGGCTTCAAAGGCGGCCAGCGTTTCGGGTTCTACGGCGGCGTCGCGGGCCAGCGTGGAGTGGTGTTCTACCGGGGCATGCAGCACGCGGGTGTTCAAGCCGCGGGCGGCAGCGTGCAGTGCCAGATCAGTGCCGTACAGATGCCAGCCTAAGTTGGGGTTCAGCGCCAGCGGATTAGGGCCTGTGCAGCAGTCGGCGCGCACGGCCAGCAACAGTTCGTCCAAGCTGCGCACGGCGGGGGCGTGGGTAAAGGGCTGGCCCAGCCAGCGGTCGCGGTCGTAGACATGGCCCTGGTGTTGGCCTCGGGCGTCTACGCCATAGACACCGGCCACCGCCAGGTTAGGGTCAGCTTGCAAGGCTTCAGCCAAGGCAACTGCGAAACGCAGCGGCCAGTCAGGGGCGGGCAGATAGACGTCTTGATGCAACTGCACCACCCAGGTGTTGGGCTGAGGCCCCATGCGTCCCAGGGCCCAACTCAGCCCATCGGCCGCACTGTGGGCGCCTTGCACCAGCAACAGCGGTGCCGGCTTGGGCGATGCAAAGCACGGCGAGCGCAACAGGTGCGCGCGGGCCTGGGCCACGTCATTCACGCAGGCCACAAAGTGCAGCTGGGGTGCAACGAAGGCCATGGGTGCGCTAGCGGAAGTCGGTGTCACCACCAGTGGCCCACAGGCCGCGGCCTAAGCTGGCCGGGGGCAGATGACTTGCGCTGCCAGCAGGTGCCAGCGTCAATCCGATTGGGCAAGCGGTTTGCACCTGCATGCCGCTTGGCAAATGGGAGTCATCCCAGCCCATGGCCTGCAAGGCGCTGCGGCTGATCCAGGCGCTGACCTGCGCGCGCTTGGCGCCGTGCGCGGCTTGGGCGGCGGCTTGCAACACGCCCAGGCCCAGCTCGGGCGGGGCTAGCCAGTCGAGCAGTTCAATGTGTTGCGCGTCCACCAATCGCAGCACCAGCGCAGCTTGCACTTCGCCGCCAGCGCCCAGCCACCACAGCGGCAAATGGCTGTGGTGCGGATGGTGGGCAAAGCGGTGGCGCCACCAGTCCGCGCCGCGCCCAGCTACAGACATGCCTTGTGCGCGCAGCGCGCTGGCTTGGCGCTGCCACAGCAGATCCAACTGCTGCACCGTGGCTGCGGAAAAAGCTGTCCAGTCGGCGAAGGGCTCCAAGTCCAGATCAGCGGCAGCAGACGCATCCAGCGTGACCTGGCACATCTCATCCACCGGCGCATACAGCCCCAAGTGCTGGCCCAAGCGCATATGGCGCCCATTGGGAAAACCAAAGCCCGCGTCAGCCCGCCGCTGCGGTCCACTTAAGAAGCGTTGAATGAACTGCGCCGTCATGTCGCCAAACGGGCCGCGACGCGAAAACACCGCGCGGGCCCGCGGCGCCACCATCACATCGCCCAGATGCGCCACGGTGTGCTCAGCCTGCGGTGTGTGCAGCACGCGCAGCGTGCCGCCGTAGTGCGCCACCAAGTCCGCTTGGGGCGATTGGGTGTCGCGCACACCCAGGGCCATGCCGCGGCCGTCGGCATATTTCCAATGCCATAACTCGGGGCTCATGGGCTGGCCAAACACTTGGGCAAACAAGGCGCGGGTGTCGGTGGCGTCTGCGGCATCCAGCGCCACCGTGGTGTAGCGCAGGCGGGGCTGCGCAGCGGCGTGCAGATGAAGGGGCGGCGCGTTCATGGCAGGGCTTGCCAGTGATGCGGCAGGCTCACCAGGCCTTTTTCCAGCCCGGTTTGCACCACGCGAAGGCGCAGGGCGCGTTCAGCGAATTCATAGATGTGTAAGCCGCGTTCGCAAGCCAGAAACACCGTGACGAAGTAGTCGCCTTGCAGCAGTGGCAGGCGGGGCAGCACCAGGCGCGCGGTGCCCTGGCCTTGGGCATTGCGGGTGATGGCGATACCGTCATTGGCGCTGCCCGCGCTGGCCACCACCGTGCCGCTGGCATGGGCGATGCCAATGGCCATGCTGGGTGCGGGCAGGGCGGGGTCGGAGTCAAAGGCCAGCTCAAGGCTCAGCGTGCTGCGCCCGCTTTGCAGCACCAACTGTCCGCCCAGAGTGGCGGTTTGGTCCGGGGTTTGAACATCGCTGGTGTCGCCAGCGGTGACGGTGGCGATCAGGCTGCGAATGCGTGCGGTGGCTTCAGGCGCATGCACAATTTGGGCTGCTTCGGCCGCCGATAGGGCGGAAGTAGCTATGGAAGTTGTAGCGTCTGCTTGTTCGGCGGGGGCTTCAACAGAAATTGGGGTCTGACCCCAATTTCCGCCGCTGTCACCCATGGCCATGGCGGTCTCAAAACGGGCCACCACGCGGTCGGCCAAGTCGCACATCTGCACCCGGCCCCGGTCAAGCCACAGCGCTTGTTGGCACAGCGCCTGCACGTGGTACATCGCGTGGCTGCAGAACACGATGGTGGCGCCGCCTTCTTTCAATTGCATGATGCGGTCAAAGCTCTTGCGGGCAAAGGCGCCGTCGCCCACCGACAAGGCTTCGTCAATCACCAAAATATCGGGCTCCACGCTGGTGGCCACGGCAAAGGCCAAGCGCACAAACATGCCGCTGCTGTAGGTTTTGACCGGCTGGTGCACAAAGTCGCCGATGTCGGCGAAGGCCAAGATGGCGTCTAGGCGCTGCTCCACCTCGGCGCGCGGCAGGCCCAAGATGGCGGCGTTCATGAAGACGTTGTCGATGCCGCTGAACTCGGGGTTAAAGCCCGCGCCCAGCTCCAGCAGCGCCGCCACCCGGCCGCGCACCTGTAGCGTGCCGGTGGTGGGTTGCAGGGTGCCGCACAGCAATTGCAGCAGCGTGCTTTTGCCCGCGCCATTGCGGCCCACCAGGCCCAGCACCTGGCCGCGGGGCACTTCAAAGCTCACGTCTTGCAGCGCCCAAAAATCGCGGCTGTAGGTTTTCAGGCGACCCCACAGCAATTGCTTCAAGCGGTCTTGCGGTTGCACAAAGAGCGAAAAGCGCTTGCCCAGGCCGTGGGCGGCAATGGCGATGTCAGAGGACATCGGCAAACCCCTGCTGCGCCACGCGGAAAAAAGCCGCGCCAGTGGCGGCCACGGCCAGCGCCGCCAGGCCCACCCAAGCCAAGGCGCCCCAGTCGGGCCACTGGCCCACGATGAGCACCACGCGGGTTTGCTCGATCACTGTGGCCAGCGGGTTGAGCGCCAGCACACTTTGCATGGCAGGCGGCAGCGCCTGCAGCGGATAAAAAATAGGGCTTAAAAACATCAGTGCGCCCAACGCTGGGCCCAGAACCTGGGCCACGTCGCGCACATAAGTGCCCACCGCGCTGATCCACCACACCAGCCCCAGGCACAGCACCCACAGCGGCAGCCACACCAGCGGTAGCGCCAGCGCCGATGGGGGCAAGCCACCGCGCACCCAAGCCGCCATGGCCAGCAGCAGCAGGGCCGACACCGCTAGCCCCACGCCAGCCGTGAGCGCCTGCACCCAAGCCAGCACCGGCAAGGGAAACACCACCTTCTTCACCAAATGAGGTTGTTCCACCACCACGGTGGGGGCGCGGCTGACGCATTCAGCCAGCAGGTTGTAGGCCGCTAAACCGGCGTACACCTGCAGCGCAAACGCAAGCCCAGTGGGGGCGGCGCTGCTGGCGGCACCTGGCCAGCGTACTTGCATCACATGCTGAAACACCAGGGTGTACACCGTCAGCATCAACAGCGGTGTGAGCACCAACCACGCGGTGCCCAGCCACGACTGGCGATAGCGAGCGCTCAGGTCGCGCGCCGCCATCTGCCCAATCAGGCCGCGCTGGGCCCAGGGCCACAGCGACTGTGCCAGCCCCAGTGCGGCGGTTGAGGGTTGGGAGGGCAAGCTCACGTTTGGCACAAGCGCCCCGTCAGACCACCAGGAAACCAGCCCCTTCGGCCCACCAAGACAGCGTAGTTAGCTACAAAAATTATAGTAATTGAAGGATGTCGGCGGCGCATGCGCCAAGGCTGGCTCGGGGCGGCGCAAAGCGCCTTAGGCTTTGGGCGGATCAGCCCGCCCCTCAGCCACCGACTTGAGCCAGTCCACCTTCAACAGCCGCAGCGCATTGCCGTCGCGCACCAACACCTGTTGGGCAAACAACTGCTGAAAGGCGCGGGTGACGGTTTCGCGGCTGGCGTTGATCATGATGGCCAGCTCTTGGTGGGTGGGCGCTTGTTCAACCTCGCGGCTGCCATCCACTGCGCCCGCCACCGCAGCCGACGGCAATTGTAGGAGCAGCACACACAGGCGCTGAAAGGGGTTGGGCACGCTCAGCAGGGTGCGCTGGGCCATCACCGAGCGCACCCGCTGCGCCAGCCGCGCCATGACGGCCTGGGCCAGTTCGGGGGTGGACAAGATCAGTTCACGGGCAGTGGCGGCGTCGAGCCAGGCCACGGTGCTTTTGGCAGCGGCCACCACAAACTCAGCCGGTGCGCCGCCATCCACCAGCGGCAGTTCGGCAAAGTAGTCACCGGCGTCGACAAAGTACAGGCCCACACTGCGGCCATCGACTGTGAAATCCACGCCTTGCAGCCGTCCGTCCACCAAAAACCCTAGCGCGGTGCTGGGTTCGTCTTTGTTGATGACGGTGGCGCGCCGGGCGTATTCGGCCAGCGTCATGCGGGCTGACAGCGGCTCCAGCCGCTCGCGCGACAGGGGCTTGAGCAGCGGCAGTTGGCTGAGCAGTTGAACGGAAACCGGCATGGTCGCGTCGGAGTGTAGTGACGGCCCCACACACCGCTCCGTTTCAAAAACCAGCGCCTGTGACTGAACGCACAGACACCTTCAGCGCAATTGCGCGAAACTTGGCCTCAACTTGCGGAACTGCGCCGCTTCTTTGCAGCACGTCACAGAAGTAGCCAGCGCTGATTAAGGATTTGCACCATGACCCAGACACGCCCCCACACCCCCACCCGAGCAAGGCCGCAGCGCGGCGCATGGCGCGTGGTGCGCGCCAGTCAGTCGGTGGTCTGGGTGGCGCTGCTGGCGGCAGGCATGGCCCAAGCCCAGGTACGCGGCGACGCCAACGCAGTGGCGCTGAACAACACTGGCGCCGCAGCCAGCGCAGCCGCTGCACCCGCCCGCGTGGCGCTGGCACCCGCCAACACCGCTGCGGCCGCTGTCGTGGGTGAAGCCACATTGGTGATTGGCAGCGCCAGCGTGGTGAGCGCTGACGGTCAAGCCCGCACGCTTGAGCGTGGCGGCTCTGTGCGCGTGGGCGACCGCATCGAAACGCCTGCCGGTGGCCATGTGCACTTGCGGTTTGTGGATGGCGCACGCCTGAGCATCCGCCCCGCGAGCCGCCTGCAAATTGAGCAATACAGCCATTCGCGCGAACAGCCCCAGCTGGGCGCCATCAAGTTCCGCTTAGACGAAGGTGTCGTGCGCTCCATCACCGGCCAATGGGGCGAGGCGCAACGCGAACGCTTTCGCCTGAACACCCCAGTGGCTGCCATCGGTGTGAAGGGTACTGACTTTGTGGTGAGCGCTGACGCCGAGCGCACAGCGGCGAGCGTGTACACCGGCGCCATCGTGCTCACCCCCTTGGCCAGCGGCTGCGCCCAAACCCTGGGCCCCTGCATCAACGGCAAAGAAGTGCTGCTGTCGGACGACATGAAAGGCCAAATGCTCGAACTGTCGCGCCGCCAAAGCACGCCCGCGCTGGTGCCCGCAGTGGATTTGTTGGCACGCGCCGCAGGCCGTGCGCTGGCCGCCAATGCCGCCGCGCATGGCGGCACCGCGCCCGGTGCGGTGGGTGACGGCGCCGCGCCGCTGGCCAGCCTAGCCCGGGCAGAACGGGCGCCTGCGGTGGATGAAGGCCGCATTGACGCCGCCAGCAAGGTGCTGACCGGCGAAACCCTGGCGGTGTCGGTGGCCCTGTCGCAAAGTGAACCCGCCAGCCCCACCCGGGCGGCGCCCCTCACGATTGCGGTGACGCCCGCGCCAGCGCCCGCACCTGTTGCAGTGGCGCCTGCTCCTGCCCCCACACCCATTGCCGTTGCACCGACCCCCGCCCCGGCGGCTGAGCCCGTGGCGCTACCCGCCGCCCCGGTGGTGCGTCAACTCACCTGGCTGCGCCAAGACTGGACGCCCGAAGGGGGGCGTGAAGACTTCACCACGCTGTTCCGTGACGCCGTCACCACCGGGCAAGAGCGGGTGGTTTCCAATTTTGTGTATGTGCTGATGCGTCCCGTCAGCCCGCCGGGCGCCACGCTGACTTGGCGTGGTGACCCCGTGGTGAGCTTTCGTTTGGCATCGGCCACAGCGCATTCCACGCTGGGCGAATTTCCATTTAGCGTCAACCGCGCGGCCAACGTCGACGGCGGCAGCCTGACGGTTGATTTCTCACGCAATACCTACGGCACCCAGCTGCAGGTGAGCGGGCAGGGCATTGGCGTGCAGCAAATCAGCTCCGCAGGCAGCGTGCGGGCAGACGGGCAGTTTGTGCCCCAGGTCAGCAACGCGCAGATCAGCGGCGCGCTCACCCTAGACGGCACCGAAGCGGGCTACGGCTTCATCAAGAACGTGCCGGGCGGCGTGGTGCGCGGCGTGACGCTG
>JAAFIY010000130.1 GCA_013297985.1 Comamonadaceae bacterium | reverse complement strand
TGGTGCCTGCTGCCCCAAGCTTGCGGCTGCGACCACGACGCCGCCCCCGGCCAGGCCCAATCCAAACAAGGCACGCCGACGCGTGCTGGCGGCCGCATCTGCCGCAGGTTTTGAGCTACTCATCGCAGGTCTCCTGGTGTGTCGTCTTCACCGCGCACCGCGGTGGCGCACCGCGACTACGAGTTGGTTTTGGTGCCTTGCCAAGCCGATCAAGACGCAGCAAATTCCCTAAAACTCCTAAGCCCAATCTAATGGGGATTTCGCGCCAACACAAGAGGGTTAAATCAAGTTGCGTCAGCACCGATTGCTATTTCAGTTAGAGCAACTCGGGCATACCTGAAGGGCCTTTGCGGGCTGTTGACCCTAGAGCACCCAGGCAAACCCGTACACGTACACCGCATCCAAGGGCTAAGCCGGGTTGTGGCTCCGTGCGCTTGGCCGCATGCTGGTTGCGCCTTGGGTATCGGTGCTGCGTTTGCGGCGCTGGCCCGGCCCCACAACACCAACCATCTTCAGGAGACAAGCGCAGTGACTATCAAGAAATCAACCGATTCGCGCCGCCGTTTTATCAAGTCCGCCGCCGCTGGTGCGGTGGGTGCGGGCGCCATGGCGGCCCCGATGGTGTCGCAGGCCCAGACCACTACCTTTCGCTTTCAAAGCACCTGGCCTGCACGCGACATTTTTCATGAATACGCCAACGACTTTGCCAAGAAAGTCAACGACATGGCGGGCAACCGCATGAAGGTGGAAGTGCTGCCATCGGGCTCGGTGGTGCCTGCATTCCAGCTACTGGATGCCGTCAACAAAGGGACGCTCGACGGTGGCCACGGCGTGCTGGCCTACCACTATGGCAAGGCCAATTCGCTCGCCTTGTGGGGCAGCGGCCCAGCCTTTGGCATGGACCCCAACATGGTGCTGGCTTGGCACTACTACGGCGGTGGCAAGGCGCTGCTAGAAGAAATTTACAAATCGCTCAACATCGACGTGGTGTCGTTCGTCTACGGCCCCATGCCCACCCAGCCCTTGGGCTGGTTCAAAAAGCCGATTGCCAAGGCCGAAGACATTCGGGGCCTGAAGTACCGCACTGTAGGCTTGGCCATTGATGTGTTCAAGGAAATGGGCGCTGCGGTCAACCCGCTGCCGGGCGGCGAAATCGTGCCCGCGCTAGACCGCGGCCTGATTGATGCAGCCGAGTTCAACAACGCCACCTCTGACCGCATTTTGGGTTTCCCCGACGTCGTTAAAAACTGCATGCTGCAAAGCTTTCACCAAAGCGGCGAGCAGTTTGAGATTTTGTTCAACAAAGCCAAGTACGACGCGCTGCCGGGCGAACTGAAATCAGTCATCGACTACGCAGTGCAGGCCGCCAGCTCCGACATGAGCTGGAAGGCCATTCAGCGTAACAGCCAAGACTACATCGAGCTCAAAGAAAAAGACAAGGTCAAGTTCTTCAAAACGCCCGACTCGGTGCTGCGCGCGCAGTTGGCGGCCTGGGACAAAGTGACGGCCGCCAAAGCGGCTGAGCAACCCATGTTCAAGAAAGTCATGGACAGCCAGCGCGCCTTTGCCCAGCGCGCAGGCAGCTGGCAAAACGACTACATGGTGGACTTCAAGATGGCCTGGAACCACTACTTCCGCGCCCCGGCTCGCAAGACCTGATCGCGCCGCTCGGCCAATCAATGGCTATCTTTTTGATAGCTTGATCGGGCCGCCACTCCTGCGGTGGCGGCCTGTTTTTTGTCTTATTTGCCTTGTGTTGCGCAAGGCCTTTTCGCACCATGCAAAGCGTTTTACTGTTGGTGGACCGCATGTCCACCTGGCTGGGCCAACTGTTTGCCTGGCTGATCGTTGGGCTCACGCTGATGATCAGCTGGGAGGTGTTTTCTCGCTACGTGCTCAACGACCCGCACGACTGGGCGCTCGACGCTCAAATCATGATGTACGGCACCCTGTTCATGATGGCCGGCGCCTACACCTTGGCCAAGAACGGCCATGTCCGCGGCGATGTCTTGTATGGCTTCTTTGAGCCCCGCACCCAAGCCACGCTAGACCTGATTCTTTACTTTGTGTTTTTTCTGCCTGGAGTGATTGCGCTGACCTGGGCGGGCTTTGTTTTTGGCAGCGAATCGTTCGCCATCAAAGAAAGCACCTTCAGCGCTACGCCGCTGCCCCTGTGGCCTTTCAAGTTCGTCATCCCCATCGCAGGCGCCATGCTGCTGCTGCAAGGCGTGGTGGAAATCGTGCGCTGCATTGTGTGCATCCGCACCGGCGCTTGGCCTAGCCGCGAACAAGACGTGGAAGAAGTCGATGTCGACAAGCTGCGCGCCATGGTGGGCGCTGAAGACATCACCCACGCCAACCCGAGCGCACCCGCATCGGGAGGCCGGGCATGACCATCCGCAAAGAACTCTGGTTCGGCTTCATCTTAATGGGGCTGATCATCCTGGGCACCGCTGGTGTACTGCTGGCGGCTGACACCATCACCCGCGGTCACTTGGGCCTGATGATGCTGGCGCTGGTGGTAGTGGCCATCATGCTGGGCTTCCCCACAGCTTTCACGCTGATGGGCATGGGCATGATCTTTACCTGGCTAGCCTATGACCGCGACAGCGGCAAAACGCTCACGCTGATGGTGCAAAGCGCCTTCAAGGTCATGGGCAATGACGTGTTGATCAGCATCCCCTTGTTTGTCTTCATGGGCTACTTGGTGGAGCGCGCCAACCTGATCGAAAAACTGTTTCGCAGCCTGCACCTGGCGCTGGCCCGCGTGCCGGGTTCGCTGGCCGTGGCCACGCTGTTCACCTGTGCGGTGTTTGCCACTGCCACTGGCATCGTGGGCGCAGTGGTCACCTTGATGGGCCTGCTGGCGCTGCCGCAAATGCTGCGCGGCGGCTATGACGTGCGGGTGGCCGCAGGCGCAATCACGGCTGGCGGTTGCCTGGGCATTTTGATTCCCCCCAGCGTGATGCTCATCGTCTATGGCGCCACCGCTGGTGTGTCGGTGGTGCAGTTGTATGCAGGCGCGTTTTTTCCCGGCCTGATGCTGGCGGGCTTGTACGTCGTGTACGTGATCGTGCTGGCCAGCTTCAAGCCGCACCTGATGCCGCCCTTGAGCGTAGAAGCCCGCACCGTGCCCTTGCCGCCGCTCACTGATCGGCTGCTGGCCAGTGTCAGCGGCACCACCCAGCGCATGCAGGCGCGCGCGCTGCCCGCGCTGCTGCGCGGGCTCAAAGGCAGCGCCAACCTCGGCGTGCCCGTATCGCACATCCTGCGTCAGCTCACCGTGGTGCTGCTGCCCGCGCTGGCGTTTGCATCGATTGCCGCCGTCACTTGGCACTTCAACACCTTGCCCACCGCGCCCGAGGTAGAAGTAGCCGCGTCCGGCGAACTCTCAGAGCCCGGCGGCGCCCTGGCCGAACCGACGGGTGCTGAACGCTCAGGTTTGCAAGAGCCGCCGCAGTCTTCGGGCGGGCTGCAAGAACCCACGCCCTCGGGTGGCGTGCAAGAGCCCCCCCAAGCCCCATCAGGCGGCTTGCAAGAGCCTGCGCAGGCCCCGTCTGGCGGCCTGCAAGAGCCCCCCAGCGCTGCGGCCGCCCCTGACGCGGTAGACCTTGAACGCACTGAGCCCACACGCGGCTTTTGGATCTTCATTGGCATCGGCGTCGCAGCCTTGGCGATGTTTTATGCGCTGCTGAGTTTTGCGCGGCTGGAAGTCTTCAAGATGCTGCTGGCCAGCTTCTTCCCGCTGTTGCTGCTGATCTTGTCGGTGCTGGGCAGCATCGTCTTCGGGTTGGCCACGCCTACTGAGGCGGCTGCAGTCGGCGCCTTTGGCGGGTTTTTGCTGGCGCTGGCTTACCGCACCATCAACTTCGGCATGGTCAAAGAATCGGTGTTCCTGACCGCCAAAACCAGCGCCATGGTTTGCTGGTTGTTTGTGGGCAGCGCCATCTTCTCGGCGGCTTTTGCGCTGCTGGGTGGCCAAGAGTTGGTGGAAAACTGGGTGATGAGCCTCAGCCTGACCAAGACCGAATTTTTGGTCTTAAGCCAAGTGATCATTTTCATCTTGGGCTGGCCGCTGGAATGGACCGAGATCATCGTGATCTTCATGCCCATCTTCATTCCGTTGCTAGACAACTTCGGCGTAGACCCGCTGTTCTTTGGCCTGCTGGTGGCGCTGAATTTGCAGACCGCTTTCTTGAGCCCGCCTGTCGCGATGGCGGCGTTCTACTTAAAAGGCGTCAGCCCCCCGCACGTCACGCTCAACCAGATCTTTGCGGGCATGTTGCCGTTTATGGGCATTCAGATCATCGCCATCATCTTGCTCTACAACTTCCCCGGCATTGGCTTGTGGCTGCCTGAAGTGCTGTACGGCAGATAAGTGCCGATGCTACATATTTTGTAGCCGCTTGCGCCCTATTGATGGGCGCATCAAGCCCGTTGGCTATAAACGCCGACGGGCTTTTTTATGACTAGCGATTGCGCACGGTCACGGGCTCGCCGATGCGTTGGGCAGCCACTTCGTCGACATGAAAAGGCAGCCGCGGCCAGCGCTTGGCGGCATAGGGTGCCAGCTGATCCGTGCGGTAGGGCGACGCGGCATGGGTGCTTTGGCCGTAGACCAAATACGCATGCGCCACCGGGCCTCGTTCATCAAAGCCCACGGTTTGTACATAGCTGGTGCCGGTGTCAATGACAAAGCCGCGCGGGGTGAGCGTATTGGTGTTGATGGGGCCTAAGTCGCTGAGCTTGTTGAGCACCCCTTCAAACTCATCACCACCGTGCAGCCCTGCGGGTTCGCCGGTGAAGGCCGGGCGCTGTACTTGGCCTAATGGCGCGTCGATCGCAATGCCCGCAGTGTTGAACTTGCGCACCGCATTGGTCAAAGCGGCCCAGACACGCGGCGCCACTTGCGCGTCATCCATGCGCAGGCCGGCCGGCGTGGTGGCCGGCAAGTTGGCATCAAAGGGCACGCGCCACACGTTGGGCACGTTGCGCGCCTCTCGCCAAAACTCGCGGAACAGGGCGGCGCCACGCGCTTCGGCATTGCTGGTGCGGTCCCAACCGCGCAGCAGGGCACAGGCGGCACGGGCCTCGGCGCCCACCTGGGGCGAATCGGCGGGCGCCATGGCGCATGCAGCCAGCAAATCGGGCAGCACCACGCGGGCGGCCAAGTTGCGGTTTTCAAACAGCTGGCGCTGTACGCCCTCAGGCGTGACCTTGCCGCGGCTGATGAGGTCGGGGATTTCAATCAACCCGCTGCGGGTGCGGGGGCGATCAATGCGGCCGTCGCCCACCAAGGGGGAAATGCCCACAAAGCGATGCGCGGGCTGGGTGTAAACAAAGCTGTCGTTGGAGTTGTGCACCCAATCCAGCCGCTCCAGCACTGGCAAACGGTCTGCACCAATCAGCCCGGGCACGGCGCTGCGGGTGTCTTGCTGCCAGTTGCAGTTGCGGGCATCACCCCGCAGCACAAACAGGCGCGCAGCGCGGATCAAGCCCGCCGCTTGGGGGCTGGGGGTGCAGCGCGCCAGGATGTCAGCCGTCACGTCTGGCACCACGCTGGCATCCGCGTACAAAGCCGTGCCCGCGCGGTCAGCCGCGATGGTGTTCACCCATGGAATGCCGAGCTTGGCGCTGGCCTGGCGAATGTCGCCCACTGTGGCTGCCCGGTTAAAGCCCCACCACGCGTCGAGCGAACGCACGTTGCCGATGTTGGCGTCTTGCAGCGCATAGGCGCGCTGAGCGGTCCAGCCCAGGCCCGCGCGCGGCAGCACCACCACCGGGCCGAAATGGCTGCGCCACACCGTGTGTTCACGCGAGGCCACGGCGCCACCTTCTTGCAGCGCTTGGTAACGAATCACTTGCGGCGCCAGGGCCACTTCTTGCCCATCGAGTAGATACCGCGTGGGCTGGCTGCCCAAGCTCAACTCATGCAAGGTAAAGCGCACGCCGGTGGACACGGTGTGGGACCACGCCACATCGCGGTTAAAACCAATTTGCACCACTGGGCTTAGGCCAATGGAGCCGCCCATGACATCCACCACGCCGGGCACGGTGATGTGCATTTGCCAAAAGCGGTTGATGCCCACCCAGGGGTAGTGCGGGTTGCCCAGCAGCACGCCACGGCCATTGGCAGTGACCTCGCGCCCGAAGGCCCAGGCGTTGCTGGCCACGCGGGCGTCAATGATCCGGTCTTCACGCAGCGCAGCCAGTGCTTCGTCTAGCGTAGGCAGGGGTGCCGCAGCAGCGGGGGCCGTGGGCGGGCGTGCGGCGTGCACCGCGTCGGCCAAAGCGGCAATACCGCCTTGCACCATGGCCAGTTCATTGCTGCGCCGAAAATCCGCCAGCGTCATGGGCCGCACCCAGGGCTGCCCCGCGCATTCGGCGGGCAGCTTGCCAGCGTGGTCGCTCAAATACTGGTTGTAGCCCGCCACATAGCCCGCCACCATTTGGTTGGCTTGCGGGCTGGCTTCACGCGCCCAGCGCTGCGCCAGTTGCTCGTCGGTGATGTGATGGCCAAAGTGCAGGCCCACCACGACGTCAATCACAGGGTTGGGGTAGGTGCGCACCGACAAGCCCCCCGTGCCCCGCTCGCCAAAAAAGCGCGACCTTTCGCCGCGCACCGTCACCAGTTGCTGCGCGGTTTGGCACACGTTGTCTTGCGCATGGGCGTAGGCCGCGCCAAAGGACATGCTGCCTACATCGGCCGCTTGGATGTGCGCCACGCCGTGGGTGGTGCGAGTCAGCGTGACTTGGTAGTTGGCGGCTCCTACCAAGCTGCCCATGTTCATGGTGCTGCAACCGGCCAGCAAGGCGGCAGCGGCCAGGGCCGACCAGGCGAAGGGGCGCCCAAAAGGCGCTGTAGGGCGTGTGTGGCTTGTCTGACGAGGCATGCGGGGGTCTCCTTTTGTTATGCGGTCACTGCCGGGGAAAAATCGCAATCAATTCATTTCAAACGCCTGCTGCTCAACCAACACGAAGGCGTGCGTAAAACGGGCCAAAGCCGCGCAAAACTGCGCTTTGGGATGTGCGGCCAAAGTGTCGCAACAGGCGGGCAGCCAGGGCTGCAGGTGGCGGGCAAAGAACTGGTGTTGGCGGGCCAGGTTGCTGACAGCTGCGTCGTCGCCTGCAATCAAAAACCGCATCACCTCGCACAGGTAGGCGGCGTGGTCTTCGGTTTCGGCCATGGCCTCGTCGCGCTGCAAGCCCAGTTCTGCCAAGTCGTGCCGCAGCTCGGCCAGGGGTTTTTCGTTCAAAAAGCCGGTCAGGTAGTGCGACGCATAGAGCAACACCTCGGGCCGGGCCACGCCGCCAAAGAGCGCGGTGTATTCGTCTTGCACCTGCGAGGTGGTGGTGGCGCGGGCGGCGGCCACCAGATCTTGCCAGGGCTCTTGCAAAAAGCCGCCCGCGTCGGGCGCTTGCGTTACCGCCACTTGCAGGGCACTGAGCAAATCCGCATCTGGCGCAGCGTAGAACAAGCGAGCCAGCAGGCCGTAGATTTCGGCGCGGGCCAGTTCGACATCTAGCGCAGCAGAAGCGCCGCGCAATTCCAATGCAATCGGGGTGTCAGGCATGGGTTCAAGCAGTGCGGTTGGCGTTCAGTGCAGGCCGCTGTCGGTGATGCGGGACTCGTTGGGGTTGCTGTAGATGTCCACCACGCGGCAGTCGCTGCACATCTTCAGCCGCTCCAAGGCATCACCCTGGAACATGGCGTGCCCGGCCAGCTTGCCCAGCATGGCTTCAATGGCTTGCACGGTGCCAAAGGGCTTGCTGCAGCGAATGCAGGCCCAGGGTTTGGACTCATGCAGCACGCGGGGCTCGCGCCGCTCACGCGACAACAACAAGCGCGGCGCCAGCTCAATGGCGCCTTCGGGGCAGGTGGATTGGCACAGGCCGCATTGCACGCAGTTCTTTTCGATAAAGCGCAGCGCGGGCCGGTCAGCGGTGTCCATCAAGGCCCCGGCGGGGCAAGCGCTGACGCAACTCAGGCAGGTGGTGCACTTGGCGGCATCGACTTGCACCGTGCCCCACAACGGCGCAGCACCCGGCAAGGCCAAGGCCTCGGGTGGGGTGGCCGCGCGCAACGAGGGGGCATGGTCCAGCAAGTGTTGCAAAGCCAGTTCCAATGCAGCGCGCTTGTCGTTGGTGATGGCAAATCGCCCGGTGGGCAGGGCCGCAGGCGGCGTGGACGCAGCGGCTTGCAGGGCCGCGTCTAGCCGAGCCAGCGCATCAGGCGCAGTGGTGTCGATGCTCACCATTTGCAGGTGAACTCCGGCATAGCCCAAGCCACTCAACACCGCTTGGCCTTGCGCCATTTGATCGGCCAGCGCTTGGCGGTACTGCGGCGCATCGGCCGAGGTGCCCAGTACCACCACCCGGTGGGCGCCCGACAGCAGCGCCGCCCACCACAAATCCAGACCCACACTGGCCATGTGCCAAAGCGGCAGGGGCAGCAAGTTGGGGGGCGGCCCGAGCAATGCCTGGGCTGCAAGGGCTGACGCTGATGCTGGGCCACGTCCGCGC
>JAAFIY010000013.1 GCA_013297985.1 Comamonadaceae bacterium | reverse complement strand
CGCGCTGGCCGCCCACACACCGGCGGGTGGGCCTGAGATCTCAGTGTGCCAGCGCTCACCCGCTTGAATCGGCAGGGCTTGGGTGAGTGAACCGGTGGTGACCCATTCGCCTGCCGACAGCGGCGGCGCGCCTTGTTCATGCAGCAAATGCACCAAGTGCTGTAGCGCCTGCAAGGGCCCGCCCAGCACCGCTTGGCCGCTGCCTTCGTCGCGTACGCTGCCGTTGCACAGCAGGCGCAGTTGCACCTGCGTGAGTGCATCGGCAAGGTTTGCGCCAAATGCGCGGGTGGCCATCACCGGCCCCAGCAGCAGCGCCGCATGCAAACTGCCCACCGCCACGGCTTGGGCGGCGGTAAAGCGCCAGTCGGGGTAGGGGCAGTCGACCACTTCAAAGCCGTGCGCCACGGCATCCACACACGCGGCCAATTCGGCCAGCGTGGCCTGGGGCGCTGGCGTGCGGCCGATGCGCAACGCGATTTCAGGCTCTAGCCGGGGGCTGTGCAAATGGCCTAGGGCGTAGGTGCCGGGCCCACTCAGGTGCTGCAAGGTGTTGGCATACACCGCGCCCCAAATGGGTTGGTGTACCCCGTACACCGGCCACAGGCGCGCATTGGTAAAGCCAATCTTGCGGCCCACCACCGGCGTCCCTGCGGCCACCCGTTGCGCCTGCAGCGCGCCGGCTTGCGCATAGGCGGCATGTAAATCAGCGGCCGCCGCGCTCATCCGCCCACCACCGCCACACCAATGGTGGCCACGCCCAGAAACAGATTCACTAACACCCATTGGCGCAGGGTGCCCAGGGCTGCACCTGCAGCGGCCCAGTCCACGGACTTCACCGCAGCGGCAAAGCGCTTGAACAGCACAAAGCGAATGTGGCCATAGATCAGCACCATCAGCGTGCCGGTGATGGCCATGGCCGTCCAGTGCCAGGGCATAGCAAAGTCACCCCCAGCCTGCACGATTTGTTTGGCGGTGCGGCCCAGCATCCAAAACCCTGTGACCAAGGCCAGCACCGCCGCCACCGATACGGCCTGAAAGAAGCGCTGCAAAGTGGCGTGCATCAAGGTGAGCCGCTCGGCTGGCTGCAGGGCTGCCGCCGCCGGCCGCAAAAAATAGTGTGCAAACACCATGCCGCCCACCCAGACGACGATGGACAACACATGAACCAGTTTGAGAAGGCTGTAGAGCATGAAAGGCCTGTGGCAACAACAAGCCTGAACTATCCCACCTCTGCGCCACTTTCGCGGCCTGCCGCTGGCTAGCGCCGATACACCCAAGGGCCTTAGGGCGGGGTCGATGCAGGCGGCGTGGCCCCGGGCGCGTCACGCAAGCGCCAAGCCGCCAGCATGGCCAGGGCACACACCAAGGCCAGCCCGGCAAACACATCACCAAACGCAGCCAGGCGCTGGGCGTCGGGCGCGCCGCTGATCAGGCTGGCGTCGCGCGCATGAATGCGCCACTGCAGCGCAATGCCGCACAGGCCCACGCCGGTGGCCCCACCCAGGGTGCGCACAAAGTTGATGGTGCTGGAGCCATGGGACAGCAGCGCCAGCGGCATCCCGCGCAGCGCACCCAAGTTAAGCGAAGGCAACACAAAGCCCAGCCCCACGCGGCCCAGCAGGGTCCACGCCAGCAACAGCCCCAACCCCGCCCCCAATGGCACTGTCAGCATCAAGGCAAACGAAGCCGCCAAGAGCCCCAGGCCAATCGTCACCAATCGGTGGGCGGGTTGGGTGTCGGCCAGGCGGCCCACCCAGGCAATGCACACCGCCAACGCAATGCCACTGGGCAACATGACCGCGCCCACGGTGGCCGGGCTCAGGCCCAAGCCCAGCTGCATGTACACCGGCACCAGGTAGGTAGAGCCGAACAAGGCCATGCCGTAGATGAGGGCCACCCAAGCGCCCATCACAAAACGGTGGTGCTCAAACAGGCCGAGCGCCATCAAAGATTCCACGCCACGCTGGTTCAACCGCCGCTGCCACCACACAAACAGCGCCAGCGCCGCCACCGTTAGCACGGTGAGGCCGCCGGCTTGTAGGCTGCGGCCTTCGTGCCAGCGCACCAAGGACAGCAGCAGCGCGCACACAAACACGCTGCACAGCAGCAGGCCACGCCAATCCAGCCCATCGTGCGCCCGGCTGGCGGGCACGCCGCCCGGCGCCGTGGTGGGCACATAGCGCTGCGCCGCCCACAGGCCCGCCAAGCAAAACGGCACCACCATAAAGAAAATGCTGCGCCAGCCAAAAGCCTGCACCAGCAAACCGCCCACACTGGGGCCCAAAGCGGGCGCCAACACCACCACCATGCCAAACATGCCGCTGGCGCGGCCCTGCTCATGCGGCGCAAAGGCCCGCATGATGATGATGGCTGGTATCGGTTGAATCACCCCCGCCGCCAGCCCTTCGGCCAAGCGCGCGGCCAGCACCAGGCCATAGCTGTCGGCAAAGCCGCCCACCAAGCCGCCCGCCAGCAGCAGCCACAGGCAAGCCGCGTACACGGTGCGGTAGCCCAGGCGCATCACCCAGCACTTCCACACTCACGCGGGTGATGGCTTCAACCAGGGCTTTCTTTTGCTCCAAGGTGCGGCCTTCGAGCATTTCAACGTGGTAAGTGGGCATGGGACAGGTCTCCGCTGAGTGAGGAATCACCCAAGCTTAGCCGCCCCGCCAGCGGGATTTGTCGCGCACGCGCGGCAAATGCAGGCCACGCCCACCGCCGCACCGGGCACGCGTTGCAGCACCTCAGGTGCGATGCGAATTTGGGCGCACCAGCAGGGCGCATCGGCAGGGCCGCAGCCCAAGGGCTTGGTTGCATCGGCAGCCATGGCGCAGGCATTGGGCCGCCCGCACAAGGGGCAGCGACTGGGCTCGACAGCCAGCGTGGGCGCGTTCACTAAAAGCCAGCGCCAAACACCACGGGCAGCACAGCGCCTAACTGCCCTACCCGCTGCACCGCGGTGCTACCCACCGGCAGCACCAGTATGTCGTCGCCCAACACACCCACAAACAGGTTGCTTTGGGTGTAGTGGCGCCACACCAGGCCGCTGGCAGGGTCACGCTGGCTGGCGGTGCCCAGCGGCAGCAAGGCGCCGCCGGTGGATTGCTCAGCCCAGTTCAACAACCGGTCTGCGGTGGCCGAGGCAGGCGCGCCATACAGGGTGACGCAAGCGGCTGCGTCGTCGCCACGCAGCGTGGACTGAAACGCATAGGTGTTATAGGGGTCGGCAAACATCACCGACTGCTGCACGTCGCTGTGGGCAATGCCCAGCATGTGGCCAATTTCGTGCGTAGCCAGCGCGGCCAAGTTGAAGGCGTTGTCCAACTCGCCATCGATGCGGGCGGTGTTAAACACCACGTCGCTGTCTTGCATGGCGTTGTTGCCGGCGTACCAGTAGTTGGCAAAACCGGAAAAGCGCGAGCGGTTGCCGGTGAGCAGATCCCAGCCGATCACGTTCACCCGGTCGATGGTGCCAAAGCTGCTGTTGATGTCTGGCCTGCGGTTGGTGAAGCCGCCAAACACAAAGCGCACATTGCAAACGCCCGACCACTTGCGCCCCGCGTTTTCGATGAGGGCCACGATGGCCTGGGTGCCCAGGGCGTCCGGCTGTCCTTCGGGGTTGTAAAACCAGGTGACGGTGCTGGCAGGCCAAGTGGGCCGACGGCTGTCCACAATAAAGCGGCCCAGCCAGCCGTGTTCGCCCTGGCCGGTGTAGTCGGCCATGCCCATCGGGCCCAGGCGTTGGCCGTCGTTAGCCGAAGGGGCTTGGTGCGATGGACCCCAGGCGACTAGCGCACCCAAGACCAGCGCTGCGGCGGTGCCCCAGGAAAGCAGGCGGCTGAAGGTAAAGCGGGCGATCATGGCGAGCCTTCACAAGGTCTGAGTGGAAGCATCCAAGCATCCACTCAGCAGTGCGCCATTGGCAAGCGGTTTTGAAGCCCCCGGCGCTTCAGGCGGCGGCCGCTGCATTCACGCCCGATGCGGCGCTCAGCCCGCCTTCACCTTTAAGCGCCACGCATGCAGCAAAGGCTCGGTATAGCCACTGGGCTGCTCTTTGCCTTTGAAGACCAAGTCCAGCGCCGCTTGGTAGGCTGCGCTTTGGCTGAAGCGCCCCGCCATGGGCTGGTACACGCTATCGCCCGCGTTCTGGCCGTCCACCACCGCGGCCATGCGCTCGAAGGTGGCGGTGACTTGTTCGGCCGTCACCACGCCGTGGTGCAGCCAATTGGCAATGTGTTGGCTGCTGATGCGCAGGGTGGCGCGGTCTTCCATCAGGCCCACGTTGTGGATGTCGGGCACTTTGGAGCAGCCCACGCCCTGGTCTACCCAGCGCACCACATAGCCCAAGATGCCTTGCACGTTGTTGTCTAGCTCTTGCTGGCGCTCGGCGGCGCTCCAGTGGGCTTGGGGTGACACCGGCACCGTCAGCAGGCCCGCCAGCAGGGTGTCGCGCTCGGCATCGGCGTCGGTGGCTTCCAGCGTCTTTTGCACCTCGGCCACGCTCACCTGGTGGTAGTGCAATGCATGCAGCGTGGCAGCCGTGGGGCTGGGCACCCAGGCGGTGTTGGCACCCGCCTTGGGGTGGCCAATTTTTTGTTTGAGCATCTCGGCCATCAAATCGGGCATGGCCCACATGCCTTTGCCGATTTGGGCGCGGCCGCGCAGGCCTAGCCCCAGGCCCACCAGCACGTTGTTGCGCTCATAGGCGGCAATCCAGGCGCTGGATTTCATGTCGCCTTTGCGCAGCATGGGGCCGGCTTGCATGGCGGTGTGCATCTCGTCACCGGTGCGGTCCAAAAAGCCGGTGTTGATGAAGGCCACGCGGCTGGCGGCGGCGGCAATGCAGGCCTTGAGGTTGACGCTGGTGCGGCGCTCTTCGTCCATGATGCCCAGCTTGACGGTGCTGTCTGCCAAGCCCAGCACTTTTTCAACCCGGCCAAACAAATCGCACGCAAAGCCCACCTCAGCCGGGCCGTGCATTTTGGGTTTGACGATGTACACGCTGCCGGTGCGGCTGTTGCGAATCGCGGTGCCGTCGGCCAATTTGCCGCTGCCTTGCAAGTCATGCAGCGCGATGGTGGTGGTGACCATGGCGTCCAGAATGCCCTCGGGAATCTCGCGCACCGTGCCGTCGGCTTCATGCACCTGGATGGCCGGATTGGTCATCAAATGGCCCACATTGCGCAAAAACAGCAGCGAACGGCCCGGCAATGTCACCGTGCCGGTGCCGTCTTCGTCGGTATAGACGCGGTCGGCATTCAGGCCACGGGTAAAGGTTTTGCCGCCTTTGCTGACCGCTTCAGTGAGCGTGCCGCGCACGATGCCCAGCCAGTTGCGGTAGCCCACCACCTTGTCGGCGGCGTCCACGGCGGCCACGGAATCTTCCAAATCCAAAATGGTGGACAGCGCCGCTTCCATCACCACATCGGCCACACCGGCCGCGTCAGTGGCGCCAATCGGGTGGCCACGATCGATACGGATGTCCAGGTGCAGGCCGTGGTGCACCAGCAGCACCGACGACGGTGCTACGGCGCTGCCTTGGTAGCCCACCAACTGGGTGGCGTCTTTCAGCCCGGTGTGCGCGCCGCCCTTCAGGGCCACCACCAGCTTGCCGCTTTGCACGCTGTAGCCAGTTGAATCGGCATGGCTGCCCAGCGCCAATGGCGCGGCCTGGTCCAGCACGCCACGGGCGTAGGCCACCACGGCGGCACCGCGCGTTTCGTTGTAGCCGGGGCCTTTTTCGCGGCCTTCGGTTTCGGGGATGACATCGGTGCCATACAAGGCGTCATACAGGCTGCCCCAGCGTGCGTTGGCGGCATTGAGGGCGTAGCGGGCATTCAGGATGGGCACCACCAGCTGCGGGCCGGCCTGGGTGGCCAGCTCGGCATCCACGTTTTGGGTGGTGGCGCGGGTGCCAGGCGGCGGCGGGGGCACCAGATAGCCAATCAGCTCCAAAAACCGGCGATAAGCGGCCATGTCGGCAATCGGGCCGGGATGGGCGGCGTGCCAGGCGTCCAGTTCAGATTGGAGGCGATCGCGTTCGGCCAGCAGGGCGCGATTGCGCGGGGCCAGATCAGCCACCAAGGCGTCAAAACCGGCCCACCAAGCGTTGGCGCTCAAGCCCGTGCCGGGCAGCACCTCGGTGTCAATAAAGCGGGCCAGTTCGGTGGCCACGTCCAGGCGGTGAATGCGGGTGCGGGCAGTGCTCATGGTGCGACCTCAGGGGATCTCAATGGGGGCGGCGCCCCGGCGGGTACCGACGAAACGATGGGTTGTTTTGGGGCGTTTGGGCAGATAAACAGAGGCTAAGTAGCTACAAAAATAATAGCGTACTGCCGCCGTTCGGCCTTTTGTTCAACGAGCTTAGGCCCCGTCTCAACTGTATTGCACACTGGCGAGCATATTGACGCTGACCAAGTGTGTGGATTCACACAGTTTGTGTGTGCAATCAAGCAAGGGGCGCGGCGGCAAGGGCCCCCGCGGCCAGTGATCAGGCCGACACGGCGCGGCCTAGTCGTTGCCGTCGCTGCCGTCTTCGCGTGGTTCGCGTCGACGTTCGCCACGCCGGGGAATCAGGCCATCGTCCAGCGCGGCGGCCAAACGACGACCCGCCTCCACCACCATCGGGATGTGCTCAGCCTTGTGGCGCGCCGCGGGCGATGTAATGCTGATCACTCCGCTTAGGCCCTTGGCCTCTTGGGTGATCACCGGCACCGAAATGCCGGCGATCTCTGGCGCGTTGTCGCCCACGGCCGCAAAGTAGCCTTCGGCGCGAATTTCGTCGTAGAGCGAACCGTCCGACGGTTGCTCGCGCAGGGCCATCGACAGCAGCGTGGGCACATAGGCCGTCATGACTCGGCCCCCAGTGCCGCGGTCAAGTGGCATGACATCGCCAGGATGCAGGCGGTGCTGCACGTTGTGCGGCGATTCCACCCGATCCACCACCACGCGGCGCAAGGTGGGCCCAGCGCCCCGCAACTCATAGAACACCGCGCTTTCGCCGGTGGTATTGACCAGTTCACGCAAGGCATGGTGCACCAGGCGCAACCGGGGCGTGGCCGCGTGATAAGCCTGCTGCAAAGTCTCAAGCGCGGGACCCGGCTGGTAGCGCCCATCCGACGAGCGCAGCACCCACCGCGCGTGTTCCAGTGAATTGAGCAAGCGCAGCGTGGTGCTCTTATAGAGCTTGGCGTGGGTGGCCAATTCCGTCAGGCTGAGCGTGGGGCGCTGCGCATTGAACGCGGCCATCAGGGACAAGGCGCGATCTACCGCCGCCACTCCACCGTCAGCAGCGTGTTCATCGGCAACAGAAAGAAAGCGGGCTTTGCGTGGCATAACCCCAGTGTATTTTTCGCTTTGGGTTCTGTCTTGCGGTTAATTGTTTCAAAGAACCACATGGCGAATGGCCAAGCACACACCGCTTTAGAACGGGTTGGCCGTCGCAAACCAAAGGCCGATACCGGTCGCGATGATGAAGGCCCCATCAAGCACCCCAACCAAGAGAAAGACTTTGCTTTGCAAAGGCTCCATCAGTTCTGGCTGACGGGCGCTGGCTTCTAGGTACTTGGCGGCCAACAGGCCCACGCCCAAGCACGACCCAATAGCGCCCAAGCCGATCATGTGGCCCACGGCCAGTGGGACAAGGTTGACGTCTGACATGGCTTTGCTCCGTTTGAAAACGATGCGGCCATGGTGCCGACCCGGCGGCCTTCAGTCGATTACCCCGCAGGTAATCGCGGGGCAGGGCTGATCAAGGCAGTTCGCGATTGGGCGAAGCCGCCCGGGGGTCGCGTGGGCCCACCTGGCCGAGGCGATCGCGCAGCGTGGGCAGTGCCAGCACGGCGGCAGGCGCCGAGGCGGCCGTCGCGCTGAACGCGGGCGCTGCGGCGCTAAGGGCTGTGGGCGGGGTGCCGCCCGTCAAGGCCACCGGGCCGCCAGGAGGCGGTCCACCGGTGACGGCCACCGCAGGGGGAGCAGGCGCGGTTTCGCTGGCGCGGTTGGCCGAAAGCGGTGCGGGCTGTGGCGCGGCCAAGACGGCGGCGTACAAGGCGGTGTTAGCCAGCACCTTCTTGACGTAATCGCGGGTTTCGTTGAAGGGGATGGTCTCGGCCCACTGCGCCGCATCCCAAGTGGCGCTGCTGCCGCGCCAGGCGCGGGGGCGGCCAGGCCCCGCGTTGTAGGCGGCTGCGGCCATGGGCATGGAGCCGCCGAAGTCGTCCAGCAGCATCTTGAGGTAACCCGTGCCCAGGGCGATGTTGATGTCGCGGTCATTGACCTGATCGGGCGTGAAGTTGTCGATGCCAATGCGCTTGGCGGTCCAGCGCGCGGTGGCGGGCATCAGCTGCATCAAGCCCGATGCGCCCACATGCGAACGCGCATCCATGATGAAGCGGCTTTCTTGCCGAATGAGGCCATACACAAAGGCGGGCTCAAGGCCAATCTCGCGGCTGCGTTTGACTACCGCGTCTTTGAACGGCACGGGAAAGCGCTGCCCCGCGTGCAGCACTGCCCGGGTGCGATCGCTGGTGTTGATGCAGCGGTCCCACACCTCGCGGCTGCAGGCCAAATCCGCGGCAGCCAGCAGTTCGCGGTCACTCATGCCGCCCGGCGTGTGCAAGTTGGTGGTGTAGTTCCATTCGCGTACACCGTCAGCGCGCAGGCCCAGGGCAATCGCGGCCAGCGCGCGCTGCAAGCCCGCGTTGGCGCGGGCGGCATCGCGCTCAGCCACCGTCAGCGGCTCAGGCGCAGGCGGAAAGCTGATGCGCCCGCCGGTTTCTTCTAGCGCCAGCATTTCGTAAAAACCGCGCACGCTGGCCAGCTCTTGCAGGGTGCGGCGGGCATCGGTTTTTTCGGCTTCGGTACGCGCGGTCTGCAAGGTAGCCCTGGCGCGCCAGTAGACCCAGGTGGGGTCGGTGCGGCCCTCCTCGCTCATGGCCACCACGGCAGCAGTCACATCGGCCCAGCGGTTGCTGCGCAGGCCTGCGCGGGCGGCAAAGGCCAGCAACTCGTCGTTGAGATCAGGCAGGCGCGGCACACGGGCAAAGGCGTCGCTGGCGTCGTCTTGCAACTGCAGCATCCGCCGCTTGCCAATGCTGCCCCACACCCAGGCGCGCTCATCGGGGCTGAGCACCGCCTGCCAACGGCTTTGCATGAGTTGGGTGGCTTGTTCATCGTCACTGGCGCCCAAGCGCACCAAGGCCAGCGTGGCTACAGCGCTGGGGGCGGCTTGCGGGTTGGCCGCGCGGGCGGCGAGCCATTTCACCGGGCTGTCCACCGCCTCAGCGGCCATGGCAGACCACTGCGGCGCAATGCTGTTGACCGCCAGCCGCACCACCCGCACGCGATTGGCCTCGGCCCCTTGGCGGGCCTTGCGCCAGGCCACGCTGGCGTCCATTTTTTTGTCGTCCATTAAGCGGTCGGCAGCGGTGGCGCAGCCGTCGTCGGCCTCGCGCTGGCCCAGCCATTGGCGGCGCACTTCGTCCACACCCGCCGCTTGCAGCCCGCCGGGGGTTTGCAGGTGCTGCACCAGCAGGGCGTAGCAGCGCACTTCGCGGTCGTCGTTCATGCGAAAGCGCGGCAGCTCGGCGGCAAAGGTAGACCAGTCACGCCGCTGACCCAACAGCAGCAACCAATCGTTGCGCAGGCGGTCTTCTTGATAGGTGCCGCCCAGCCGCTTGAGCACGGCTTGCACATCGTCGGGGCTGGCATCACCCAGCCGGGCCTTGATGTCCCAGTAATGGGCCCAAGGTTCCAGAATGTGGCCACGGGTGCGCGGCAGCAGCGCGGCCAGTCGGGCGCGGTCGCCCCGCCGGGCAGCTTGCTGCATTTGCACAATGGCTTCGTCGGCCTGGGCGGCCTGCGCGGCGCTTGGGCCGCCCTGCGCGCTTGCGGCGGGCGCCGCCAGGGCGGCGATCAGGCCCACAAGGGCGAATCCCGCTGTCAGAATAGGTTTCAACTGCATGCAAGGGATTATGAGCAACGCCAACGACCCCAGCGAGCACAAAAAAGCATTGCGCCGCGCCTTAATCGAACAGCGCCTGGCGCTGCCTGACCGCTTGGCCCGTGGCGACGCGCTGCAACAAGTCATGCGCATTTGGCTGGTGGGCCGCCCCGACACGGTGATTGGCGCTTATTGGCCCATCAAAGGCGAATTTGATCCTTTACCCGCCCTGCACCGCTGGAAAGAAGACGGCGAACTGCTGGAAGAAACCCAATTGCGCCGCATTGGCCTGCCGGTGGTGGACAAGGTGCACAAAACGCTGACCTTCTGGGCCTGGTACCCCGGCTGCCCCATGGAAGAAGACGCCTACGGCATCCCCAAGCCCAAGGACACCGAAGTCATCGTGCCCACCTTGCTGTTTGTGCCTTGTGTGGGTTACGGCCCGGGCGGCTACCGGCTGGGCTACGGGGGCGGTTTTTATGACCGCACCTTGGCCACGTTGAGCCCTAAGCCCTACACCGTGGGCCTGGGCTTTGGCACCGGCTTTTTGGACGACCTAGAACCCGAAGCCCATGACGTGCCCCTGGACGCCATCCTGAATGACCATGGGGTGGTTTGGCCGGTCTGAATCTGCGATGAGGGCCGCGCCGCGCGCCCTGAGCGCCTTGCCTCTGCTGGTGGCGCTGGCCGTGGCCGCGCTGTCGCACACCGCCGTTTGGAAGGCGTTGGACAACGCCTGGTATGACCGCTTGCTGGTGTGGACAGCGCCTGCCAAGACCGAGCTGCCCATCACCGTGGTGGCCATTGATGAAGCGTCCTTCGCCGCCCTGGGCCTGCCCTGGCCGTGGCCTCGGCGGCTGCACGCACAGTTGCTAGACCGCCTGCGCGAAGCCCAAGCCCTGGCGGTGGGCTTTGACGTGGTGATGGCCGAGCCCAGCCCCAACCCCGACGACGACGCCCAACTGGCCCAAGCCATCACAGCGCACGGCGCGGTGGTGCTGGCCGCCGACATGGTCTACAGCGAAACCGGCCTCACGCGCCAATGGCTGCGGGTCGAGCCCCACAGCGCCTTGCTGCAGGCCGGTGCCCGTTCGGGCTTTGCCGCCGTGGAGTTGGACGCCGACGGCGTGCAGCGCACCGTGCCCACCGCAGCCGACAGCTTTTGGCGCAGCTTGGCGCAGGTGCTCGACCAACGCATGCCCGGCGCCGTGGCGCGGCCCGACGCCCAGCCTGGCGAGCGCATTCGCTACACCGCTGCGGTGGCGCCCTTCGCTGTCATTAGCTACCACGAGCTGCTGGACCCCGACACCCATCTGCCGCCGCACTGGCGCGATTTCTTGCGCGACAACATCGTGCTGGTGGGCCGCCACTTAAAGGCCACTGGCGAGCTGGGCGCAGCGCAATCCGACTTGTTCCGCACCCCGTTTTTTGCTGAGGGCCGGGTGCTGACACCGGGCGTGGAAGTGCATGCGCAAGCGCTGGCCAGCATGGTGACGGGGCAATCGATTCGCATCGCGCCCCTGGCCTGGGTGTTGGGCGCACAAGCGCTGGCGCTGGGGCTGGTGGCGGCCATCGGCTGGCGTTGGCGACCGGGCAGGGGTAGCGGCCTGACGCTGCTGGCCACAGCGCTGGCGCTGGGCGTGAGCGCGATCTTGCTTGGGCTTCAGCAGCTTTGGTTGCCGCTGACCGGTGCCGCGCTGATGCTGTTGGCGGCGCACATCACCCGCTGGGCGCTGGCTTGGAGGGACGAACGCGGCCAGCGCCAGCGCATCAAGACCGCCTTTGCCCGTTACTTGGCGCCCGAGTTGGTGGAACAACTCGCCGCCCAACCCGATGCGTTGCGCCTGGGCGGGCAGCGTCAAGCCCTGGCGGTGCTGTTTACCGATCTGGCGGGCTTTACCGAATGGTCTGAAGCCCACAGCGCCGAGCAAGTGGCCGAGCTGCTCAACCGGCATTTGTCCGACATGACGGGCGTGGTGATGGCCCACGGCGGCACGGTGGACAAGTTCATCGGCGACGCCGTCATGGCCTTCTGGGGCGCGCCGGTGCCCTGCGCCAACCCGGTGGAACGTGCCGTGACCGCTGCGGTGGCCATGCAAGCGCGCATGGCGCAGTTGCGCGCTGAGACCGGGCTGAGTCTGCAGATGCGGGTGGGTGTGCATTGGGGCGACTGCATCGTGGGTAACTTGGGCGGCGACCAGCGTTTTTCATACACCGCCGTGGGCGATGTAGTGAACGTAGCCTCTCGCCTCGAGGGCGCTAACAAAACCCTGGGCACGCAGATCTTGGTGAGCGACGCCGCTGTGCAAACCTTGGGTGATGGGCCACGACAACGCCTGGGTTTACAGCCTGCGGGCCAAGTGCCGCTGAAAGGCAAGCAAGACAACGTGGCGGTGTGGACGCTATCAAATCAATAGCTAGATAGGCAATCCAATAGGGCGCAAGCGGCCCTTTTTCTTTAAGGCGAAGAGCGATCAGCGGCGCTGGCGTGCGCGAACCTGATGGCTTGACGACACCCAGGCCTTGCGGGCATGGTCCGCGCATGGTCCATCGCACGCTTGTTCCCCAGTTCCGCCGCTTGACGGTGTTGGCCGCGTCGGTGGCCCTTGCGTTGGCATCGCCCGCTTGGGCCGACGACGCGCAAATCTTGTCCATCACCGGCACCGGTGAAAAGCGCGGCGCCACCGCCACCCAATGGCAGCCCGCCGCCCCGCAAGAAAAGCTCGTTGCTGGCGCCTTTGTGCGCACCGCGGCGATGTCGCAAATGGCGTTGCTGCTGCGTGACCAGACCCAACTGCGCATCAACCAAAACACGGTGCTGCAAATCAAAGAGGCCGCTAGCCAGAGCAGTACGACGCGGCTGGAGTTGTCGGCCGGGCGGGTGTGGGCGCAGGCCAAGCGCGATGCCCCGGCGCCGGTGCGCACCACCGGCGCCCCGGGCAGCGCAGCGGCGGCAGCACCTGCGGGGCCGCCCGCCGTCACCGTGCAAACGCCGCATGCCTTGGCCGCCGTGCGCGGCACCGATTGGGAACTGTCGGTAGAAGACGGCGTGACCACCCTGGTGGTGCTGTCGGGCCAAGTCGATTTGAGCAACGGCGCGGGCAGCTTGAGCGTGCCCGCTGGCCAAGCCGCCCGCGTGCGCGCCGGTGAGGCGCCGGTGCGCATCACCCTGGTGCGCCCGCGTGACCGGGTGCAGTGGGTCAACGCCTGGCGGCCCGATCCCCACCGCTGGGTGCGGCTGCCGGCCGCCGCCCTGCTGCCCGCCGTGCAGGCCATCGACACCGGCCGCTTGGCCGATGGCTTGGCGGCGCTGCAGCAGGCCGCGCCCCGCCTGAACGCGCAAGCCCAGGCCGACGCCCACATCTTGCAAGCCGATTTGCTGCTGTACCAAGGCGAAGCCCAAGCCGCACTGGATACCTTGCAAGGCCAAAGCGGCCCAGTGGCCCAGGCGCTGGCGGGCCGCGCGCTGCTGCTGCAAGACCGCACCGATGAAGCCCGCCAAATCACCGAACGCGCCCGCGCCACCTACCCTGATCACCCCGAACCCTGGCTCTTGGCAGCTGAACTGGCCCGACTCGACGGTGACGGCCTGCGCGCCACCGCCTTGCTGCGGGGCCTGACCCAAGCCCTACCCCAGTGGGCGCCGGGCTGGCACGAACTGGGCCGTGTGCTGGCCGAGCGCGACGACCTGCCCGCCGCCCGAGTGGCGCTGCGCCAGGCCCTGGCGCTAGACGACGCATCACCCAACACCCGCGCCGAGCTTGCGCAGGCCGAGTTGCAAGCCAACCGCCTGGACGAGGCCCAGGCCCTGCTCGCCGAAGCCCTGCGCCGCGAACCCGACGACTATGTGGCCCTGACCGCACAAGGCCTGCTGGCCCTGAAGCGCGGCGAGGGCGAAGCCGCCCTGCAAGCGTTTTTGAAAGCGGGCGTGCTCGAACCCCGCCATGCCCGCACCGCCGTGCAAACCGGGATTGCGCTGTACCAACAAGGCCGCGACGAACGCGCCCGCGAAACGCTGGAGCGTGCCGCTGAACTCGACCCGCGCGACCCCCTGCCGCTGCTGCTGCGCTCGATGATGGACGGCGACCGCGAAGACTGGGGCAGCGCCATCGCCTCGGCCCGCGCAGCGGCTGAACGGCTGCCCTACCTCAAGTCACTCAACAGCGTGCTCAGCGATCAAAAGGGTAATGCCAACCTGGGCTATGCGCTGCTGCAAATGGGCCTGCCCGAATGGGCCGAAAAACTGGCCTATGACAGCTACACGCCCTACTGGGCAGGCGCCCCGCTATTCTTGGGTTCGCTGGCGGTCACGCCCTTTAACGCCAACAGTGAACTGTTCAAAGGGCTGTTGGTCGATCCGCTGGTGTTTGGTGCCTCGCGGCGGCGCAACCAGCTCACCCCTGTGCCGGGGCACCATGGGTCGGCCACGGTGGGCACGGTGCGCGACTACGCGCTGTCGACCTTCGGCACCGTCACCTTGAACGGTCTCACCTTGTCGCCCCTGCCCTTGTCGTATGAGATCACGGTAGACCAGGCCAACAACAGCTCGCGCGATGTTGCGCTGCGCAGCAGTTCACCGTCGCGTCTGCTGGCGCTGGGGTTAAAGCCCACCGAAGAAATGGCGGTTTTTTTCTACGGCTTTGATGGCCGCTCGCGCCTGAAGCAACCGGTGGGCGACCCCACCCAAACCGGGCAGCTCGGGCCTTACAAAAGCTATACCCAAAGCGTAGATGTCGGCATGAGCTGGCGCTTTGGCCCCAGTCACATGCTGTGGTTCAAGGCCGGTGGCCGATCGCTGCGTGAGCGCAGCCAAGCGCTGTTTGTGTCAGACCAAGTGGCCACCATCGACACCACCGGCCTCTTAGGGCAGCTGGGCCCGCAGGCTGAGTTCACCCGGCTGGACACCGTCACCCGCCAGCGCGAACTGCAACTGCGCCACACCCTGGATGTGCTGCCCGAATGGCAATTCACCTGGGGCATTGAGCGCGCCCTGCGCCAGCAAACCTTTGGCACCGACATTGGGCTGGACAGCGCGTTTTTGGGCATCAACAACCTGTGGGTGATTGGCGGCCAAGAAGTCACCACCCACCGCATGACCAGCGCTTATGTGGCCAACCGCGTGCAACTGGCCCCGGGCTGGCGCTTGGCGTTTGACCTCGAGCGCAGCAGCTTGGACCGCACCCAAACGGCTGATTCCAGCCTGTCGGCCAACTTCACGGGCTTGGGCGCGGTGCCGCTGGGCGGCGTGCGGCAAACCAATTTGCAAGCCCGTCAGCAGCAATGGAACCCGCGCCTGGCGCTAGCCTGGCAGCCGCATGAGGCCCACACGCTGCGGCTGGCCGCGCAGCGCTGGGTGCGGCCACCCTCCGGCGCCACCTTGGCGCCCATCGACACCCTGGGCATTGCCTACGAAGACCGGCTGGGCGACGTGGCGGGTGAACAAACCCGGCTGCGCCTGCAGCACGAATGGCTGGCCGCTCGCAACCGCTATGTGCGCAGCTTTGTGGACCACCGCCGCATTGACAACCGGCTGGCCATGGGCGACCGCTTGCTCAACATCGGCGACATCGAAGTCGATGGCTTGTCGCGCCTGGGCCAGCCGCCCAGCTTGGAATCCACTGCCCTCGATTTGTGGGAAGACAGCCCCAACCTGCGCCAAGCCCGCATCACCACGGTGGGGGTGGCCGTGAACGAACTCATCAACCCACGCTGGGCCTTGACGGCTGTGCTGCACCTGAACAACGGCCGCAGCACCTATGCCCCCACCCAGGGCCTGAAAGTGCCAGGGCTGCCGCAGCGCACCGCGTACTTTGAAGTCAATCACCTACCCGCCCCAGGCTGGCAGGTCAGCATGGCCGCTTGGTACTTAAGCCAACGCTATTTGGATGACGCCAACCGCTTCAGCCTCCAAGGTGGCTGGCGCGCATCGGCCTTTGTGCGTTGGATCGCCCCCGATCGACGCTGGTCCGTGGAGCTGGTGGGCAACCGCTTGGGCAGCAAGAGCGCAGTGACGGGGTTCAACCGCGCGCAGTTGGCGGCGCTGCTCACCTATCGGCATTGAGCAGTTCGCTATTGATTTGATAGCTGCTTACGCCCTATTTAAGCGCGCTAGCGGGCTACTAGTCATCTAAAGAACCCGTGAGGGTGTCGGGGTCGGCGCGGTCGCCGATCACCTGACGGGTGTGGGCGGCTTGCTGCAGCAGCCAGGCGCAAAAGGCCTCAATCTCGGGCCGGGTGCGGCTCAAGGGGCTGCGAATTAGCCAGTAGGCCATGGGCGAAGCGGCGCGGTGGCGGGGCAGCAGTTCTTTCAAATCGCCGCTGGCCAGTTGCTCGGCCACCAGCGGCATGCGCGCCAGCACCACGCCCTGGCCCGCGCTTGCGGCCTGGATCATTTGGTAGGCATAGGTGAAGGTGAGCCAGCGCTTGGGCACCAGGCCCGCGCTGCCGTGCAGATCAAAGTAGCGCTGCCAAGTCAGCCATTCCAGATGCGACCGATGGCCGTCGCCCGCTTCAATCAGCGGGTACACCGCCAGGTCAGCGGGCTTCGTGGGCGCACTCTTGCCCTTGATGAGCCACGGGCTGGCCACGGGTGTGAGTTCTTCACCAAACAAGCGCACGGCACCTGCGGGCATCGACTGCGGCGGGCCATAGCGCAGGGCTAAGTCCAGGTCAGACAACTCCAAATCCACCATTGCATCTGACGCATCAATGCGGATGTCAATGTCGGGGTGCTGGCTTTGGAATTCTTCTAGCCGCGGGATCAGCCACAGCGACGCAAACGACGCAAAGGTGGTGAGCTGCACGCTGCGCCGCCCGGCTTGGCGGCGAATTTGCCGCACGGCAGCGTCCAGCCGCGGCACGGCTTGATCAATGGCTGCCAACAACTGTGCGCCTGCCTGGGTGAGCTCCACAGAGCGGGTATGGCGCAGCAGCAGCGGCACGCCCACCTCGTCTTCGAGCGATTGGATCTGTCGGCTGACGGCCGATTGCGTCAGCGCCATTTCTTCAGCCGCCACCCGAAAGTTCAGGTGCCGCGCCACGGCTTCAAAGGCGCGCAAGTAGCCCATGCCAATGGGGCGCGAGCGCAAATGGGTGCGTGAATGCTGCATGCTGGGGCGTGGACCGGGTTCACCGGATTAATGCGCAAATGCGATTGATCGGAGCCGATATTGTCATTGGAAATAGCAGGGCTTTTCAAGGACAGTGGAGGCCTGTCAATTCCACCGGAGTCCGCCATGCGCAGCCCTACTTTCAATGACCTGTTGGGTTTTCAGCCGCCTGTGATCAAGGGCAGCCGTTGCAGCCAGAGCGCCCTGGCGACGGCGGGTTACTGGGCCGTGCAAAAGGGCCATGCGCTGAGTCTGCGGCCCCAGCGCGCCGGCGTGTTGCGGGTGGGCCGGGGGCGTGTCTGGGTGTCGCTGGTCGGCCCGCACGGCCACAGCCCCACCGACAGCGGCGATTGGGTGGGGCTGCCCGGCCAAACCCTGTCCATCGCGGCTGGACAGCACGCCGTGGTGGAAGCACTAGACAGTTGCGACGCTAGCCTGGCCTGGGACTTCGCCTAGGCGCTGGCGTTTCACGCAAGCGGTGTCGGCGCGGCAGCTTGTGCGACGCAGCTGCCGCGTGCCAGCGGCTAGCCTTTGTTACTTAGGCACTTGCTCATGAAGGCCTTGCGCTCATCGCCCTTGAGGGTCTTGTCGCCCGCCTCTTTGTTGCACGACTTCATGCGGTCTTGTTGGGTGACTGGTTCGGGCTTGGCCTTCAGGCAGTTGCTCATGAAGGCTTTGCGCTCATCACCTTTCAAGGTTTTGTCGCCCGCTTCTTTGTTGCACGACGCCATTTTTTCCTGCTGAGGCGTCTTCTTGTCCTGCGCGTGAGCGGCGGGCGCCATCAGGGCCAAGGCGGCGCTGGCCACAGCCAGGGCCGACAAGAAATTGCGCAAGGGGTGGGTCATGTTCGGGCTCCCGTTGAAGTGTTCGCGGCGGGAGACCGCCTCCCGCGCGCTCAGCTTACAACGCGCCAGCCGCTCTTTGCGCTGACGCCGCCGCCTGCAAAGCTTGCGCATGTTCGGCCAAAGGCGCCATGTCTTGCCACCATTGGTGCACCAAATGCAAGGCAATGGCCCACATGCTGATGGCCACGAGCGCGTCCAGCGCCCGCCACACACGGGGCCGATTCATGCGGCCACCCAGGGCCCAGGCCAGCGCACCAAAGCCCACAAACCACAGGGCCGAACCCATGGCCGCGCCCAGGCCAAACACCCAACTGCCCGCGCCGTTCAAGGCATCGTGATACGCCATGGACGCGCCGCCCACCAGCACCGCCGTGTCCAGCCATGCATGCGGGTTCAGCCACGAAAAGCCCAGGGCCGCCCACACGGCTTGTGACCGGTTGTAGCGCGGCGCACCCGTGCCCGCCACATCCACCTGGGCGCCACCAGTCCATGCCCGGCGCGCGGCGCCCCAGCCATACAGCACCAAAAACGCCACTGCCAGGGCCAGCATCACCGTGTGCACTCGCGGATCAAGTGCACCCAACTGCGCCAGCCCCGCCACGCCCACGGCGATCAACGCCACGTCCGTCAAGGCGCACACGGCCACGGTCAACGCCAAGTGTTGGCGGCTCAGGGCCATGCGCAGCACATGCAGGTTTTGCGGGCCAATGGCCACGATCAGGCTCAGGCTCAGCAGCAGGCCAGCCAACATCACAGATAGAGGGGTTTGCATGGGCCGAAGTGTGGGTGTTCAGGGCAGTCTTGTTAACCGAATTGAAAAAGCATTGATTCAGTTAACAATTACTCAATGAACACTCGACTGATGGACTCGCGCCAGCTGCAGGCCCTGCTGGCGGTGGCTGACCACGGCAGCTTTGGCGCCGCTGCGCAGGCGCTGGCGCTCACCGTGGCGGCGGTGTCTTTGCGCATCAAGGGCTTGGAAACCCATCTGGCGCAGCGCCTGCTGGTGCGCGGCAAAACCGTCACGCCGACCCCAGCGGGTCAGCGCCTGCTGGCCCACGTGCGCCAACTGCAGTTGCTCGAGGCCGATGTGCGGCAAGACCTGGGCGGGGCCGAGCCCGGTGGTTTTGTGAGCTTGTCGGTGGGCGTCAATGCCGATTCACTCGCCCATTGGTTTTTGCCCGGTGTGGCGCGGGTGGTACAGCGCCACTCACTGGCGCTGGACGTAGTGGTAGACGACCAAGATCACACCCTGCAACTGCTGCACCAGGGCCAGGTCACGGGCTGCGTCAGCACCCGGGCGCAAGCCATGCCGGGCTGCGTGGCCCAAGCGCTGGGCCGCATGCGCTACCGCGCCTTGGCGACACCCGATCTGCAGCACACCCTGGGCCCTAACCCCTCGCTCCAAGCCCTGCTGCAGGTGCCCGCCGTGGTGTTCAACCGCAAAGACGGGCTGCACGACGCCTTTTTGGCCCAGCACTACCAAGCCACAGCGGTGCGCTATCCGCGCCACTATGTGCCCTCGCTCGACGCCCTGGAGCAAGCCCTGGCCATGGGCCTGGGCTGGGGCATCCACCGCGATCCGCCGCGCCGCAGAGCCGGCCAAAAGCCGCCCGCCCTGCCGTGGGTCGACCTTTGCCCCGGCCGACTCATGGACTTGCCGCTGTATTGGCACCACTGGGCCCGTGAACCTATTGCCGCCCAGTTGTTGAGCGCAGCGGTGGTCAAGGCCGCCCGCAGCGCTCTGCACCCGCCTTACACCTGAAACGGCAAGCTGCGCAGCGCTTGGTTACCCAGCTTGACGCCTTCGCACCAGGGCCCTTTCTACAATTTGCCGCATGCAACTCGTTCAACAAGAGCTTCTTGGCGCCCTGGCGCAGGTGTTAGCGCACCACGGTGCGGGGTTTGGAGACAAGGCCGCGTTTGAATCGCCCAAGGTGGCCGCGCATGGTGACTTGGCCTGTACCGCCGCCATGCAGCTGGCCAAACCACTCAAAACCAATCCGCGCGCGCTGGCAGAGCTGCTGCGCAGCCAACTCTTGGCCACGCCCGCCTTTGCGCGTTGGGTGGCGGGGGTTGAAATTGCCGGGCCGGGATTCCTGAATGTGCGGCTGACGGCAGCCGCCCGCGCCAGCACCGTGGCCGAAGTGCTACGCGCCGGGCCCCACTATGGCCAGGCCCAAGTCGGCAAAGGCCAGCGGGTGCTGATTGAATTTGTGTCCGCCAACCCCACCGGCCCGCTGCACGTAGGCCACGGCCGCCAAGCCGCTTTGGGTGATGCGCTGTGCAACCTGTATGCGGCCCAGGGCTACGGCGTGCACCGTGAGTTTTATTACAACGACGCGGGGGTGCAAATCCACACCCTGGCGGTGTCTACCCAAGCCCGAGCCCGCGGCTTAAAGCCTGGCGACGCCGACTGGCCCGCAGATGCCTACAACGGAGACTACATCGCCGACATTGCTACAGAATTTATAGCTGGGTCGGCAGTGAAAGCGGGCGATAGGGCGGTGCAAGCCTCAGGAAACATCGATAGCCTGGACGACATCCGCGCCTTCGCTGTGGCCTACCTGCGGCGCGAGCAAGACCTGGACTTGCAAGCCTTTGGACTGCGCTTTGATGAGTTCTATTTGGAAAGCAGTCTGTACACCTCGGGCCGGGTCGATGCCGCCGTGCAGCGCTTGGTGGGCGCGGGCAAAACCTACGAGCAAGACGGCGCGCTGTGGCTTAAAAGCACCGACTACGGCGACGACAAAGACCGCGTCATGCGCAAAAGCGACGGCAGCTACACCTACTTTGTGCCCGATGTGGCTTATCACATCGCCAAATGGGAACGCGGCTACAGCACCGCCATCAACATCCAGGGCACCGATCACCACGGCACCATCAGCCGGGTGCGCGCGGGCTTGCAGGCGGCGGGCTTGGGCATCGCCCAGGGCTACCCGCACTACGTGCTGCACACCATGGTGCGGGTGATGCGCGGCGGCGAAGAGGTCAAGATCAGCAAACGCGCGGGCAGCTACGTGACCCTGCGCGACCTGATCGACTGGACCAGCGCCGACGCCGTGCGCTTCTTTTTGCTGAGTCGAAAGGCCGATACCGAATACACCTTTGACGTGGACTTGGCCGTGGCCAAGAACAACGACAACCCGGTGTACTACGTGCAATATGCCCACGCCCGCATCTGCTCGGTGCTGGCGCAGTGGCACGAACAGTCGCCCGAACAGCAACGCGGCGTGGACACCCTGGCCGACGCGGATCTGAACCCGCTCGACACCCCCGCCGCCACCGCGCTCTTGGGCCACCTGGCGCGCTTCCCCGAGGTGGTGGCCGGTGCCCAGCGCGACCACGCGCCGCACGATGTGGCTTTTTATTTGCGCGAGCTGGCCAGTGCGTATCACAGCTATTACGACGCCGAACGCATCTTGGTCGAGGAGCCCACCACCCGGCTCGCACGCGTGGCATTGGTCAGCGCCGCCGCACAGGTGTTGCACAATGGCTTGAGCCTCTTGGGTGTCAGCGCACCCGAGCGGATGTAACCCCCATTTAGCGCCCCGAATCGCTTCGCATGTCAGCTGCCCCAACCTCTTTTTCCACGCCTGCTGCCGCCTATCGCCGCCAGCGGGGCGGCACCTTTTGGGGCTTGGTAGCGGGCGTGGTGGTGGGCGTCGCGGCGTCGCTGGTGGTGGCCATGTACGTCATGAAAGTGCCGGTGCCGTTTTCGCCCAAGAACGTCACCCGCACCGCCGACCACGACGCGGCCGAAGCCAAACGCAACCAGGGCTGGGAGCCCAACTCGCCGCTGCAAACCAAACGCAGCCCCAGCACCCCAGAGACCGCGCCCGCCACAGATCCCGCCAAGCCGGGTGAAGCCCCCAAAGCGGCTGACCCCACCCTGCCGCCCAAAACCACCGCTGATGGCCCCAAGGCGCCTGCCGTCAGCGCCGACCCATTGGGCGATCTGGCGCGGTCTCGCACCGGTGCAGCGCCGGGCCCTCAAGTGGCGGCTGCGCCCGCCACTTCGGCTGAGTCCGGCGCCACGCCCACGGTGGACCCGTTTGACTACTTTGTGCAGGTCGGCGCCTTCAGCACCGGCGAGCAAGCAGAAGCCCAACGCGCCAAGCTCGCCATGCTGGGCTGGGAGGCCCGCATCACCGAGCGTGAACAAGCGGGGCGCCAGGTGTTTCGGGTGCGTGTGGGGCCTTACACCCGCCGCGACGACGCAGACCGGGCGCGCGAAAAACTCGATGGCGCTGGCTTGCAAACCACCATGGTGCGGGTGCAGCGATAAGCGCCACCCTGGCGCCAGCGTTGCAGCAGAACTTTCTTTCGCTGCTCAGGTCTACCCGGCAGTTCTTTCAGGGCCCTTTGGCTGACACACCACCATGATCCAACGTCGCGCTTTTTCCCTGACCGTGGCCGCCGGCACCACCGTGCTGGCCACGCCCTTTGTGGCTGCGCAGCTCAGCCCCGGCGCGCGCCCTGGCGCACGCGGCTTCAAAGAAGGCACTGACTATGTCGAGCTGGAAAAACGCGCCCCGGTAGAGGTGCCAGCCCCGCGCATTGAGGTGGTGGAGTTCTTTTGGTATGCCTGCCCGCACTGCAACGCCTTTGAGCCGCGCCTGGAAGCTTGGATCAAAAGCGGTGCCCCGGCGGATGTCACGGTGCGGCGCGTACCCGTGGCCTTCCGCGACGACTTTGTGCCCCAGCAAAAGCTGTTTTATGCCTTGGAAGCCCTCAACCGCCTGAATGACTTGCATGGCAAGGTGTTCCAGGCCATCCACGTGGAAAAACAGCAGTTGGCACGCGACGACGCGATTCTTGCCTGGGCCGAAAAACAAGGCCTAGCGCGCGCGGCTTTCACCGAGGCCTACAACTCCTTTGGCGTGGCCACCAAGGCCCGTCGTGCTGCGCAGTTGCAAGACGCCTACAAGGTCAGCGGTGTGCCCGCCTTGGGGGTGGCCGGGCGTTACTACACCGATGGCGGCATGGCGGGCAATATGGATCGCGCCTTGCAGGTGGCTGAATTCCTGATTGCCGAAGCGCGCAAGCAGCGCACCTAGTGCACCGCAGGCCCCACACAGGGGGGCCGAGTTGCGGCGGGCTTGTCGAAAGCACGCGCCAAGCGCCTAGAATGGCGTCATCTGATTTAAGCAAAAGTCGTGCCTTTGGGTACGGCGATCTCCTGTGCGCCCGTTGTTCTCTTCCATGAACTTGTTCTGCCCGCCTGCCCCACACGGCCGCTGGGTGGCGTGTGCGGTGGCATGTTGTGCGGCCTGGCTGCTGGCCTGCCTGCCTGCCCATGCCGAGCGCGCCGACCGTTTCAAGCCCATGAACGTCGAAGCCGACGCCCTGCGCTACGACGACGCCCGCCAGACCAATGTGTTCACAGGCCGCGTGGTGGTGACCAAGGGCACCATCGTGCTGCGCGGCGCCCGGCTTGAAGCCCGCCAAGACCCCGAAGGCTTTCAATATGGCGTGGTGGTGGCCGAGCCTGGCGCCCGCGCTTTCTTTCGCCAAAAGCGCGAAGGCGTTGATGAGTTCATTGAAGGCGAAGCCGAGCGCATTGAATACGACAGCAAATCTGACACGGTGCGCTTTTTTCGCCGCGCTGAAATGCGCCGCTACCGAGGCGCCACGCTCAACGACACCGTAAGCGGCGACACCATCGTGTATGACAACGTGGCCGAGGTGTTTACGGTGGACGGCGGCAATGCGCCGGGTAGTGGCCAAGTGGGCAACCGCGTACGGGCCATGCTGACACCCAATCGCGCGGCCGACGGCGGGCCCGCCACACCCACGGCGGCCAGCACTCCTTTGCGCGGCACCACCACCTTAGGGCCTGGCGCCAGCCCGGCAGCGCCAGCCGCCCGACCGGCGGAGCCGCGGCGTTGAACGCACCAGAGCCTGCATTGGCCACTGCAGCGGGTTTGGGCGGGCCTACCGCCAGCCGCCTGCAGGCCATGCACCTGCGCAAAAGCTACGCCAGCCGCCGGGTGGTCAAAGACGTTTCGCTCAGCGTCGACAAAGGCGAAGTGGTGGGTTTGCTCGGCCCTAACGGCGCGGGCAAAACCACATCTTTCTACATGATCGTGGGTTTGGTGCGATCAGACGGTGGCGAGATCACCATCGACGGCCAACGCATTGACCGACTGCCCATCCACCGCCGCTCGCGTCTGGGCTTGGGCTACTTGCCACAAGAAGCGTCGATCTTTCGCAAGCTCAATGTGCAAGACAACGTGCGTGCCGTGTTGGAGCTGCAGACCGACGCCCAAGGCCGCCCCTTGAGCACAGCAGAGGTTGATCGCCAGCTCGACAGCCTGCTGCACGACCTGCGGGTAGACCACCTGCGCGATTCGCCCGCGCTGGCCTTGTCGGGTGGCGAGCGCCGCCGGGTGGAAATTGCGCGGGCGCTGGCCACCTCACCGCGCTTCATCTTGCTGGACGAGCCCTTTGCGGGCATTGACCCCATTGCGGTGATTGAGATCCAGCGCATCATCGGATTCCTCAAATCGCGCGGGATTGGTGTGCTGATTACCGACCACAACGTGCGCGAAACCTTGGGCATTTGCGATCACGCCTACATCATCAGCGAAGGTTCGGTGCTCGCCCAAGGCACACCGGCCCAGATTGTGGACAACGCCGACGTGCGACGTGTCTATCTGGGCGAGCACTTCCGAATGTAGAGCGGTGATGCCACCCCCACGTTCGCCCACTGCGTGTGGCTCTCTGCCCCCCAAGGGGGCGCTCGCCGCCTTGGGGCGGCCCGGCAGCGGCCTGCCACCCCCACGTTCGCCCACTGCGTGTGGCTCTCTGCCCCCCAAGGGGGCGCTCGCCGCCTTGGGGCGGCCCGGCAGCGGCGTTTAGCCATGAAACAGGGCCTCTCGCTGCGCGTGTCGCAGCACTTGGCGTTGACGCCGCAGTTGCAGCAGTCCATTCGCCTGCTGCAACTGTCCACGCTGGAACTCAGCCAAGAAGTCGAGCAAATGCTCGACGACAACCCTTTTTTAGAACGCGCCGAAATCGAAGCGGCTGAAGCCGAGGCCTTGGTGAGCGTTGATCAGCCGGTGAGCGTGGGCGATCAAATCAGCGAGTGGGCCAGCGACGAATCGATGGCCTTGCCAGATGCTACAAATTCCATAGCTGCTTCGGCCGTATTGACGAGCGAAACAGGCGAGTTTGACTCTAAGCTCTCAGAGAGCTCCGACGCCACAGCGTCAGCCCTCGAACGCCAAGCCGAAGGCCTGGCCGACGAGCCCGCCTGGGACGGCGACGGCAGTGTGGAGCAGACGCCAGATGACCTCGAATGGGGTGTGGACGCCCGAGCGGCCACACCGGGCAACGCGTCCTCAGCGTCCGGCGACGATGACGACGATCCACTGGCGCGCGTCGCGGCGGCCGAGAGCCTGCATGCGCATCTGCACGCTCAGGCACAGGTCCTGCGCCTGAACCCCACCGAGCGGGCGGCGCTGTATTTCTTGATTGAATCGCTCAACGACGACGGCTATCTAGAAGACGACCTGCCTACGCTGGCCACCAGCCTCATGGGGCGCTCGGGCCTCACCCCCGACAGCGATGCCTGGCAGGTACAAATTGAAGAACTGCTGGCCACCCTGGGCCTGGCGCTGCGCTGGCTGCAGCAATTTGATCCGCCTGGCGTGGGCGCGCGCGACTTGGCTGAATGCCTGCGCCTGCAGCTCGGGCCCCACGCCACGGGCCGAGTGGCTGCCGCCGAGCCGGGCGTGCGCGAACTGGCCTTGGCGCTGTGCAACCAGCCCCTGGCGCAACTGGCACGGCGCGACGTGAAGCGGCTCACCCTTGCCGTGGGCGGCACCGAGGCCGAGGTGCGCGACGCCCTGGCCCTGCTGGCCCGGCTAGAGCCCAAACCGGGGCGCCGATTTGCCGATGTGCAGCGTCAGGCCATGGTGCCTGATGTGGTGGTGGTGGCCGTGGGCAAAGGCGCGCAGCAGCGTTTTGTGGCGCAGCTCAACCCTGACGTCATGCCCCGCCTGCGGGTGCATGACGTGTACGCCAACGCCCTCAGGGCCAGCCGCCCCAGCCGCAGCGAACGCGGGGCCGGTAGCGCGGGCGCCGACAGCACCAGCGGCCACGCCGCGCTGCAGCAGCGCTTGCAAGAGGCGCGCTGGTTTATCAAAAACATTCAGCAGCGCTTTGACACCATCTTGCGGGTGTCCAACGCCATCGTGGAGCGGCAAAAAAACTTCTTTGTGCATGGCGAACTGGCCATGCGCCCTTTGGTGCTGCGTGAAATTGCCGACGAGCTGGGCCTGCATGAATCCACCATCAGCCGGGTGACCACGGCCAAATACATGGCCACCCGCTTTGGCACCTTTGAGTTGAAGTATTTCTTTGGCTCGTCACTGGGCACCGAGGCGGGGGGCAATGCGTCCAGCACCGCGGTGCGGGCGCTCATGCGCCAACTGGTGGCCGCCGAAGACCCGCGCCAGCCGCTGTCAGACAACCAGATCGCCGACATGCTCAAAGAACAAGGTATTGAATGCGCCCGCCGCACCGTGGCCAAGTACCGCGAAGCGCTGCGCATTGCGCCTGCCAACCTGCGACGCGCGCCGTGAAGCCGATCCGACCCCCACCCCCAGCGGCCCCTGAATCGGTGGACGACAGCCCAGCGACGCCTGACAACCCCGCTCGGCGCACGCTGAGCGTGCAAGCGCGCCCAGCTCTGCCTGCCGGTGACTTGGTGCGCGGCTCGGGCCGCCGCCCGGTGCGCCCCACGCCCGCCCGCGCACGACCAGCGCCGCCACGCCCCCCAGCCGCAGAGCCGCCCGAGCCGCCGACCCGGTCCACACCGCAGCAGCGCGACACCGCGGCTGTGATGCGGCAGCGATCCGCTCCTCCACTCGCCCCTCCACTCGCCCCTCCACTCGCCCCTCCACTCGCCCCTCCACTCGCCCCTCCACTCGCCCCTCCACGCCCTCATCCACCCGCCCGCCAGCCCCGCGCCCGGTCGGCCCCTCAGGCCCCACTAGCGGCACTGGCGCCGCGCTCGCCACAGCCGCGACCACTGCCTCGGGCTGCGCCGCCGATCGGGCCTGCCGCCACGGCTGCCGCGTCTGCCACTTCTACCGCGCCCACGCTGGACACCATCTGGGACGTTTTTCTGCCCTGCGCCAGCGGAGTGGAGCCGTACCTGGCCGCTGAAATGCAGCGCATCGCCGACGCCGCCCCTGCGGTGGCCTACGCCCTGCCCATCAGCCGCATCACGGCCGGGCGCGGCGGCGTGACGGCGCAGGCCAATGGGCTGGGCGTGATGCGCCTGAATTTGCACAGCCGCTTGGCGCAGCGGGTGTTGATTGAACTCACACGCGCGCCCTACCGAACTGAAGACGATTTGTACGCGGCCGCCTATGCGCTGCGCTTGTCAGATTGGTTCAGCCCCGCCGAGTCGTTTCGCATTGACCTCACCGCGCGCTTCAGTCCGCTCAAAAGCTTGAACTTCGCCGCGCTGCGCATCAAAGACGGCGTGGTCGACCGCTTTCGCGCCGACACCGGCCAGCGCCCCAACGTCGACCGTGATCGCCCCCTGGTGCGCTTGCACGCCCACCTAGAAGCCGACCAAGTCGTGCTGAGCCTAGATACCTCGGGCGAGCCTTTGTTCAAACGCGGCTGGCGCGAAGACACCGGCGACGCACCGCTCAAAGAAACCCTGGCTGCCGCCATGCTCGCCGCCTGCGGCTGGGACCCTTTTGGCCCCAATCCCATGCCGCTGTATGACCCCTGCTGCGGCAGCGGCACCATCGCCATTGAAGCTGCCGCCATTGCCAGCCGCACCCCACCCGGGGCGCAGCGGCGCTTTGGTTTTGAGCACTTGCGCCTACACGACCCCGCCGCCTGGGACGCTATCAAAAAAGAAGCGGCCAGCGCCGTCTGTACGCCGGTGGTGGCGATTTATGGCAGTGATGTCTCGCACCGCATGGTGGACTTTGCCCAGCGCAACGCCCAGCGCGCGGGCATGGCCGATTGGGTGCAACTGCGCGGTGGCGATGCTTTGCAGCGCATGCCCCCGGCCGAGCATGGTTTGATGCTCTTGAACCCACCCTACGGCGAGCGCATTGGCGTGGGCGGGCAAATGCGCGGTGCGCGCAGCGGGCGTGAACGTTTCGTGCACGACAGGCCACCCGCCGATGATGGGGACGAATCGTCCGCTGACACCGGCGACAGCGCTGAAACCGCCGCCTTCTTCACCGCCCTGGCGGCGCACTGGAAGGCGCACTTCGGCGGCTGGCAGGCCTGGCTTTTGAGCCCCGACGCGCAACTGCCGTCGCACCTGCGCCTAAAGCCACTCAAGCGCGTGCCCATGTTCAACGGCCCCATTGAATGCCGCCTGATGGGCTTTGACCTGGTGGCCCGCAACGCCCCATGAAGGCGCCATGACAGCCCCCGCGCCCGCACGGCAGCGGGTGGTGGTGCTGGACACCCACATCGCGCTGGATGTATGCCTGTTTGACGACCCGCGCGACCTGACGCTGCGCGAGCAACTGCAAACTCATCAGACCCAGTGGCTCACCTGCGACGCCATGCGGCAAGAGTTTGTCCGGGTGCTGAGCTACCCCAAGGTAATTCGGGCGGTGAGTAAGTTCTGGAGCGCTGAGGGCGTGGCTGGCCGCACCCAACAAGCAGTGCACAAATTTGACGCCTGGGCCACACCCGTCGCTGCGGCCGCCAGCGCCCCGGTGCGCTGCACCGACCCCGACGACCAAATGTTCATTGATCTGGCCTGCGCCCACGGCGCTGAACTCATCAGCCGCGACGAAGCGGTTTGCAAGGCTTGGCGCCGTTGCCGCCGTCTGGGGCTGGGCGCGCCAGACTGGGCCGCGCCGCTTGCGGCTGCGCCCTAGGCCAGGGTGAAGCGATCGGGCCGCGCCTTGGGCCAAAAGGCCGAAAACACCGGCGGCAATTGCGCCATGCCGCCTTCGTCCAGCAAGGCCCCGTTGGGCACGGTGGGCAGCAGGGTGGACAGCAAACGCACTTCGTTTTCTGACACCCGCCGCACGATGTGGTGCGCCTTGATCTGCCCCGGATGCTGCAGCCCGGCGGCTTGCACCAACTCTTTGAGCGCCTTCATGGTTTCGTGGTGGAAGTTGAACACCCGCACCGCCTTGTCGGGCACCACCAGGGCGCGCTGGCGCACTGGGTCTTGGGTGGTGACACCGGTGGGGCAGTGCCCGGTGTGGCAGGCCTGGGCCTGAATGCAGCCCAGCGCAAACATAAAGCCGCGCGCGCTGTTGCACCAATCCGCGCCCAGCGCAAAGTTGCGGGCGATATCAAACGCACTCACCACCTTGCCCGCGCACCCCACCTTGATGCGGCTGCGCAAGCCCACGCCCACCAGCGTGTTGTGCACCAGCAGCAAGCCCTCTTGCAGCGGCGCCCCGACGTGGTCGATAAATTCCAAGGGCGCTGCGCCCGTGCCGCCCTCGGCTCCGTCCACGACGATGAAGTCCGGCAAGATGCCGGTGCTCTGCATGGCTTTGACGATGCCAAACCATTCCCACGGGTGGCCAATGCACAGCTTGAAGCCGGTGGGTTTACCGCCCGACAACTCCCGCAATTGGCGCACAAACTGCAGCAGCTCAATGGGCGTGGCAAAGGCGCTGTGCGCGGCGGGCGACACGCAGTCTTCACCAGGCTTTACACCCCGCGCCTGGGCAATCTCGATGGTGACCTTGGGGCCCGGCAACACCCCGCCGTGGCCGGGCTTGGCCCCCTGGCTGAGCTTGACCTCAATCATCTTCACCTGCGGGTCGGTGGCGTTGGCTACAAACTTGTCAGCGTTAAAACTGCCGTCGTCGTTGCGGCAGCCGAAGTAGCCCGAACCAATCTCCCAAATCAAATCCCCGCCGTGCACGCGGTGGTGTTGGCTGATAGAGCCTTCGCCGGTGTCGTGCGCAAAACCGCCGCGCTTGGCGCCGTGGTTCAAGGCCAAGATGGCATTGGCCGACAGCGCACCAAAGCTCATGGCGCTGATGTTGAAGATGCTCGCCCGATACGGCTGCGTGCATTCGCCCGGCAGCGGCCCACGCTCGATGGGCGACTGGCCAATGCTGATACGAAAATCTGACGAATCCAGCACGGCGGGTGACATCGAATGGTTGATCCATTCGTAGCCATTGGCTTTCACATCCAGCTGGGTGCCAAAGGGGCGCTTGTCAGATTCGCCCTTGGCACGGGCGTACACCAAGCTGCGCTGCTGCCGCGAAAACGGGGCGGCTTCGGTGTCGCTTTCTAAAAAATACTGCCGCACTTCGGGCCGGATGAATTCCAGCAAAAAGCGCAGGTGGCCAATGACGGGGTAATTGCGCAGCACCGAATGGCGGTCTTGCGCCATGTCGCGCACGCCTAAAGCGGCCAGGGCCCAAAACGCCATCAAGGGCCAAGTCCAGGCGCTGGCGCCGCCGCTGAACAAGAGCGCCAGCCCGCCCACAGCCAAAGCCAGGCACAAAAGCCATGCCGTCAGCCGCACCGGATACAAACGATTAAGCCAATTGAGCACGTGTGGACCTCCAACGCTGACTGGCACTGTAACGGCGCGGCGCACGGCGGCGCCTTGGGCGGTGCTAGTGCCTAGGCCAGGCGCTGCAGCAGGCCAACCAAAGCTGTGTGCACGGTGGCCCTACGCACCGCTGCGCGGTCGCCTTCAAAGTGATGGCATTGCGCATCGGTGCGCCCGGCCACATGCCAAGCCAGCCACACCGTGCCCACCGGTTTGGCCGCGCTACCGCCACCGGGCCCCGCGATGCCAGTGACGGCCACGCTGGCCGCCACACCGGCCCGCTGGGCGGCGCCTTCGGCCATGGCGCGGGCCACTGCTTCGCTGACCGCGCCTTCTTGCACCAGGACGCTGGCGCTCACGCCCAAGTCCGCCTGCTTGGCGGTGTTGGAATAGGTCACCCAGCCACGCTCAAACCAGTCACTTGAACCGGCTTGCGCAGTACAGGCTGCGGCGATCAAGCCGCCGGTGCAGCTCTCAGCCGTGGCCATACGCCAAGCGCGCTGCGTGAAGGCCTTGGCCAGTTGGGCCACGGCTTCGTCTATTGCTAAATCGGCTGTTTGCGCTGTGTGGGTGGGCATGTGTTGCTCCTGCTTTGATAGTAGCTGCGCCGGGCGCTTGGCCACTGAGTGAAGGCTTGGGCGCCTTTCGTGCGGGCGATCCCTGCGCAGCGGCCCAAAGTGTGTATTCTTCTCGGCACGAATGGCTGGCGCCGGTGGCGCATTTGGGCCATGTGCACACCACGCGTACAACGTGTTCTCTCGGGGGCAGCAGGCATGAAATCAATGCAGAGCGAAATTGACGAACGCACCAACCTAACGGCCAACAACAAGTTTGAGCTGCTGCTGTTTCGCCTGGGTGATGCACCTTATGCCGACAAGCGTGAGCTGTTTGGCATCAACGTGTTCAAGGTGCGCGAAATCATGGTGATGCCGCAGATCACCGCCATGGCCAATTCGCCCAAAAACGTGCTGGGCGTGGCCAATATTCGCGGCCAGATCATCCCGGTGATCGATTTGCCCGCCATCGTGGGCTGCAATCCCAAGAAGGGCCTGACGATTTTGTTGGTGACGGAGTACGCCCGCTCTACCCAAGCGTTTGCGGTGGAAGAGGTCGACGAAATCGTGCGCCTGGAATGGAGCCAGGTGCTGCCCGCTGAAAAAGGCCAGGGCGGCGGCTTGGTTACCAGCATTGCGCGGCTAGACGGCAACGTGGACAACACCCGTTTGGCCCAGGTGCTGGACGTGGAGCAAATCCTGCGCGACACCATGCCCGGCCAGAACGACGAGATGGAAAAAGCCAAGATGTTGGCCCCCATCCAGTTGCCCGCTGGCAAGATCATCTTGGCGGCAGACGACTCCTTTGTGGCGCGTTCGATGATTGAGCAAGGCCTCAAAAGCATGGGCCTGCCCTTTCACATGACCAAATCGGGCAAAGAAGCGTGGGAATACATCCAAGGGGTGTCCACCAAAGCGGGCGCTGACGGCAAGAAGGCCAGCGACAAAATCGCCTTGGTGCTGACCGACTTGGAAATGCCCGAAATGGATGGCTTCACCCTCACGCGCAACATCAAGACCGATGCGCGCTTTCGCGGCATTCCGGTGGTGATCCATTCGTCGCTGTCGGGCGAAGCCAACGAAACCCACGTGAAGGCGGTGGGCGCCGACGGTTATGTGGCCAAGTTCCAAGCCGAAGAGCTGTCGGCGGTGATCCGCAAAGCGCTGAGCATTTAGGGCGCTGCCCCAATCAGTGCGCCGCTCCAGTGCGCCGCTCAGCGCACTAAATTTGCAACCACAAGGCCAGCAACAGCAAGGTCAGGCCAGCGGCCACCAAGTCGTCTGCCAAGATGCCTACGCTGCGCCACCACCACAGGCTGCGTTCGGTGGCCCAGCGGGGTTTGTGAAACACCGCGTCGACCCAGCCCACCGGCCCGGGCTTCCACGCATCTAGCAGCCGAAACAGGGCAAACGCCAAGGCCTGCATGGTCAGCGAAGCCGGTGTCAGCAGCCACAGCACCAGCCAAAAGGCCACCACCTCGTCCCACACGATGCTGCCTGGGTCTGCTGTGGCCAAATTGCGCGCCGTAACGGCCTGCGCCCACACACCCACCCCCAGCGCCAGCCCTATCACCAAGCCCGCCCACGCGGGGCCCAGCGGCGCAATCAAGACCAAGTAGGCCAGCCAGCCCCACAGCGTGCCCGCCGTGCCGGGCGCAATAGGGCTTAAACCCGAACCAAAGCCCAGCGCAATGCAATGCGCGGGATGCTGCAGCATGAAGCGTGCGTCGGCGCGCCGAGCGGCCCGGGGCAGCGGCGGATTCAGTGGGGTGGCCACGGGGCTGGCCGCTGGCGCATCGGCACGCACTGAAGGGGCGCCCATCGACCCCAGGGAAGGCGGCGCGGCAGAGGGATCAGGCACTTGCATGGCGCGATGATGCCCCATGGGCCGTGTGGCTGGCGCCACCCGAGCTTGGCTGGGTGCCTTCGCCAAACCAGTGCGCCCAAAAGTCGGTGCAAGCCCGAATCTTGGGCATGCGCTGGCGGCCCGGCAGCATCACCGCTTGCATGGCAATGGCTTCGTGCCGCAGCAAACCGGGCAGCACCTCCACCAACTCTTGGTGGGCCAGCAGGGGGGCGGCTACCTTGCGGTGCAGCCGCGCAATGCCCACGCCCGCGCGGGCCAAGGCCAGCACCACGCCGGTGTTGTCGGTGCGGGTGTGGCCGTTGACTTTGACTTCAGCCAAGCCACAAGCCAAGGGCGTATCGGCCAGCGGCCATTGGTTCAGCCAGGGGTTGGCGCTATTGCCCAGCAACCGGTGGGCTGGGCTTTGCAAATCCAGCGCATCGCGCGGGTGGCCGTGGCGGGCCAGATAGGCCGGTGCCGCAAACAGGCCGCGCTCAAAGGTGCCCAAGGGGCGCACCACAAAGTGTTCGGCCAGCTGGTTGCCAGTGCGCAGGGCAATGTCAATGCCGTCGCGGGCCAAGTCCACCATGCGGTCGTCGGCCACGATGTCAATGTGCAAACCGGGGTGCTTGTCATACAGGCCCACCAGGCTGGGCGCCAACAGGCCCTGGGCCACGGCGGGGCTGCAGGCCACCCGCACCCAGCCTTGCGGGCCGCCGCTGGCGTGGCCTAGGTCGGCCAGCAGCGCGGCCTGGGTATCGCGCAGCTGTTGTGCGTGGCGCGCAAAGGTGTCGCCCTCGTCCGTCAGGCTCAGGCCCTGGGTACTGCGCCGCACCAGGCGCACACCCAGTTGGGCCTCTAGCCGACTTAGGGTGCGCGAAATCTGGCTGACCGGACAATTGCGTTCACGCGCCACAGCCGACAGGCTGCCGAGCTCGCGGATGCGCAGAAAAACGGTGGCGTCGTCAAGCTCCATGGCAGGCGCAGTGGGTTGGTGGCAGAACAGCGAAGGAATGGCGAATGCACGGCCAATTTTGCAGTTATTGCAAGGGGGTCAGCAGGGAATTAGGGTTTACGCTATATTCTGTCCATGCCGTGTGCACCGCGCCCGGCATGCAACCCCCACAAGGAGTTTGATCATGGCCCCCCATCCCACCCCCGCGATGCCCCTGGCCGCCAGCATGTACGCCATGGGCGCCACCACTCTGACCGTGCGCACCCAGAACTTTTACCTACGACCCGCCCAGGTCGCCTACCGCCCGGCCATCATGGATGGCTTGACTCTGTTGGGTGGCTGGATGCGCCTGGTGCTTGAGTCGGTGGGCGAAGCCCGGCAACTGCGGGCCGCTATGCAAAGTGGTCAAAACCGCGTGTGGGCAGCCGAGTAAGCACGCCGTCGCGCTCGCGCAGCCACAAGCCTGATTCAGCCTGTATCCGCCCGATGCGGCGCACGGGCGTGCCCGCAGCTGCGGCCGCAAGGCGCACCGCCTCAGTTAGGGCCGACGGCGCGGTAAACACCAGTTCGTAGTCGTCGCCGCCGTTAAGCACCCAATCAAGCCATTGCCATTCAGCCGGCAGGGGCGGGTTGGCCGACAAGTTTGAATCCAATCGGCCTGATGCGCCCATCCAGACGCCCCTGCTAGCTATTGTTTCAATAGCATCTGCCGCGTCGATCACCGCCCCCACGCCGCTGGCGGCCAAGATGTGGCCCAAGTCGCCACACAGCCCGTCACTCACATCCGCCGCCGCGCTGGCCACGCCGCGCAGGGCCAGCCCCAGCGCCACGCGCGGTGTGGGCTGCTCCATGCGCTGGCGGGCCAGCTCCCACACCGGCAGCGGCACGCTCAAGCTGCCCCGAAACACCTCCAGCGCCAGCCGCGCGTCGCCTAAGTGGCCGCTTACCCACAGCTCATCTCCCGCTTTCGCGCCGCTGCGCAGCAAGGCTTGACCCGGCGGCACTTCACCCATCACCGTGATGCCGATGGCCAAGGGGCCGCGGGTGGTGTCGCCGCCCACCAAAGCAATGCCGTGGGCGTCAGCCAGCGCATGTAGGCCCTGGGCGAAGGCGGCCAGCCAGGCTTCGTCCACGCTCGGCAACGAAAGAGCCAAGGTGTAGGCCACGGGCTGGGCGCCGCAGGCGGCCAAGTCGCTTAGGTTCACCGCCAAGGCTTTGTGGCCCAAGCGGTCAGGCGCGACGGTGCTTAAAAAATGGCGACCTTCAATCAACAAATCAGTGGACACCGCCCATTGCTGGCCCGGCCTGGGCTGCAGCAAAGCGCAGTCATCGCCCACGCCCAGGGTCACCTGGGCCGCAGCGGCCAGCGGCGGCGGGCGCTTGAAGTAGCGCGCGATTAAGTCGAATTCACCCAAAGCACAACTGCCGTCGCATAAGCGATCAGGCCCTAGTGCAACACCCGCGCCAAGCCTGCCTGCACCGGCCCGCCGTTGGCCGAAGCGTCCAGCACAAAGGGGTCGACCGGCGCGTCAAACCGGGTGCCGTCGTCAGCCACAAAGAAGTAGCTGCCATGCATGGCGCCATTGGCCGCCCGCAAGCGGCAGCCACTGGTGTATTGAAACGATTCGCCGGGCTTCAGCAGTGGCTGCTGGCCCACCACGCCCAAGCCTTTGACTTCTTCATGATGGCCGCTGGTGTCGGCAATGTGCCAATGCCGCGCAATCAACTGCACCGCCACTTGGCCGGTGTTGGTGATGGTGATGGTGTAGGCAAAGGCCCACATCCTTGCGTCGGGGTCGCTTTGCTCGGGTAGGGCGCGCGGCAGCGCCTGAATGGTCACGCGGTAGGCGTCAGACGGCGGCGTTTGCAGCACGTGGCCGCGAAGGGTGGGGTCAACAGGTGCCATGGGGCGATGCTAGGGCTTCGTGGGTGCGCGTGGGCGGGCAGCGACAATTGTCCGCATGAGCAGCCCCCCGAACATGCCCCCCCACACAGCCCGCAGCACCGCGCTGGCCCCTGCGCTGCAAGGCCGCCAGCCGCGACTGGCTCCGTCCATCTTGTCGGCCGACTTTGCCCGCCTGGGTGATGAAGTGCGCCAGGTGCTGGCCGCCGGTGCTGACTGGATTCACTTTGATGTGATGGACAACCACTATGTGCCCAACCTCACTTTTGGCCCCATGGTGCTGCAAGCCATCAAGCCGCACGCCGTGCACCCCGACGGCCGCCCCGCCCCGCTGGACGTGCATTTGATGGTGGAGCCGGTAGACGCGCTGGCGCAGATGTTTGCCCAAGCAGGTGCAGACCTCATCAGCTTTCACCCCGAGGCTGCAGCCCATCCGCACCGCAGCGTGCAGGCCATTCGGGCCGCAGGCTGCAAACCGGGCCTGGTGTTCAACCCCGGCACGCCGCTGGATGTGCTGGATTGGTTGATTGACGACATTGACCTCATCCTGATCATGAGCGTCAACCCCGGCTTTGGCGGCCAAAGCTTTATTGACAGCGCCTTGCGCAAAATTGAAGCTGCCCGCAAACGAATTGACGCCAGTGGCCGCGACATCCGCCTGCAGGTCGACGGAGGCATCAAGCCCGACAACATCCGCGCTGCCGCCAACGCAGGTGCCGACACCTTTGTGGCAGGCAGCGCCATCTTTGGCAAGCCCGACTACGCCGCCGTGGTGGCGCAGATGCGTGCGGCTTTGGCTTGAGCACATCGGCGCGCAGCATGGCAAGCCCCAGTCTTTTTGACGGCGTCATCTTTGATCTAGACGGCACCCTGGTCGACACCCTGGGCGATTTTGAAGCCGCCTTGAACCGCATGCTGCGCGGCATGGCCCGCGCACCCATCACCCGCGCCGAGATTGAGCCCTTGGTGGGCAAAGGCTCCGAGCACTTGGTGGCTGAAGTCTTAAAGCGCCAACCCCCCACGGGCGAGCCCACCCACACCATGGGGCCGGGTTATGTGCAGATGGCTGCGCTTACGGCCTACCAACGCCACTACCGCGCCATCAACGGCCAGCATGCCCAGCCTTACGAGGGCGCAGGGGCCCTGCTGCACAAGCTGCATGCCGACGGTGTGGCGCTTGCCTGTGTGACCAACAAGCCGCTGGCCTTTGCGCGCGACCTGCTGGAGCGCAAAAACATGCTGGCGCCCTTTGCCCATGTGTTTGGCGGCGACAGCTTTGCCCGCAAAAAGCCTGACCCTCTGCCGCTTCTCAATGCTTGCGAAGCCCTGGGCAGCGCCCCCGCCCGCACGCTGATGGTGGGCGACAGCAGCAACGACGTGGCCGCCGCCCGCGCCGCAGGCCTGCCGGTGGTGTTGATGGCCTATGGCTACAACCACGGCGCCGACCCCCAAACAGCAGGCGCTGACGCCGTGCTTGCCGACATGGCCGCCTTGTCGCAATGGTGGACCGCAGCGGCAGGCGCGTTATAGCCAAAAAGCCTGCTGCGCCCACTTCATAAGCCTAAGCAGCTATAAAAAGATGAGCAAACCGGATGCCACCGCCACCCCCGCGCAATTGCGCGTTGCACCGGCCGTGCCGGTGTCGGCAGCGCTGGGCCCGCTGCCCAGTGGCATTGACGCCGACTGGACGCAATGGATCACCCTAAATCTGCTGCGCCAAGCGTCAGAAGCCTCCATGTTGCACGCCATGGCCCAAGCCGGCCTGCCGCCCGATGTGGCCCAGCAAGCCTTGCACACGGTGCGCAACCACCCCATCACCCAAACCGCACTGGCCGAACAAAGCCTGCACCACAAGCTGCTGAGCGTGGTGGATGCGGTGCAAAGCCTGCATACCGCCCACCCGCGCTATGCCCAGGTGGAGCGCGTCACTTCCATCACCGACAACGAGCTGTTTGAGCGCTTTGTGTGCGCCAACCGCCCTTGCTTGCTGACTGACGCGGCCGCCCGCTGGCCCGCACTGCAGCGCTGGAGTTTTGACTTTTTTGCGAAGCGCTTTGGCAGCATGCAAATTCAGGTGCAAGGCGACCGCAACACCGACGCGCAGTTTGAGTTCAACAAGGTCAACTTGCGCCGCCAGGTGCGGCTGGATGACTTCATTGCTTACTGCCGCCAAAACGCCAACGACAACAACCAATACCTCACTGCCAACAACAACCTGCTGCGCCGCCCCGAAATGGCCGGGCTGACTGAGGACTTGGGCGACTTGCCCCTGTGCGACCGCGCCCGGGCCCACGACATGGCGCATTTGTGGATTGGCCCCGGCGGCACCAACACGCCGCTGCACCATGATGAAAACATGCTGTGGCACACCCAACTGGTGGGCGCCAAGCGCTGGCGGCTGTGGTCACCCTTGGAATGGAGCCGCATGTACAACCACCACGCGGTCTTCAGCCCCATCGACGTGCATGCGCCCGATTTGCAGCGCTACCCGCGCTTCGCGCAGGCCACCGCACTGGAAGTGGTGGTGCGCCCAGGTGAGGCCATCTACCTGCCACCCGGCTGGTGGCACCAGGTGAGCGCGCTGGAGCCTTCGATTTCAGTGAACCAAACCAACTTCAGCGTGCGCAACACCTTCGACTACGCCAGCCCCAATGCCGCGCCGCTGTAGCACCGCAGCGCACCTAGCCAAAAAGCCCTGCTACGCCCATGAAATCAGCCTAAGGCGCTATCATTTTTGATTGTCTGAGCGATTGGCGCCATCAGGGCTATTCGGCGCAATCACCGGGGCGTGGCTGCTCGCATCGGCCGATGCATCTGGCGGCAGTTCACCCTTGGGGCGGCCACTGAACATCGTCCACCACACAATGCCCAACAGAATCAATAAGGCCGCAAGGGCTTCAAGCAGGATCAGCGTCATATGCAAGACAAGCGGCAGCAGGCGGTGGCAGGTGTAATGGGCGGCCCTGTCAGGGTGCCCACCGCGCATTGGACGGCGTGGGGCTTTGCGTGGGCTTTGGTGATTCTAGGAACGCTCAGCGCCTGCAGCAGCGTGCCGCTTAGCACCCCTGCGCCGCCCAAGCCATCGGCCGCGCCCGCACGCGCGCCCTCTATGCCCGTTTCTCCGCCCGTTTCTGCGCCCGTCGCCACCCCGGGCATACCCATGCCCAACGCGCCCGCTGTGGCCTTGCCCGCGCCCCCAACCCGCAGCGCCCCCGATGACACCGCAGGCTGGAGCCCCGTCACCACCGGCACCCCGCGCAGCCGCTGGCTGCCCGCCCGCTGGGTGGATTTGCCCGGCTGGCCCGACGACGCTTTTGCCGACGCCTGGAACGCCTGGGCCCGCAATTGCGAAAACCCCGCCCGACTAGCCCCCATGCCCAACGCGGCTGCGCTGTGCGACGAAGCGCGCCGCTTGACCATCGGCAGCGCCGCCGAGCAGCGCGATTGGCTCATGACCCGCTTTGCGCCCTGGCGGGTGGAATCGCTCACCAGCGCCAACCCCGAAGGCCTGCTGACGGCCTACTACGAACCCGTGTTCGACGCCCGACGCACGGCGCAGGCGGGCTTTGGCGTGCCGCTTTACCGCGCCCCGGCGGGTGTGCAGCGCGGCAGGCCCTGGTTTAGCCGCCAAGAAATCGACACCCTGCCGCAGGCCCAAGCCGCCCTGCGCGGCCAAGAAATCGCCTGGATGGCGGACCCCATCGACGCCCTGGTGCTGCACATCCAAGGCTCCGGCCGCCTGCGCGTCACCCTGGCCGATGGCCGCACCCAAATGATCCGCGTGGCCTTCGCCGCCACCAATGAGCAGCCCTACCGCAGCGTGGGCCGCTGGCTGCTAGACCAGGGTGCCATCACCGACGCCAGCTGGCCCGGCATCAAAGCCTGGGTGCGCGCCAATCCGCACCGCGTGCAAGAGATGCTGTGGGCCAACCCGCGCTATGTGTTCTTCCGCGAAGAGCCCTTGAGCGATCTGGACGCCAGCTTTGGCCCCAAGGGCGCATTGGGCGTGGCCCTCACGCCCGGCCGCTCCATTGCCGTAGACCCTTTGAGCATCCCCTACGGCACCCCCCTGTGGCTGCACACCCCCGGCCCCACGCTGGCCACGCAACGCCTGGTGTTCGCCCAAGACACCGGCAGCGCCATCGTGGGCGGCGTGCGGGGTGACTACTTCATGGGTTGGGGCGATGATGCGGGCGAGGTGGCTGGGCGGCTGAAGCAGCCGCTGCAGTTGTGGGCGCTGTGGCCCAGGTAGAGCACATCAAAAAAGGGGATTCGCCATGCGTGCATTCGTTGCGTTTGCATCGGTCTTTTGGTTTGCGCTGAGCGGATTTGGCGCAGGGGCCGCACCGGTCGACCCCGCCGCGCCCGCCAACCCCGCGCTTGAGGCGCAGTTCATCGACAGCTATGACCCCGCCTCCAACGTGTTGCAGATTCCCCTGGTGCAAGTGGGCACCACGTTTTTCAGCGATGTGCGTTTGAGCGTGGGCGCGCTGCACAGCGTGGGTCAGGCGTCGGGCACCTCTGGCGTGTTCGACTATTTTGACGCTGCCACCGGTCGCCTGTTCGTGCCCGTGGTGCGCTCCGGCGGTACGGCCTACTTCAACTTGGAGGTGTCGCCCACCCAAGTGCTCAGCGTGGGCCCGCAAGTGGCGAGTTATTCAGTGCCCACCGACCTGGCCCAGGTGCGCTACCCGCAAAGCTACACCACGCCCACCTCCAGCCTGGCGCAAATCAACCGCGACCCGTGCAAGCTGGCCATTGACCACGTCACCTACCCCGCCACCTGGTTGGGTGGTCGGCCGCTTCCGCCTACCACCGGTGCGCCCCTGGCCCCCACGATCAGCCGCGGCACCATGCTCAAAGATATCGGTTTGCAGCCCGGCAACCCGGCCTTCGTCCTCCCCAACGCCCCTGGCGCCCCTGCCGGCTGCACAGGCGATTTGCGCACCGAGATTGACCGCACCCTGCGCCGCCTGAAAGCCCTGGGCGCTGACTTTTTTGCTGTCACCCAATGGCACTGGGCTACCAACCGGGCAGACGGTTCTTGGACCTTCACCAGCGCCGAAGAAACCTTTGGATCCATCACCGACGCCGATCTGGCCTACTTGGTGCGCAGCGCCAAAGCGTTGGGCCTGAAGGTGTTGATGACCAACCAGATCCAGGGCTACTTTGATCGCAACAACCGAAACAGCATGTTTGTGCCGCCCGCAACGATGGACAACTTTCGGCAGTGGTTTGGCGCGTACCAGGCCTACATCGCCGAGCGGGCGCCGTTTTTTCAGTCGCTGGGCATCGACATTTGGGAGTTGGGCTGCAGCACGTGCATGTACTTCGACACGGGTGACGGATCGCCCCAGGCGCTGGCGCTATTTGCAAGCGAATACCTGAAAGCACACGACACCATGCGCGCCAGCTTCAAAGGGCAGACCTTCATGAACAGCAGCCCCTTGCTATGGCAAGAGGGCACCGGCGCACCCACCGAGCTGATGCGCCGCATCGACATCATTCAGTCGAGCATCTTTGCGCCGCCCAACACCACCGCATTGGCCCGCAACCTCACCGTGGCCTCATACAAAGCCGCTATCGCGAACGACCTCAAAAAATCCATGGCCTACCTCGACCGCTATGGCAAAACCGTGATGGCGCTGTTTGGCATTCAGTCGCGCGGCAATGCCTTTTCGCAGCCTGGTTACATGGAAGAAACCGTCTGCACGGCCGGCTTTGGCTCGTTTGACACAAGCCCCTTTTTGTGTATCCCACGTTCCACTACCACTGATTTCTCACTGCAAGCCATCGTCCACCAAGCCTCTTTTGAAGCCATCGCCGAAGCTAGCGCAACCATGCGCTCGCCGCTGATGGTGCAGGCACTTGACTACTGGATCACCGACTCCGTCATGCCCTACCTGGCCTTCCCCAACATCGGGGTATCGTTTCGCAACAAGCCCGCTGAAGGGGTGGTGAAGGCTTGGTTTGCGCGGTGACGGCCGCCAGACCCATTAGCTATGTTTTTCATAGCTTTCTGAGCAGGTAAATAGGGCGTTATAGCACTATTGTATTTAGACCCCAGGCCCCAGCGGCAACTCCCCCCGATGCTTCACCTCACCCAATGAAAAGCTGGTGTGCAGGTCTTTCACATTGGGCAGCGCCAAGAGGGTTTCGCGCATCAGTTTGCTGAAGGTCTCCAGGTCGCGTGACACCACTTGCAGCTCAAAAATGCCGGCGCCGCTGATGTAGTGGCAGCTGATGATTTCGGGGATCTGCTGGATGGCGGCTTCTAGTGGCGCGGTGGCTTCGGCCGTGGTGCGTTCGGCATCAATGCGCACAAAAGCCAGCACGCCCAGGCCTACTTTTTGCCGGTCAATCTCGGCGCGGTAGCCGCGGATGAAACCCGCCGTCTCTAGCGCGCGCACACGCCTCCAGCAGGGCGCGGGGCTTAAGCCCACGCGGCTGGCCAGTTCGGTGTTGGTCAATCGGGCATCGGCCTGCAGTTCACGCAGGATTTGCCAGTCAAACTTATCGAGTGTTTCCAAAACAGGTAATTTCTAGCAAGGATGTTGCCGCATTGTCTGTGTGGCGGGCACAGAAAGCAAAGACATTCCTGAGCGCGCACTCTAGACTGTGCATTGGCCGCCCCCCTTCGCAACGACTGCCCCCAACGCCGCTCACACCCATGAACGCACCGCTGCCCGAATCCGTCCGCCGCGCGCTAGAAACCGTCACGCTCGACGACAAATACAGCCTGGACCAAGGCCGCGCCTTCATGAGCGGTGTGCAAGCCCTCGTCAAGCTGCCGATGCTGCAGCGCCAGCGTGATGCGTTGGTGGGCAAGAACACGGCGGGCTTTATCAGCGGCTATCGCGGCTCGCCGCTGGGCGGCTATGACCAGGCTTTGTGGAAGGCGCGCAGCTATCTGCAAGCGCAAAACGTGGTGTTTCAGCCCGGGGTGAATGAAGAATTGGCCGCCACCGCTTTGTGGGGCACGCAGCAGCTAGGTTTTTCGCCGCCTGGCACCAACCGGTTTGATGGCGTGTTTGGCATTTGGTACGGCAAAGGCCCGGGGGTGGACCGCTGCAGCGATGTGTTCAAGCACGCCAACATGGCGGGCACCACGCCCTGGGGCGGGGTGATTGCGGTGGCGGGTGACGACCACGTGGCCAAAAGCAGCACGGCGGCGCACCAAAGCGACCACATCTTCAAGGCCTGCGGGCTGCCGGTGTTCTTTCCCGCCAGCGTGCAAGAGATTTTGGACCTGGGCTTGCACGCTTGGGCCATGAGCCGCTACGCCGGTGTGTGGGCGGGCATGAAGACAATTCAAGAAATTGTGGAGAGCAGCGCCACCGCGGTGATTGACCCGCAGCGGGTGCAAATCCAAATTCCCACTGACTTTGAAATGCCCGCAGGCGGCGTGCACATCCGCTGGCCTGACCACGCGCTGGTGCAAGAAGAGCGTTTGTTTGACACCAAGTGGTACGCCGCGCTGGCCTATATCCGCGCCAACAAACTCAACTACACCGCTGTGCACGGGCCACATGACCGCTTAGGCCTGATCGCCAGCGGCAAGGCCTGGAACGACACCCGGCAAGCCCTGGCCGATTTGGGCCTGGACGACGACGACTGCCGCAGGCTGGGCATTCGCCTGCACAAGGTGGGCGTGGTGTGGCCGCTAGAAGCCCAAATCACCCGTGAATTTGCCACCGGCCTGCGCGAGATTTTGGTGATTGAAGAAAAGCGCCAGGTCATTGAATACCAGCTGAAAGAAGAGCTCTACAACTGGCGCCCCGACGTGCGCCCGCTGGTGCTGGGCAAGTTCACTGAAGCTGATGGTGATTTCTCGGGCGGCGAATGGTCCATGGCCAACCCCAGCGCCAATACCTTGCTGCGTGCCAATGCAGACCTGACGCCTGCGCTGATTGCCAAGGCCATCGCCCAACGCATCAAGCGCATGGGCGTGGATGCCGACACCCAGGCGCGCTTGGACGCGCGGGTGGCCGTCATCACGGCCAAAGAACAGTCGATGAAAGTCATCGAATTGAAAGGCGGTGTGCCGGGGGCCGACCGCGCACCGTGGTTCTGCTCAGGCTGCCCGCACAACACCAGCACCAAGGTGCCCGAAGGCTCACGCGCCATGGCGGGCATTGGCTGCCACTTCATGGCCACCTGGATGGACCGCAGCACGATTGGCTTTACCCAAATGGGCGGCGAAGGCGTGCCCTGGGTGGGCCAAGCCCCGTTTACCACTGACGGCCACATATTCGCCAACCTGGGCGACGGCACTTACTTTCACAGCGGCAGCCTGGCCATTCGGCAGTGCATTGCGGCGGGCGTCAACATCACCTTTAAGGTGCTCTACAACGACGCGGTGGCCATGACGGGCGGCCAGCAAGTGGGCGAGCGGCCCGAGGGCCATTCGGTGCTGCAAATGGCCAATAGCCTGAAGGCCGAAGGCGCGCAAAAGATCACCATCGTGACGGACGAACCCGAGAAATACGCGCACTTGAGCGGCGGCGCGGATGCATCAGGCCTGACCCTGCCGCCGGGCATTGCCATTGAGCACCGTGACAGACTGGACGCGGTGCAGCGCGAGTTTCGCGAGATCAAAGGCACCACCGTCATCATTTACGACCAGACCTGCGCCACCGAAAAACGCCGCCGCCGCAAGCGCGGCACCATGGTGGACCCCGCCAAGCGCGTCTTCATCAATGAACTGGTGTGCGAAGGCTGCGGCGACTGTGGCGTGCAAAGCAACTGCATGAGCGTGGAGCCGCTTGAGACCGACTTTGGCCGCAAGCGCACCATCAACCAAAGCACCTGCAACAAAGACATCAGCTGCATCAAAGGCTTTTGCCCCAGCTTTGTCACCGTTGAAGGTGGCGAGCTCAAGAAGAAAGCCAAGGGCGCGGCGGTAGACCCGTTTGCACTCACCAAAGACCAGCCCTTGGCCGAGCCGCCCGTGCCCGCTTTGGCCGCAGGCCAAGCCTGGGGCATTGTGGTGGCAGGCGTGGGCGGCACCGGCGTGATCACCATTGGCCAACTACTGGGCATGGCCGCGCACCTGGAAGGCAAAGGCATCGTCACCCAAGACGCTGCAGGTTTGGCGCAAAAAGGTGGCGCCACCTGGAGCCATGTGCTGATTGCGCAAAGCCAAGACGACATTCGTACCACCCGCGTCAGCTTGGCGGCGGCTGATTTGGTGATGGGCTGCGACCCCATCGTGAGCGTCGGCAAAGAAACCATGGCCCGCATGCGCCAGGGCCGCACCCATGTGGCCATCAACACCCACAGCACCCCCACGGCCGCCTTTGTGCGCAATGCCAACTGGGCCAACCCGGCCGACCAGTGCTTGGCGCAAGTCATCGACACCGTGGGCGCTGAAGGCGTGGGCGCTTTCAATGCCGACGCCATGGCCAACCGCCTGATGGGCGACAGCCTGTACACCAACCCCATGATGCTGGGCTACGCGTGGCAAAAGGGCTGGATTCCGCTGGCCCACAGCGCCCTGATGCGCGCCATTGAACTCAACGACGTAGCCATCAACGCCAACAAAGCCGCGTTTGAATGGGGCCGCTTGGCCGCCGCGCGGCCCGAGGCTGTAGAGCAAGCCCTGCACAAGGCACAAGCCTCGCAAGGCACAAGCGTGGTGCAGTTCAAAAAGCGCGAAACCCTGGATGAACTGATCGCCAAGCGCGTTGAGTTTTTGACGGCCTACCAAAACGCGGCCTATGCCGACCGCTACCGCAGCTTTGTGCAACAGGTGCAACAAGCCGAAACGGCCTTGGGCAAGACCACGCTGACAGAAGCGGTGGCGCGCTACCTGTTCAAGCTCATGGCCTACAAAGATGAATACGAAGTGGCCCGCCTGCACACCGACACCGGTTTCTTGGATCGGGTGGCGCAGCAAATGCAAGGCGACTACACGGTGCGTTACCACCTGGCGCCCCCTGCCCTGGCTGCGCGCGACGACAAGGGCCACCTGATCAAGCAGCCCTTTGGCGCGTGGATGCGTCATGCATTTGGCATGCTGGCCAAGTTCAAAGGGCTGCGCGGCACCGCGCTGGACCCCTTTGGCTACACCGACGAGCGCCGCACGGAGCGGGCCCTGATTGGTGAATACCAAGCATCCATCACCGCGCTGCTGCCCCGCTTGGCCGCACACAACCACGCCGCAGCGGTGGAATTGGCCCGGGTGCCCGAGCACATCCGGGGCTATGGCCATGTGAAAGAACGCCATTTGGCCGATGCGCGGCGCCGCTGGGTCAGCGCCCAGACCGCGTTCGAAGCCGCCACGGCTGCAGGCGCAGAGCGCATCGCGGCGTAATTCGGCTGCGCGCGCAGGGCATCGCCTGGCCCGGCAATTGGGCCAGGCGCCCCGCCTTCTACAATCTAAGGTTGCCTTGGGCGTAGTTGCGTCTGATAGCGCGCGCCGTGTTTTGTGCTTGGGCGCACTCATCGCGGCGCTGACCAGCCCCCTTTTTGATTGCTGATGGAGAGTTTGAACGTGCTGATTTCCACCGCTTGGGCGCAAACCGCGCCCGCCGCCGCCTCTGGCGGCGACATGACCTCGACCCTCACGAGTCTGCTGCCACTCATCTTGATGTTTGTGGTGCTTTATTTTGTGATGATCCGCCCCCAAATGAAGAAGCAGAAAGAGCACAAAGCCATGGTGGACGCACTCGCCAAGGGTGACGAAGTCGTTACCGCAGGCGGCATGCTGGGCCGAGTGACCAAGTTGGGCGACAACTACCTGGGCGTGGAAATCTCCGGCTCAGTAGAAGTGCAAGTACAGCGCAGCGCCGTGATCCAAGTGCTGCCCAAAGGCACGATCAAGTAAACCCGGCCTTGTGCCATTCACTCGACGGTGGCCTGGGGCTGCCATTCGGGTGTTTTTCTGAGCCGACATGAATCGCTACCCGCTCTGGAAGTACCTGTTCATCATCGTCACGGTGGTGCTGGGCACCCTGTACACGCTGCCCAACTTCTTTGGCGAAGCGCCTGCGGTGCAGGTGTCGCCCGCAAAGACCAGCGCGCGGGTAGATGCCGCCGTGCTGGCCCGGGTGGAACAAGCGCTGAAAGACGCCAGCATCACGCCCGACATGATTGCGCTCGAAGGCACATCGGTGCGGGCCCGCTTTGACACCACCGATACGCAATTGAAGGCGCGCGACGCCATTCAACGCGCCTTGGTACCTGACCCCAGCGACCCCTCATTTGTGATTGCGCTCAATTTGGCGTCGCGCTCGCCCGCGTGGCTGTCCAAGATTCGCGCCGAGCCGATGTATTTGGGCTTAGACCTGCGCGGCGGCGTGCACTTCATGCTGCAGGTGGACATGCAGTCGGCGCTCACCAAGCGGGTGGATTCACTCAGCAGCGATGTGCGCACCTCACTGCGTGAGAGAAACATCCGCCACGGTGGCGTCAGCCGCAACGGCCAGAGCGTGGAAGTGCGGGCCCGTGACCGCGACACCGCAGAAGCCGTGTCGCGCCTGATTCGTGACACCTTCCCTGACTTGGTGCCCACCATCAGCGGCGACGGGGCTGAGTTCCGCGTGGCCGCCACCATCAAGCCCGAATCGGTGCGCACGGTGCAGCAAAACGCGCTGAAGCAAAACATCACCACCCTGCACAACCGCATCAACGAACTGGGCGTGGCAGAACCGGTGATTCAGCAGCAGGGGCTGGACCGCATCGTGGTGCAGCTGCCCGGCGTGCAAGACACGGCCAAGGCCAAAGACATTTTGGGCCGCACCGCCACACTCGAGATTCGACTCGTCGACGAAAGCACCGAGGGCCGTGCGGCTGAGGCCGGTTCTGGCAGCGTGCCGTTTGGGTCTGAGCGCTATCTTGACCGCAATGGCCAGGGCGTGATCGTCAAGCGCCAAGTGATCCTGACGGGCGAAAACCTCACCGATGCGCAGCCTGGCTTTGATCAGCAAACCCAAGAAGCGGCCGTACACCTGACGCTGGACAGCAAAGGCGCGCGCATCTTCCGCGACGTCACGCGTGAAAACGTCAACAAGCGCATGGCCATCTTGCTGTTTGAAAAAGGCAAGGGCGAAGTGGTGACGGCGCCTGTCATTCGTAGTGAAATTGGTGGCGGCCGAGTGCAAATCACTGGGCGCATGACCACAGTAGAAGCCAATGACACCGCGCTGCTGCTGCGCGCCGGTTCGCTGGCTGCGCCTATGGAAATCATTGAAGAACGCACCATTGGCCCCAGCCTGGGTGCGGAAAACATCGCCAAAGGCTTTAACAGCGTGACCTGGGGCTTTGTGGCAGTGGCCGCCTTTATGTGTGTGTACTACATGCTGTTTGGCGTGTTCAGCAGTTTGGCGCTGGCCTTTAACTTGTTGCTGCTGATTGCGATGCTGTCCAGCCTGCAAGCCACGCTCACCCTGCCTGGCATGGCCGCGATTGCGCTGGTGCTGGGCATGGCGATTGATTCCAACGTGCTGATCAATGAACGCATCCGAGAAGAGCTGCGGGCAGGTGTTTCACCACAACAGGCCATCCACGTGGGCTATGACCGCGCCTGGGCCACGATTTTGGACAGCAACATCACCACCCTGATCGCTGGCATTGCTTTGTTGGCGTTTGGCTCTGGGCCGGTGCGCGGTTTTGCCGTGGTGCACTGCCTGGGCATTCTCACCAGCATGTTCTCCAGCGTGGTCTTCTCACGCGCCTTGGTGAACCTGTGGTACGGGCGCAAGAAAAAGCTCAAGACCGTTTCGATTGGCACGGTGTGGAAGGGCGGCGCCGACGCCCCGGTGGTGCCCACCTCTCGCGTCAAACCCACGGCTGAGCCCAGTGTTTGAGCACCTCGCGTTGCACCACACCCACAGCCTGTTTCCTTTACTGACTGACACATTCGCCTAAGGCCGCCAGCATGGAGTTTTTCCGAATCAAGCGAACCATCCCGTTTATGCGGCATGCGCTGGTGCTTAACCTGATCTCGT